>NZ_FQVM01000012.1 GCF_900129365.1 Clostridium fallax
AGGTTGATAGGTCAGAGATGTAAGCATGGTAACATGTTCAGTTGACTGATACTAATAGATCGAGGGCTTGACCAATAAAACTTATGTGCAATTTTCAGAGAACACTCTGAACTAAATATATTCCGCAGTAGCTCAATGGTGGAGCACTCGGCTGTTAACCGATAGGTTGGAGGTTCGAATCCTCTCTGCGGAGCCAATTTGATATTTGCATCAGTAATTTTTACTGGTGTTTTTTTATATATTTATATAATTTAATTATGTTATTAATTTTCCATATAAATTTTATGTTTTTGTAACAAATTATGAAATTAAATGACATATTATTAATATGTGAGACAAGCTTTAGGGAGGTAAATAATGAATAAGAAAAAGAATACATATATAAGGCAAAGAAATAGAAAAAGAAGAACTTTAATAGTGCTTTGTTTTTTAATTTTAGTAGCTATATTTGGTGTAGCAAAATTTGCTATAAATAAAAATAAGAAAGATATACAAACTGTAGAAAAAAAATCTCAAGAAGAGAATTTAGCTGCAGAGAATATAAAAAAAGAGGAACCAAAACCTGATGAAATAATAAAAGGTTCTAATGTTACTGTTGAAGGGGATAAGTATGCTTATGATGCAACAGAAGTAGAAGATGTATTAACAAAAGGTAAATATAAAGTAGACGGAAAGAAAATAGCATTTTTAACTTTTGATGATGGTCCATCTACTACTGTTACACCGAAGATTTTAGATATATTAAAAGAAAATGAAATTAAGGGAACTTTCTTTATTGTAGGAAATTCTTTAGATAGAGATGAATCTAAAGAGCTTTTAAAAAGAACTATTAAAGAAGGACATGCAATAGCAAATCATACAGTAACTCATAATTATAAAAAATTATATCCAGGAAGAGTAGTTAATGTAGAAAATTTCATGGGCGAAGTAGAGAAAAATGATCAAATGATGAGAGATGTTTTAGGAGAAAACTTCCATTCAAGAGTTATTAGATTTCCAGGAGGTCATATGTCTTGGAAAGGAACTAAAGAAGTAGATAAGGTTCTTAAGGAAAAGGGATATTTATATATTGATTGGAACTCTTTAACAGGGGATGCAGAAGGCAAAAAAAGAACACCTGTACAATTAGCAGAGAGAGTTAAGACTGAAGTAAATGAAAAAAACGGAGAGCCTGATAGATTAGTAGTTTTAATGCATGATACTTATGGTAAAGAAACTACAGCAGAAGCTCTTCAAGATGTAATAAATTATTTAAAATCTTTAGGATATGAATTTAAAACTTTAAAATAAAAAATAGACAATGAAGAGAAGTTAATAGAGGTAAAATAAACTATTAACTTCTCTAATTTTATATTATAAAATATAAGGTGATGCTAGTTTTAATAACTTTCATTTTATAAATAGGAGGTATTTATACTTATGAGCAAGATATTATTAGTAGAAGATGAAGATAGCATAAGAGCTTTTTTAAAAATAAATTTTGAAAGAAATAATTTTATTGTAATTGAGTCTGATAATGGAGAAGATGGTATAAGAAAAGCTTTATTGGAAAAACCAGATGTAGCTATTTTAGATATTATGCTTCCAGGAATAGATGGATTTCAAGTCTGTGAAAGGCTTAGAAAGGAATTTCCTAAAATGGGAATAATAATGCTTACAGCTAAGGGTCAAGATATGGACAAAATAATGGGACTTGAATATGGGGCAGATGATTATGTTATAAAACCATTCAATCCTATAGAGGTTACTTTAAGAGTTAAGGCTTTACTAAGAAGAATTGATGGAATAAATGGCGATAATAATAAAATAGAGAATGGAAAATTTATATTAGATTTATACTCTCAATTATTATATAAAAATGATACTGAAATAGATGTTACGCCAAAGGAATTTTTACTTATGAAGATATTTATGGAGAATCCAGGGAAGGCTTTTAGTAGAGATGAACTCTTAAACTTAGTATGGGGAATAGATTTTTTTGGAGATCCTAAAATTGTAGATGTTAATATAAGAAGACTTAGAGCTAAGATAGAGGATAATGCATCAGAACCAAAATATATAGAAACAGTTTGGGGAACAGGGTATAGATGGAGAAAATAGGTTGGAGAATGAAGAGCATAAAAACAAAATTAATTATTAATTTTTTGCTTATAATTTTTTCTACAATAATGCTTTTAGAAGTGTTATTTATAATATTTATTCAAAGATATTTTTATGATAGTACTGAAGCATTGTTAGTAAATCAAATTAAAGTATCAGCCAATTTTTATGATAGATATTTTTCATCATCATCATTAGTTGAAAATATTTATGATAATGTAGATGTATTTTGGAAGCAAACTAATGCTCAAGTTCAAATAATTGACTCTCACGGTAAACTGTTATTAGATTCTTTAGGTGTTAAAGAGAATGATTTTGTAGAAACTTCAGATGTAAAAAAGGCCTTAAAGGCACAACAGGGAAGATGGATTGGAAAGGTTAGTTATGATAGCAATGAAGTATTATCTGTAGCATATCCTTTAAAATCTGGAGATAAAGTAGTTGGAGTTTTAAGGTATATTACATCTTTAAAAGAGGTAAATAAATCTGTAAGAAGCATAACTATAGTCTTTACTATAATAGGCATTATGGTAATGATTATAAGTATAATGTTAAGTTATTTTCTAGCTAAGGGAATAATAAATCCTATAAAATCTGTTACTAAAGTAGCAGAAAAGATGGCTAAGGGAGATTTAACTGTTAGAACAAATCATAAATTTAAAGAAGATGAAATAGGTAAATTAGCAGAAACTCTAGATTATATGGCTGAGGAAATATTAAAAAGAGAGAATTTAAAAAATGAGTTTATATCATCTGTATCACATGAATTAAGAACCCCTTTAACAGCTATAAAAGGATGGGCTATAACTTTAAATAATGATTTTACAGATAAAGAAATGCTTAAAACTGGATTTGATATAATTGAAAAAGAAACTGATAGATTAGCAGCGATGGTTGAAGAATTACTAGATTTTTCAAAGCTTATATCTGGCAAAATACAGTTTAAAGATGAAGAAATTAACTTAAATGAATTACTTCAATATATAAATGTATATTTTTCATTAAGAGCTGAAAGAGAAAAAATTAGTTTTAAGGTAGAATTTGAAGAAAATTTACCTAATATAACTGGTGATGGTGATAGATTAAAGCAAGTATTTATCAATATATTAGATAATGCTTTTAAATTTACAGAGGAAAATGGAGCTGTTTTTTTTAAGGTTTATAAGAATGATAATTATATAAATATAGTAATAAAAGATAATGGATGTGGTATTTCAGAGGAAGAATTACCAAAGGTAAAAGAAAAGTTTTATAAGGGTAAAAATTCAAAATCTCAAAATGGTATAGGATTATCTATTTGTGATGAAATTATTAAATATCATAATGGTAATTTTAAAATAAAAAGTGTTATAAATCAAGGAACAGAAGTTATAGTTATGCTACCTATAACAAAGAATAGAGGTTAGATAAAATATGATAAAAAAGTTAAAGGGAATATTTATCATCAGTATTATAATAATTTTTACTTTTATAAATCTAATTGGATGTAAAAAGATAGAAGATACCGGAAGAAAAATAGTACCTCCTGAAGTAAAAAACAATGCTATAACAGGGATTTGGAATATATATAAATATCAAATAATTGATGAAAGAATTGCAGATAAAAAAGAGTCAGATAAACTAATTAATAGTAATGTATCCTTTGGAGAAGATGTGGTGAGAATTGGTGAAATTTATTTTACAATGCCTAAATATAAACTAAAGGTAGTAAATTCTAAGTATTATTTTTTACATGAATATAAGGCTGATATAAATAAATATAATATAGAAGATAAAGAGGTAGAGGCAGTTTTAATTTCTGATTCTGGTAATGGATTTTGCGAATTAGTTTTAAGTAACGACAAAGAAGGTTACTTATTTTATAATGGAGTTATTTATTGGGTAAAAAAAGTATCTAATGAAAGTGAAAAAGCTGATACCAATAAAATAAATAATGATGTAAAGGAACAGGATAAAGTAGTAGACACATCTTATGATATGCCTACAGGATTATACTTAGGGTTAAAAACACCAAGAACTGTAAATGAAGATGGCACTTATTCTAATGTTAAATATAGAACTTTATGGATTTCTTTTTCTAATGGAAAGCTTAATGATATACATGAGAGAGAAAATATTTTATTACCTAGAATGAAAGGATTTTGGGAAGTAAAAGTAGAGGAAAATAAAAAGGATGGAAAGTTATATGAATTTCCAGAAGCTAAAGAAAAAAAGAATGGTGAAAATAAATATAATAATGAATTTAATAATAAAGAAAACATAAATCATTATGAAGAAATTATGTTTGTTGGAAATGACTATATAGCTACAGAATATTATACAGGAGATGACTTTAAAGGAAAATATAACTCTTATAAAATGCTACCTGTAGATAATCTTCAGGTTAGTAATGGAATTGATATAGGAACTTTATTAGGAGACAATGCGAAAAAGGCTTTTAAAGATTCTTATGACTTATCAATAAATTTACTTCCCGAAGAGCAAAAGGTAAAATTTAATAATGATAATTTAAACTATGAAAATTATACAATGATTAGGAAGAATGGACATTGGATTTTAAAAGGGAAGGCTGAAGGGTTAGATAATGAACAGAGAGATTTTAACATAGAATATCTACCACCTAAAAAGTTAGTAAATTACGATAGGCTATATGTTACTTGGAATACTATTAAGGATATCCTTCCATCAGCAATAGATGCATATACTTCTCCTAATGGAAGAATAATATTAATTGCTAATAAAGAATATATATATATATATCAGATATTAAAAGGAAAGATAACAGGAGAACCTTTAAGTAAAATAAAGCTTAATAAGGATGAGAGTATTATTATGGCAGAATGGGCTAATGGAGATTTTGTAGATAGATGGAATAAATTTTTTATTAATAACAATTAATATAAACTGTATAAATATTTTAACTTTAAAAAGGAAGTGAATTATAATTATTCACTTCCTTTTTATTATATTGATTTTATAGTATTTTTTGAAAGAAGAACAATAAATTTAATAGTTACTTTTATGTTAATTCATACCTCTAACATTTTTAAAGTAGTTAGATTTTATCATTTTTTCAGATAGTTCATTGATTTCAAGGAAACTTTTTTGATCCGCTTCTGGTACTGGTGGAGTTCCCTTAAACTTTCCTTTTACAATAGCAAAAGAACGGTTTGTATTTAAAAGAGGTCTACCTAAGGCTGTATTAAAGTATTCATCATTATTTATTCCTAAGGAGTAAAGTAAAGTTGGCATTATATCAATTTGACCACCTATTACGTCAAATTTTTTACCTTCATTTAAGTCTTTTGAATAAATAATTAAAGGAACAACATGATTACCATCATCTAACCACCAAGATTCAGGATTTTTTAAAGTTTCTACTTTATCATTATAATATTTATGAACTCCTGTATGATCTCCTTCAATTGCTACAACTGTATTATCTAAAAGACCTTCTTTGTCTAACATATCTAAAAACATTCCTATTTGTTTATCAGTATAATTTATGCTTTTAAAATAACCACCTAAGACATTATCATTCAATTCACCAGTAAGCTTTAATTCATTATATTCTTCTGGTAAATCAAAAGGACCATGGCTAGTTAAAGTTACAACAAAACTATAGAAAGGTTGCTTTAAAGTTTTCATTCTTTCAGCAGATTGCTTTAAAAAGCTTCTATCACTTAATCCAAGACCGATTATTTCATCTTGTACACAATCATGAGAATCGTAGAATTGTTCAAATCCTATTCCACCTTTTAATGCATTAGCTACATTCCAAAAACTACCTTTATCAGGATGCATAGCAGCAGATGTATATCCTTCCTTTGCTAATATTTTAGGTGATGAGTTATAGGTTGTATTTGGATATCTAAAGAAAGTACTACCCTTTGTAATTGGAAACATTGAAGTATGAACCATTAAATCTGAGTCGGAGCTTGTACCTTCATTAACCTGCTCAAAAATATTAGGAAAATAAAGAGAATTCTTTAAAATTCTATTTATATTTGGAGTAATTTCTTGTCCTTGAACAGATTGTCCTATAACAAAGCTTTCTAAAGATTCTACTTGAAGTACAATTAAATTTTTACCTTTAAAGATACCTTTATACTCATTATCCGGTAAATTTTCATTTTTTAATTCATAATATTTATCTATTTCTTTTTTATCCTGTTCAGTTAAATTAAGAGGTTTTGAATCTTTATAAACGCTTATTGCATCTATTATATGATATCCAACTGGTGAAAAGAATTTAGCAGTATCAGTTGGATCATAGTTTCCAAATAACCACCCATTTTGTACGTTTTCATTCTTTAAGACATATAAATTGAAGGGAATATATCCAACGTATACTAAACAAAGTAAAAAAGTTACTATAAAGCCAATAAAATTTGTTTTTACTTTTTTAAATGCTTTCCTAAATATAACTAGATAAATAATTAAAATTATAAAATCTATTATAAATAAGAAGTCAAAACTACTAATCATTGAAAAAATAGCACCACTCATATTATCAAGATTTGCAGTCTGAGTTACTATTAATATAGAAGGCATAGTATAAAAGCCTCTAAAATACCAAATATCCACTATTATAAGGAATGTAATAACTATATTTATAATAAGCAAATATATATATCTACCTTTACCTTTAAAAAGAAAATAAAAGCTTAAAAATAATCCTATAAAAGCTATATAAAATAGTAAATAAGGTTTAGCATTTTCATAACCTAAATAGAAATTAAAATTATAAGCACTTTTACTTAGGGAAAATCCAAGAAAATAAATACTTTTTAAGGTTAAGGATATTAGTGTAAGCAATAAAAATCCTGTTCTAAGTAAAGCATTTTTATCTAATTTTTGTGTTATAAAATTAGACATTTTGCTTAAACTACCTTTTATGTCCATAGAAGTACCTCCATTTTATTTAGTATATTAATTTGATGGTTTAAATTATATTATAATCTAAAAAATAAATCAAACGAATTGAAAATCAATAACAATTAAAAAAGAAGATTAATAATAGTTAATATCTATAGAGTGTATTAATAATTGTAATATGGTGTTATAATTTAAATAGTATAATATTTTATTAAATAAAGGGGGAAGTGTTATGGATATAATAGATTGCAGAGGATTGGCTTGTCCTCAACCAGTTATTAACACTAAAAAGTATTTCACTTCAATTGAGAAAGGTAAGGCAGAAGTATTAGTAGATAATGAGATAGCAAAGAATAATGTATTAAAGTTAGCATCATCTAATGGTTTGAAATCTAGTGTTATTGAGGAAAATGGAATTTTTAAAATACAATTAGAAAAAAATGGTGAAGCAGAAGAAAAAAATAATAACAAAAACAATTTTATTGTTTTATTAGGATCTGATAAGTTTGGAAGTGGTGATGATAAGTTAGGAACAACTTTAATGAAAAGCTATTTATATGCTCTTTCTGAAAGTGATAAATTACCTACACATCTTTTAATGGTTAATGGAGGGGTAAAATTAGCAATTGAAGGAGAAGAAACAGTAGAATCATTAAACACATTAAAAGAAAAAGGTGTAGAAATATTATGTTGTGGTACTTGCCTAGATTTTTATGGATTAAAAGATAAGCTTGCAATTGGTGAAATAACTAATATGTATACTATCGTGGAAGTTATGAATAATGCTAGTAATACAATAAAATTATAAAATAATATTATAATTTTATGTTTCATAATATAAAGAACTCTTTAGTATGTATTTTGACAATGTTTACTAGAGAGTTTTTTATTTTAATCAATTGAATAAAAAATATTATTATATTATTATAATTTTAAACAAGTTTTAATAAGTTTAGGAGAATTTAGACATTTATGAATCACTTATTTATTATAAATCCAATGGCAGGTAAAGGAAAAACATTAAAATATGTAGAAAATATAAAAGAAATATTTAATGAAAGAGATGAAAAATATATTATAGAAATAACAAAATATAAAGGTCATGCTACAGAGATAGTTAAAGAATATACTAAAAAATCACAGTATAGAGTATATTCTATAGGTGGAGATGGGACATTAAATGAAATTTTAAATGGTATAATTAATTCTAATAGTAGTTTGGCAATAATTCCAGCTGGTTCTGGAAATGATTTTATAAGAACAATAGTTAAAAATTTAGATGATGATAATATATTATTTAATACTATAAATGGAGAAGATAAAATTATAGATTTAGCCAAGGTAAATACTAGATTCTTTGTAAATATTTCATCTATAGGATTTGATGCTAATGTAGTTAATAATTCTAAATTTTATAAAAAGAAAAAATTTATATCAGGACCTATGGCATATTTTATATCCATTATAACTACAATATTTAAATTTAAGCCTATAAATATAGAAATAAAAATTGACGATAAATTAATAAAAGACAGAATCTTACTTTTAGCAGTAGCTAATGGGAAATATTACGGAGGGGGAATACCTATAGCACCTTTTGCTAAAATTGATGATGGATTATTTGAAATTTATCTTATAAAACAAGTATCAATTTTTAAGTTGTTAAAAAGTTTAAAAAAAGTAATTAAAGGTGAACATACATATTCTGTTGAAGAAATAGATTATTTAAAAGGAAAATCAATTTTAGTATCTAGCAAAGAAAAACTTATAGTGAATATAGATGGTGAAATAGTTGAAAGTAATGAATTAAACTTTAAAATTATTTCAAAAGGATTAAAGATTGTAAAACCATTAAGAGGTGAGGCAATATGATTAAATTAGGAAAAGTGTGTACTTTTATGGGGGAAATACTTGGATTATCAACGGAGATAATTATAAGAGGCAGTGGAACTGCTATTAATACTATTTCTAATGTTTTAGATAAGGACAATAAAATTAAGAAAAATAAAATTGAAAAGTCATCAATTGAGTTTGGAGATAAAATAAGTAAATATATAGTTAATACTGTTAAAGATAATGAAGAAAAAATAGATTTAAAATCAACGGAAATTATTGAAAAGATTAAAGATGTAAAAGAAAATGCATATAAAAGTAAAACTGTGATTTATGGTGATCCAGAATACTTATATGGAAAAGAAAATATAATATATGAAGATTATGAAGTGCATAAATAGAAAAAGTTCTTTTTGTGCAAAACAAAAAGAACTTTGGTTTTTAATAATTTTAAATTTAGCATCTTTAATAATAATTTTAAATGGGATTTTTAATAAAACTATGTTGATTATAATAAGTATAATTTCATTAGTTTTAGTTGTAAAAATTTATGTGAAAGAAAAGAAAATTAATGATGGAATTTTAAAAATAAAAGAGGATATAGAAATATTAGATGATAAGGCTCATTTTATATTTAACTCTATTAATACAATAAAATATTATTGTAGGGTAGATCCTAAGAATGCAGGAGATTTATTAGTTAGCTTTTCAAATATATTAAATTATCTATTATTTAAAAAAGAATACAATATTTTAGCTTCTGAAGAGATAGAAAGTGTAGAAAATTATATAAATATAGAAAATATTAGGTTTGATAGGGACATTAAAGTCTGCATAGATTGCTTAGATGAAATAGTAATTCCTAAAGGGTTAATTGCAAATATTATTTTTTTGGGATTTAGATCTAATATATTAAAGCAATTAGATAGTAATATATATATTTACTTAAGAAATATTAATAATATAGTCAAACTTGATGTAGATATAATATTTAATGAATCTTTAAATAAATATTTTAATAAATTATATCTAAAAAGTGACTTTATTAGTTTGGTAGAAAAACAGACTGAACAATGTAATTACTGTTTAAAGTATGATTTAGATGATATATCTATAAAATTTAAGATAATATCAGAATAAGTTAGGAGATATAAATGATAAATATTTTAGTAACAGATGATGAAAAGTTTTCAAGGCTTTTAATTAAAGAGATACTTGAAGAGGAATTTGAAGAGAAGATAAAAATACTGGAAGCAGAAAATGGACATAAGGCTTTAGATATTATACAAAATGAAAATATAGATGTTTTAATAATTGATTCAAAGCTTCCTGACATTTTAGGGGAAAATGTTTGCAAGATACTAAGAGAAGAGAATAAAAAAATAAAGATATTTTTAATAACAGGTATAAAACATGATAATAATATCTTAGAGTTAGTTGATTTCTATATGCAAAAACCTTTTAATGATGAAGCTTTAATAGATGCTATTAAAACAATTTTTTAATAAGGGGATAGTTAAATGTTAAAAGTGGTTATAATCGATGACGAAAAAATTGCCATAGATGAATTAGAGTACGTGCTTACTCAACATGAAGAGGTAGAAGTAATTGGAAAGTACACAAGTGCTAAAACTGCTATAGATGATATGAATGAACTTAATCCTGATGTGGTATTTTTAGATATATCAATGCCGGATTTTAATGGATTTATTGCTGCAGAGCAGATAAAAGAAATAAGTGAGGATATAAATGTAGTTTTTGTTACAGCTTATGATAAATATGCAACGAAAGCTTTTGAAATAGAAGCTAAAGATTATATATTAAAGCCTTTTTCTAAAAATAGAATAGAAATGACTTTAGATAGACTTCTTGAAAAAGAAAATAATAAGTCTATAGGAAGAATTAAAAAAGTAAATAAAATACCAGTGAAAAAAAATAATAGTTTAATATTAATAGATTTATACAAAATTTTATATTTCGTTTTAAAGGATGGAAATACTTACATAATAACAAAGGATGAGGAATATATAATAGAAGAAACCTTTTATCAAATAATAAAAAGGGTAGAAGACTTTAATTTTATAAGGTGTCATAGAAATTATATAGTAAATTTAGATTATGTAACTAAAATTTTACCTTATGTAAATAGTACATATTTAATAAAGGTAAAGGGAAATGATGAAGATATTCCAGTAAGTAGAAGTTATAGTAAAAACGTAAAAAAAGCTTTTGGTTTATAATATTAAATTAAAAAATTTAGTTTATATTATTTATTATAAAAATAAATTAACTTAGATAGAGTGATTTAATCACTCTTTTTTATTTTTACTAGAATATAAAGTGGTATAAGTAAAAAATATATTTATAATATTTTTTAATATATTAAATAGTTAAATAAAATTATTTTGTGTATGGATATAATCTTATAATAGCAATTCTAAAAAATATATATAAGGTAAATTTAATATATTGCTTAGTATTTAAGTAAATCTTAATAAGAAATACATGGAAAAATATGATATTTATATGATAAAATATAATATTATATTATATAAATAAGATTTATAATATTAAAAAATTATATTTATTATTATGATTTTTTAACATTTAAGGGGGAATGACATTAAAAATGGCTATTAAAGTATCAAATTTAGTAAAGAGATATGGAGATTTTATAGCAGTTGATGATTTAAGCTTTGCTATGGATGAGCCAGGGGTATTTGGATTATTGGGGACTAATGGAGCGGGAAAAACAACTACAATTCGTATGATGCTCGGAATGCTTAAAAAAGATGGAGGAAATATTACTTGGAATGGAGAAAAATATAGCCCAAATAAAATTTCTACAGGGTATCTTGCAGAAGAAAGGGGAATCTATAATAAATCTACTATAATAGATCAATTAATTTATTTTGCAGAGCTTAAAGGAGTATCTAAAAAGGAAGCAAAAAAAAGAATTGATTATTGGCTTGAAAAACTTCAAATAACTGAACACAAAAACAAAAAAGCAGAGCAACTTTCAAAGGGAAATCAACAAAAAGTTCAATTTATAGCAGCATTAATATCAGATCCTGATATTTTAATTTTAGATGAGCCTTTAAGTGGACTTGACCCTGTAAATACAGATTTATTTAAGGAAATAATAAAAGAAGAGATAGAAAAGAAAAAATATATTATAATGTCTAGTCACCAAATGAGTACTATTGAAGAATTTTGTACAAGTTTAGTTATACTAGATCATGGAAAAACTGTGCTTAAAGGAAATTTATCAGATATAAAGAAAAGTTATGGTAGGAGTAATCTTATATTAAAATGTGATGGTGACATTTCAAATATTATTAAAGAGAGTAATATGACACTTGTAGATAAAAATATAGAAGAATATATATTTAAGATAAAAGATGAAAAGGAAGCTAATGAGTTTTTAAAATTGTTATTAAAAAGAGAAGTTTCTATTATAAAGTTTGAACTTAGAGAGCCTACCTTACATGAAATATTTATAGAAAAGGTAGGTAATTAATATGAATTTAAAAAATTTTACTAAAGTATTTAATTTTACTATAGTGCAACTTATGAAAACTAAATCTTATAAGATATCTACTATTATAATTATGGTTATGGTATTTATAGGAGTATCACTTATAAATATAATACCTGCAATAAACTCTAATAGTAATAAAAGTGAAAAAACAATAAAAAATGAAGTTAAAATAAAAGAAGTTTATTATAAAAATAATTCTAATTTAAATTTTTTAGATAGTATGAAAGCTATTTTCCCTGATATTACATTTAAAGAGACTAAAGAAAGTGATAAAGTTTTAAATGAAAAAATTGAGAATACAGAAAATAGTGAAGTCTATGTGGAAATTGATAAAAATGATAATAATTATACTTTAACTTTAGTTAAGCCACCTAAAAAAGATTTAGTGACAAATAAAGATGCAGACATATTTATGTCAAGTTTAAATTCTGTTTTAGAATCATCAAAATTAGAAAGTTTAGGTATCTCACCTAATGAAATAAAAGAAATAAAAAGACCTATTGAAAATAAACTTATAGTAGCAGGTGAAAAAGAAAACAGTATAGAAGAAAAAATAGCAAAAATGATACTTCCAACAGTAATATCAATAATATTATTTTATATTATATATTTTTATGGATATTGGGTAGCTAGCTCAATAGTTTCTGAAAAAACTTCAAGAGTCATGGAGCTGCTTTTAACATCTTTAAAGCCAGCAGAACTTATAGTTGGAAAATGTGTGGCTATGGGAGTTCTTGCTTTAATACAGTTTTTATCAATTATAATTATATCTCTATTATCATATAGTGTTAGTGGAATACTGGTCAAAAAGTTTATTAATAGTTCAGCTACTACAATAAACTTATCTGCTATTTTTTCATCAGTATCACCATTAGATGTATTGTTTATAATATTATTTTTTATTTTAGGATATACAGTTTATGCTTTATGCAATTCTTTAGCTGGATCTACAATAAGTAAAGTGGAAGATTTAAATATGGCTATGATGCCAGTATCAATGTTAGGAGTTGTAGGATTTTATATAGCAATAATAGCATTATCTAGTAATGCACCTTTAATGGTTAAACTTGCAACATTTATACCTTTTGCATCACCATTTTATGTGCCAGCAATGTTAGTTTCAAACAATATACCAATAAGTGAAACTTTAGCTTCATTAGCTATAATTGTTGTATTTATAGTGATTTTAATTATATTTACACAAAAAGTATATTCAGTGGCAATACTTCATAATGGAAATCGTCTAAAATTTAAAGATCTTTTTAGAATATTTAAAGAAGAAAAATAATCTACTATTATATTTATAAAAGTAGCTATAATACTTAATTTACAAATAAAAAATACATTAAAGAAAATAATAAAATATAAATATAAAAATTTAAAAAGATTATATAAAGGACTTATTTATTATAAAAATTAAATAAGTCCTTTATAAATTTTTATAGAAAAATGATAGGTTTTAAATTATGAAGTCTTAAAATACTACAATCTAAATAATATAATATTTAAATTTTAAAATCATTAGGATCGTATATTTTAGCTTTAGGTTCTCCAAAATTAGCTTTTACACTTTCAATTACTGGATTGTGATTTATATGCTTTTTATTATTTTTTTTATTTTTACTCTTTTTATTAGTCATATAAAAATCTCCTTTCTTTAAAGAAAAATTAATGGATATTTATATTATCTACAAAAAATTAATAATTAATTATATTTAACTTTTTCTATTAAAATAAAATAGTTTTAGTAGATTTATAATAAGCTTTACTAAATCAATTAAGGCTTTTAGCAATTATAGTGATGTGATAAAATGTCATTGTGTAGATTTTTTAAGAGTGGAGTGATAATTTTGTTAAAATATAATATAGTGGTAATAGGTGGAGGAACAGCTGGAATGGCAGCAGCTATCGCCGCTAAAGAAAATGGAATAGATAAAGTTTTACTCCTAGAAAGAGAAGAAAGTTTAGGAGGAACATTAAACCAATGTATACATAATGGTTTTGGTAAAAAAGTTTTAAGTTCTCCAGTAACAGGGCCAGAATATGCTCAGCTATTAATGGATAGAATAAATGAATTAGAAATAGAATATAAATTAAATTCAATGGTTTTAGATTTAAATAAGGATAAAATTGTAACTTATGTTAATCCAGATGAAGGAATAGTTGATATTAAAGGAGAAACTATTATTTTAGCTAATGGAAGTAGAGAAAAATTTACAGGAAACATAAATATAGCAACAAATAAATTTGCAGGAATTTACACTGTAGGCACAGCTCAAAGATTTGTAAATATTCATGGATATCTTCCAGGAAAAGAAGTAGTAATGGTTGGAACATCAGATATTTCCCTTATTATTGCAAGAAGGCTTGTTTTAGAGGGGGCTAAAATCAAGGCTATAGTTGAATCATCTTCTAATTTAAAAGCTAATAGAGAGGGTATAAGAGCTATAGTAGATCAATTCAATATTCCAGTACAATTTTCTACAATAGTTACAGAGGTAACGGGAAAAGAAAGAATAGAAGGAGTAACTTTAGCAAAGCTAAATGAAAAGGGAGAGATAATAGATGGAAGTTGTGAAAAAATTCACTGTGATAGTTTATTATTATCTGTAGGATGGATGCCGGAAAATGATTTAGCTAAAAAAGCTAATGTAGAAATATCTAAAAGAACATTTGGCGCAAAAGTAAATGAATTCTATGAAACTAATAGAGAAGGAATATATGCTTGTGGAAATACTATTCATGCCTATAGCTTTGCAGATGATACTACATTAGAAGGATTTGCAGCCGGTAGAAGAGCTTCTGAATATTTAAAAAATAAAATAAAATAATAAAAAACTTTATTGTAAGTTTATATACTACAATAAAGTTTTTTAGATATATATATAAATACTTTTTAATTTTATAAAATAAAGTTATTAAAGTATATAGAAAAATAGAGAATTTTGGCGATAAACTGTTAAAAAAATAACAACAATCTTTAAAAATAGATATTATTTAGAAATTTAGATAAAATTAGAAGAAATGGCGTTAGACAACTAGCTTTTTTTATTGATATAATGTAAACGTAAACAGTATTAATTTTTACAGGAGGGGTTATTTTGGGAAGAAATGTTAAATCATTGAAGAAGTTTAAAGAAGAAATAATTTTGCCATCATTTGCAATAGAGGAATCAGCAAGATGTTTGTTATGCCATGATGCACCATGTTCTAAAGCATGTCCAGTAGGAACAAATCCAGCAAAATTTATTCGTTCACTACGTTTTAGAAATTTAAAAGGTGCTGTGGAAACAATAAGAGAAAATAATATACTTGGTGGAGTTTGTGCAAGAATATGCCCAACAGCTAAGTATTGTGAAGGTGCTTGTAGTAGAACAGGTATAGATAAACCAATAGAAATAGCTAAGCTTCAAAGATATTTAACTGATTATGAAAGCGTTTTAGGAATGGAAGTTTTAGATAAAGTTGAAGCTAAAAAGGAAAAAGTAGCTGTTATAGGCTCAGGTCCAAGTGGATTAGCGGCTGCTACAAAGTTAGCTCAATTTGGATATAAAGTAACAGTTTTTGAAGGCAAAGAAAAGCTAGGTGGATGGCTAACTTACGGAATTCCAGAAGATAGATTACCACAAGTTGTTGTTGAAAATGAGATTGGCTATATAAAAAAATTAGGTGTAGAATTTAAGACCAATTGTAAGTTAGGAAAAGATATTAAAATAGGGGATTTAAAAAAGGACGGATTTAAAGCCATATTAATTTCTGTAGGTATGCAAAATAGTAAGAATGTAGATATAAAGGGAGCTGAGCTTTCTGGAGTATTAAAGGGAACCGATTTCCTATCTGAGGTTAATATTAATGGAAAAGTAGAAATAGGAGACCATGTAATAGTAATAGGTGGAGGAGATGTTGCAGTTGATTGTGCAACAACAGCTAAAAACCTAGGAATAGAAGATGTAAAAATAGTATATAGAAGAAAAATTGAAAATATGCCAGCAGAAAGAGATAGTTTAAAATATCTTCAAGATTTAAATATACCTATATTTACAGGATTTAAGCCAGCTGAAATAATTGGTGAAAATAATAAGGTAACTAGATTTAAAGCAGTAGGTATGTTTGATGACTCTGAAATAGAGCTTCCAGCTGACAATGTTATATTTGCAATAGGACAGGAAGTAGAAAGTTTAGAAAATATAGAAAACTTAAAAGTAAATGAAAAAGGAATAATTATTACAGATAATTATAAAACAAATATTGAAGGCATTTTTGCTTCAGGTGATGTAGCTGAAGGAGATAAAACAGTAGTTTATGCTTTAAAAGAAGGAAAAGAAGCTGCTGAAGTTATAGCTAATTATTTAGAGAAGGAAGGTGCTAGATAATGAAAACTAAAGATTTATCAATAGAATTTTGTGGAGTAAAATGTGAAAATCCATTTTTCCTATCATCATCTCCAGTTGGAAACTGTTATGAAATGTGTGCAAAATGTTTTGATGTAGGTTGGGGTGGAGTTGTATTTAAAACAATAGGATTCTTTAAGCCTAATGAGGTATCACCTCGTTTTACAAATTTAAGAAAAGAGTCAACATCTTTTGTTGGATTTAAAAATATGGAACAAATAGCAGAGCATTCATTAGAGGATAATTTAGATGCTTTGAGAAGATTAAAAGAGAATTATCCAACTAAGGTAGTTGTTGCTTCAATTATGGGACAAAATGAAAAGGAATGGGAAGATCTTGCAAGATTAGTAACAGAAGCAGGGTCCGATATGATAGAGTGTAATTTTTCATGTCCTCAAATGACAAGTCATGATATGGGATCAGATGTAGGTCAAAATCCTGAATTAGTTAAAAAGTACTGTGAGGCAGTAAGAAGAGGAACTCATCTTCCAATATTAGCGAAGATGACTCCTAATATAGGGGATATGTCAGTACCAGCAATAGCTTCTATAGAAGGGGGAGCAGATGCCCTTGCAACTATTAATACAATAAAAAGTATTACAGATATAGATTTTGATAAAATGACAGCTTTACCAATTATTAATGGAAAATCTTCTGTATCAGGATACTCAGGAAAGGCTGTAAAACCTATTGCTTTAAGATTTATATATGAACTTGCAAAAAATGAGAAGTTAAAGAATATTCCTATAAGTGGTATTGGTGGAATAGAAACTTGGGAAGATGCTTTAGAATTTATATTATTAGGTTCAAGTAACTTACAAGTTACTACAGCAGTAATGCAATATGGATATAGAATAGTAGAAGATATGATAAGTGGTATATCACATTTTATGGATGAAAGAGGATTTGAAAAGTTAGAAGATATGGTAGGATTAGCTATTAAAAATATAATCCCAGCAGAAGACTTAGATAGGGGATATGTTGTTTATCCTAAGTTTGATGAGAAAAGCTGTGTAGGCTGTGGAAGATGTTATATTTCTTGCTATGATGGAGCTCATCAAGCTATAGAATGGGATGAAGAAAATAGAAAACCTCTTTTAAATAAAGATAAATGTGTAGGATGTCATTTATGTGCTAATGTATGTCCAACTCAAAGTATTTCAAAGGGAGAAATTATCTTTAAAAAAGGTGAAAAACCAAGAGATGTAATATTATAATATAAATATGTAATAAAAATACAAGAGTAAATTAAGACTTTCCTTAAATAGTATTTTTATATTTAGGGAAAGTCTTTTTTTAATTAAAAATATTTATTTTATAAAGTCGTAATTATATTATTAAATATAAGCTTATTAGATTCATATGTTAGATGTATGCCATCTAAGTAATAACTTTCAAAGTTAGGTATTATGGAGGATAAATCTAATATCTTAATATGGTTATTATTTAAAAATTTTTTTGTTAAATTTTCTTTTAATAGTTTTATA
This sequence comes from Clostridium fallax, assembly GCF_900129365.1. Lineage (GTDB taxonomy): Bacteria > Bacillota > Clostridia > Clostridiales > Clostridiaceae > Clostridium_AH > Clostridium_AH fallax. Next base: position 18,231 of record NZ_FQVM01000012.1, read on the forward strand.
TTTTTATTTGAATTTTCATAATCAATATTAGAAGACCAAAGTTTTTTAGCTAAGGGAGGAAAAAATAAGGGTGGGATTAAAAGAAAAACCTTTAAATTCTTTTCTAAAGCTTCATTTACCATTAAAATTAAGTTATCTTCTATATAATTTAAATGTCTGCCGCTAAGTAAATCGTTACTTCCTCCCATTATAAATATTCCATCAAAAGAGTCTTTTTCTAATTCTTTAGAGAATCTTGAGAGCATGCCAGAAGTTGTGTCTCCATTACAGCCTTTATTTATAAATTTATGAGATGTATTTATGTTTAATAAATCAACCCAACATTGATTTTTATAAAGTCCATAGCCAAAGGTTAAGCTATCACCTATACAAAGAAATTTCAATTTTATCACCTTATCTTAAAATATTTTTTAGTATATAATTATTATATATAATTTTATAAGAAAGAGGAGTTTTATGGAAGATAGATTATATATAGTAGATGGTGCAATGGGAACAGAACTAAAGAATAAAGGAATAGACTATAATAACATATTATTTGCTAATATAGAGAATAAGGAAATAGTAAAAAGCATTCATACATCTTATATAAAAGCTGGTGCAGAAATAATATCTACTAATACATTTACAATTCTTTCTCTTTTATATGAAAATAAAGAAGAACTTTTTAAAAAAGTATTAGAAAATGTTATTAATTTAATAAAGGATATTAAAGCTGAAAATCCAAATATAAAAATAGCATTAGATTTTGGTCCATTAAGTGCTTCAGCTAAAAAAAAGGATATGAGAAATATATATTTAAAAGCTTTTAATATTATAGATTTTAAAGATGTTGACTATATATATTTAGAAACTCAGTATAGATTGGAAGAAACTTTAATAGCATTAGAGCAATTTAATAAAATCAATAAACCTATAATTTTAAGTTTTACTTTTAATGAAGAAGACTTACTATATTCTGGTGAAAATATAAAGGAAATTATAAGTAAAGTAAGAAATTTTAATAATATAGTGGCATTGGGATCCAATTGTTGTAGAGGACCTAAATCAATGTTTAGTATAATAGAGGAACTTGAAAAGTATTCTCCATATAAAATAATATGTAGACCTAATTTAGGTACTCCTAAAATAATAAAAGGTAATCTTAAATACGATTATAAAAAAGATGATTTTATAGATGATATGAAGAAAATAAAAGGTTTAGGAGCTACTATAATTGGTGGGTGTTGTGGAACAAATCCTGATTATATAAAATTATTAAAAAGTAATATAATAAAAAATAGGTGATTTATAAGTTAAATACTTAGTAAACTAAAGTTATTAACTATAGTTTACTAAGTTAAAAATTTTTATATTAAAAAATTTTAAAAATTATAACATTTTACCTAAACAAGATTTGCAAATTATGGTTCTACCTTTATCTCCTGTAATAAAATCATTATTCTTAATTTTTTTACCGCATATAGAACAAATGGTTAAAGAGTCGGTTTTGTTTTTAGTATTTTTAGTGTTTTTATTTAATTTTCCTTTTGTATTAGGAGGAGGACAATAGGTTATTTTTTCATCCTTTGAAGCTTTTTCTAATACCTCATAGTTGATTTTATAGGAACTTTCTCCAAAAAGTTCAAGTTCAAATCGTGGATTTTCTTTATCATAAAATTCTTCTATTATTATTCTTCTAATTTGGGCATCATTAATTATAAGCCCACTTTTTTCTATACCATCAAAAATGCTTTTCGTTACGTTATTAGTATCTGGATGGCGTTTTTCACTTTTATAATATACTTTTAATATAGCGATAAGAGCTTCATCTAACACTATATCAGGGTTTTGACTTCTAGCTTTTAATGCAATTTCCTCTTCATAAATTGCATATCTGTCGTAATACTTTCCTGTATTATAAGGTAGTATTGCTCTACCTTGGGTATTGAATAATTTAAAATTGGATTTAGTTATAGGAGAACCTTCAACTATTACTTTGGCATAACATTTTTTCATAAAAAACTCCTTTAAAAACTTTAACAACTATAAGATTTATAATGTAATAATACTTTAATTTTACACTATTATATATTAATTTGCATTGATTAACATTTTCGTATAAAGTATAATAACTTATGATTAAAACATTAGAATGAGGGATATAAATGAAGGATAAAATAATATTAGCGATAGAAAGTAGTTGTGATGAAACTTCTGCAGCTGTAGTGGTTAATGGTAGAAAAGTTCTTTCTAATATAATTTCATCACAAATTGATATACATACAAAATTTGGTGGAGTAGTGCCAGAGGTAGCATCTAGGAAACATATAGAGGCTATAAATCCAGTAGTAGAAGAGGCTATTTTAGAGGCTGGAATAACTTTAGATGATATAGATGCTGTAGCAGTTACATATGGCCCAGGACTTGTAGGAGCACTTTTAGTAGGACTTCAATATGCAAAAGGATTAGCTTATTCTTTAAACAAACCTTTAATAGGAGTTAATCATATAGAAGGACATATCTGTGCTAACTTTATAGAACATAAAGATTTAAAACCACCTTTTGTATGTTTAGTTGTTTCAGGTGGTCATACTTTTATAGTTCATGTAATGGATTATGGAAAATTTGAAGTTTTAGGAGAAACAAGAGATGACGCGGCAGGAGAAGCTTTTGATAAAGTAGCAAGAGCTATAGGACTTGGATATCCAGGTGGGCCTAAAATAGATAAACTTTCAAAAGAGGGAAATAAAAATGCTATTAAGTTTCCAAGAGCTAATTTTCATGATAATACTTTAGATTTTTCTTTTAGTGGAGTTAAATCATCAGTATTAAACTATTTAAATAAAATGAATATGACAGGTGAAATTATAAATAAAGCAGATGTAGCAGCATCTTTTCAAGAAGCAGTTATTGATGTGTTAACAGAGAATGTCTTAACTACTTGTAAAAGAAGAAATCTTGATAAAATAGCTATAGCAGGAGGAGTAGCTTCTAATTCTGCTTTAAGAGAGAAGTTAACAGTAGAGGCTGGGAAAAATGGAATTAAGGTACTATTCCCGTCACCAATACTTTGTACAGATAATGCAGCAATGATTGGAAGTGCAGGGTATTTTGAACTTGTAAAGGGTAATATATCTTCTCTAGATTTAAATGCTAAGCCAAATCTTAAATTAGGTGAACGCTAAGGAGGATTAAATGAAGTTACTACCGTATTCTAATAGTTTTCACAAAACAAAGATTAAAAGAGATATAAAACCTTTTGATATTATTAAATATATTTTATTAGTTATAGGTTCTATACTAATTATAGGGTTTTTATATGAATTTATATCTTGTAAGATAGAAGATGGAAGAATTATTGATAAAAATAAATTTGTAAGAGTTGATGGTAACAAATATCATTATAAAGTAATGGGCAAAGGAGATATAACTGTTATTTTTGATGGAGATATGGGAGTCCCTTTTAATCAGTGGAAAAAGGTAGCAGATATATTGGAAAAAGAGGGTAACTGTAGAATGTTTTTCTATAATAGAACAGGCTATGGATTAAATGATTTAGATAAAAATAAATCCCCAGAGCAGCAGGCTAGAGATTTAAGAATGGTATTAAAAAAGCTTGGTATTAATAGTCAAGTGATTTTAGTTGGAGAAGGATACGGCACTTTAGTTATGACTAACTTTGCTAAGATTTTCCCTAAATATGTAGAGGGAATGGTTCTTATAAATCCTATAAATGAAAATCAATTTAAAGATTCAGATTTTATAAAAGAATATAAAAATAAAGCTTTTGGACAGGGAATATTAAAAGCGGGTTCTTATGTGGGCTTAACAAAACTTTTATATAATATGAATTTAATAAAAGATCCAACAGGTTATCTAAACAATATAAATGAAGATGATAAAAAAGAATTTAAAATATTAAGAACAAGAAATAACTATATTTCAGCATATAAAAATGAATTATTTAATGTCATAAATGGTAATAGCAAGTCTCAACAGGAAGGATTAATAGGAGATAAATATTTAACTATAATTAATAATAGTAAATTTTCATCTAAGCAAAAAGACCTTGAGAATTTAACTACTAACAAAGATGATTTAGACATAGTAGATATTGATAGTAGTAGTGATATAGTTTCTTTAGAAAAAAGTGAAGATATATCTACTGCAATAAGACAGATGTGCAAAAAATATATAAATTCTAAAAAGGCTACTTAAAATTTAATATAATATATTTTAGATATTACGACTATCTCATTTTTGAGATAGTTTATTTTTTTAGTAGATTATATATAAGATATTATGAATTAAAGTAAATTTTAAATAAATTCTTTAATTAACTATTTGTTAATAAATATTAATTTTATTATATTAAATGAGATTTATTCTGATTTAATTTGTATAATTAAATTTTATTTAATTTTATTAACATAAAATATACAAATATGTTTACTTTTTGACATTGAACTGTAACAATCTAAGAATAATATAGAAAATGTAGAAAGAAAACAAAATAAATTTTTTATAGAGTAATGTTTAGGAGGTACTAATTATGAATAATGAAAATAATAACATAAATGATAATATAAATAATCAAGCTTCAAAGGATGAAAACATTAAAGAAGAAAAACAACCAGATTTTATTATAGTAGAAGAAAGCAAAGATGAAAATGAAGAGGGAGTATGGACAACTAAAGAGCCACAAAGAAAAAATAATAAGAAAAGGAGTAATGGAATGAAAAAAGTAGCATCATTTGTTGCAGCAGGATTAATCTGTGCCATGATTGGTGGTGGAGTAGGAGCTGCTGGAATATATTATTTTAATAAAGATAAACTACAACAAAATAATATAACTTCTAATAGCAATGTACAATCAAACCCACCAAAATTTATGTCATCAACAGAAGGCGCATTAACTATACCAGAGGTAGTAAAAAAAGTTGAACCTGCAGTAGTTACAGTATCAACTAAAAGTTTAGTACAAGGAAATTTTTCAATACAAGAACAAGAAGGTGTAGGAACTGGATTTATAATTAATGATAAAGGATATATAGTAACTAATTATCATGTTATAAAAGGTGCAAATCAAGTAAAAGTAACTTTTGATAACGGAAAAGAAGTTAATGCTAAAATAGTAAATTATGATGCGGAACAAGATTTAGCAGTAATTAAAATAACTGATGATGTTGAGGTACCAGGAGTTGCAGAACTTGGCGATTCATCAACACTTCAAGCTGGTGATGAAGTTATAGCTATTGGAAATCCTTTAGGAAAAGAATTTGCAGGTTCAGTAACAAAAGGTATTGTAAGTTCACCTAATAGAGTTATAGATATGAATGGTAAAAAAGTTACATTTATTCAAACAGATGCAGCTATTAACCCAGGAAATAGTGGTGGACCATTAGTTAATAGTAAAGGACAAGTAATTGGAATAAATACTGCGAAGAAGACAGGACAAGATGTTGAAGGTATTGGATTTGCAATTCCTATTGATGAGGTAAAAGAAAGATTAGGAGATCTTTCAAAACCAATATTAAAATTAGGAATAAGTGTAAGAAATGTTGATGAAAATACAGCTAAAGCTAACGATTTAGTAGAGGGAGTATATGTAGTAGCTGTATCAGAATTTAGTCCAGCAGAAAAAGCAGGTCTACAAGCTGGAGATTTAATTACTAAAGTAGATGGAAAGAGAGTTAAAACTACTGAAGAATTAAATAAGATAAAAGAAGAACATAACGCTGGAGATACATTAAAATTACAAGTTTATAGAAATAAAAAATATGTTGATATAAATGTAAAACTTGAAGAGTAATATGAATAGATTTAGGTTTAGTAATAAAGATATTAAGAGTATATATATTTTAAAGCACCTGTACATTATTTAATGTGCAGGTGCTTTTTTAGTAAAACATATTATTTTTTACCAAAAGTTAATATTTATTATATTAATATTTAAGAGTAATTAAAAAGTATTATAATTAAATGTAATATATGTAGTATATTATATTAGAAATGTATTTAGACTATCTTAAATAAAGAAATAATATATGGTAAAATATAAGTAAAATAATAAGTTTTATATAACTATAAAGTTTTATTAAATTTAGGGGATAAGGAGAATTTATATGAAGTACATTATTGGAGTAGATGGCGGAGGTACAAAAACTGAAGCTGTAGCATATAATTTAAACGGTGAAAAATTAGGGGTATCCTTAAAAGGTTATGCAAATTTACTTAATGGAAGAGAAGAGGCATTAAAAAATATCTTAAGTTCAATTAGTGACTTAACAGATAAATTTGGTATAGAAGGAGTAGAGGGTCTATATTTAGGTATAGCAGGATCAGAAGTAGGAAATAATGCAAACATAATAGGAGAAGAAATAAAAAATAAACTTTCCTTAGATTCTGTAGTTATGAATGATGGAGAATTAGCTTTACGAGCTATTTTAAAAGGTGAAGATGGAATATTAACTATTGCAGGAACTGGATCTATTGCTTTTGGAATAAGAGAAAATAAAAGCTTTAGATGTGGAGGCTGGGGTCATCTTTTAGGTGATGAAGGAAGTGGATATAAAATAGCAATAGATGGTATAAAAAGAATGATTTTTGAGCAAGATAATTCCTTGGAAAAGTCTAATATGTCTAAACTAATAATGAAAGATTTAAATATTAATTCTGTAGATGAAATAGTAGAATTTGTATATTCTTCGAGCAAAGATGAAATTGCTAAGATAACTCCTATAATAGCAAAGCTTGGAGAAGAGGGAGATCCTATTGCAAAGGAGATTCTTATTAAAGAAGGAAAAGACTTAGCAAAAACTACTGAAAATGTATACAAAAAACTTAATTTTAATAGTTGTTACATAGGTTTAGTTGGTGGGGTAATAAAAAAGGCAAAGGTTTTAAGGGAAACTTTTGAGGAATGTTTAAAAAATAATATAAATGTAGACGGTTTTATAGATGAAGAGGTTTCAGCTGCAAAAGGAGCTTATTATATCTATAAAAAATCATTAAATTAAAAGAAAGAGATTTAAAGCTCATAATATTATATTTAATTTAAACTAAATTTTTAATGAATTAGTTTTTATAATATGATATTATGGGCTTAATTTAAATAAAAGAGAAAATATTTGGAGGTATGTAGATGAAGAAGAATGTTATGCAAAGAGAGTTTAAAAAATTAAAGGGGCAAATAAATCAAATAGAAGAAATTGTTTATAATTCTAAGGTTTCAGCATTGCATGAACATGAATCTTCAGTTAGAAAGAAAATAATTATTTTAAAGGACATGGATAAAGAAGGATTTAAAGATTTTTCAATGATTTATGAAAGATATAATGATCTTTTAGAATATATAGGAAAAAAACTTTTAGATGATTATAATAAAAAAAATAATACAGATTTTGATTATTATGATGTAGTGAGAAGAAACTATAACGTACTTTTAAACTCTGGAATTTTAAGTTTACTTATAACAAAGCACATTCCTAAATTAATAGCAAAAGAATTTAAGAGAGTTTTTCCTGATAATCCTAAGGATGAATATAAAATGGCAAGAGCTATAAAAAGAAAATTTTATATACATTTAGGAGATACAAACACAGGGAAAACCTATAATGCCATAGAAAGATTAAAAAAAGCTAGGGAAGGTATTTATCTATCACCTTTAAGAATTTTAGCCTTAGAGAATTTTGAAAAGCTTAATAATGAAGGAATAGTATGTGATCTTTTAACAGGTGAAGAGGAAATAATAAAGAATAATGCAACTCATACTTCTTGTACAATAGAAAGATTAAATATAAATAAGGAATATGATATTGCAGTTATTGATGAGATTCAAATGATTGATGATGATCAAAGAGGTGCTGCTTGGAGTAGAGCACTTTTAGGTTTAAGATGTAATGAAATCCATATATGTGGAGCTTTAAATGCAAAGAATCTTTTAATAAAAATCTTAGAAGATTGCAAGGAAGAGTATGAAATTGAAATATATAAAAGAAGTATTCCTCTAGAAATAGAAGATAAAGGATTTAATTATAAGGATGCTTCAGAGGGCGATGCATTAGTGGTATTTTCTAAGAAAAAGGTTTTAGAACTTGCCAAGGACTATTCAAACATGAATATAAAAACTAGCATCATATATGGAGATTTACCTCCAGAGGTTAGAAAAAAGCAATATGAAGCTTTCATAAATAAAGAAAATAAAATACTAATAACTACAGATGCTATAGGTATGGGAGTAAATTTACCTATTAAAAGAATTATATTTTTGGATATTAAAAAATTTGATGGAAATGAAGTTAGGTTTTTAAAGTCACAAGAAGTTAAACAAATAGCAGGAAGAGCTGGAAGAAAAGGAATATATGATACAGGATATGTTAAAGCTTTAGGTAATAATAGCAATTTTATAAGAGAAAAATTAGAAGATGATGATGAAGTTATAAAAGAAGCTGTAATAGGTCCATCTGAAGCTATACTAAAAATAGAAAGTCTTAGTTTAAGGGAGAAATTAGCTTTATGGAGTGCTAGAAAAGAAAAGTTAGATTATTATAGAAAAATGGATATAAGTGAATATTTAATAATTTTAGATAGGATAAAGGGATATAAACTTAATCAAGATATTCAATGGGATTTATTAAAAATACCTTTTGATGTATCTAAGGATGAATTAATGGAACAATTTTTGGAGTATATAGATGAACTTTTTATAGTTAAACAAGATAATATATCAAAACCTATATGCTATACTGGAAATCTTGAAGATTTAGAAAATTACTATCAAAGAATAAATATTTATTATTCTTTTTGTAAAGTATTTAATTTAGAATTTGACTTTCAATGGATATATGAAGAAAGATTAAATATAAGTAATGAAATAAATAGTATACTAGTAAGAATATAATTAATTTATATTTAATGATTAATATTATTAAGATTGAAACAAACACTATCAAAACATATATTAAAATAAAATTTTTGATAGTGTTTTTTAATTTAAAAAATATTATTTACAAATGAAGCTTTTAATGATTTATTTTAAAATAATATTTGTTTTTATAATAATATTTAGAAGCTATAAAACCTAAAGTCATTCCCATTCCTAACATAAACAATTTTTTAGAAAAAGTTTTAGAAGAATGACATTTAGTTTTAGGATAGAAAATATTTTTATCTTTTATATAATCATCGGATGAATCAAAGTGGTTATTTTCATTATTTGATTCACAACAATTATTAAAAATATCAAAAAAATCATTAGAGTTTAGATTTTTCTTAAAATTTTTTCTAGTTTCATATCTTCTAAATTTTTTCATAATAGAATCATAATCTTTTTTTAATCTTATTCCAGCATTTCCATTCATAAATATCACCTCAATTTTAGTATTTCATATTCAGTTTTATGTATACATCATATTTATTAAAAGAGAAATAATTAAATATTTGACTATGATAAAATTAAGAATTTAATGAGAGAGATAATTAAGATTTGGATGTTAAATTTTTAGGTGATAAATATAAATGATATAATAATAAATAAAATTTTTATAGTATAAAAACTTTTAATAAAATAAAAAAATTCCTGCAATAGCTTTGTAGGAATTTTTTATGAAAAATTTTATTTATCTTTTGTTAAAAGATTACTAATTATAACCCCAGTAATTACACCTAAACCAAACATACAAGCCTTTTTATTAAATTTTATGGATTTAGCTTTTAAAACAAAGGATTTTAATGGACATGATTTTTCTTGTAAATCTTCATCTTCTAAATTTGAAACTGTAAATTCATCATCATCTAAATAAAAGTCATTATTATCTTCTTTTGACCTTTTAGTTTCATATTTTCTAAATTTTTTCATAACTTTTCCATATTGCTTATTTAGCTTTATTCCTAAATTGTTACTCATAATATCACCTCTTAATAAATTTATAAATTTAGGTAAATAATATATATTAATATATTAATAGCATAAAATAAAAATTCCTACAAAAATTTCTAAAAATAAATTGTAGGAATTTTTCTTCTTTAAACAATAAAGAATGATAATTTTAAAACTAAGCTCCTATAACAGCTAAAATAGTTTCAGGATCGGTTATTAGTTTTACTCCTTCAGGAAGCTTTATATCTTTGGCTAATATTTTATCATCATAATTTAGAGTACCAACATTAATTTCTATACCTTCTGGTATGTTTTCTACTACACCTTCAACCTCAATATCGTTAAAAGAAGTTGTTAAAATTAATCTCTTTAGCTCAAGATTATCACAACCTAAATAAGTTATAGGAATACTTAATTTTATAACTTCATTTTTCTTAACATATTGAAAATCTACATGAATTACTTCTCCGGTAATGTTATTCTTTTGAATTTGCTTAATAACGCATGGAGCCATTTTATGTTTAAATTTTAATTGAATTATTTCACCTTTAGAGGATTTTTTTAATAGTTTATAAAAGTTTCTAGGTTCAACCTTTACAGGAATATTTTCTTTTAAAAATTCTCCATATACTATACCTGGTATTTCTCCATGTTTTCTTACTTTTTTTCCTGTTTCATTTGATTTTCTTTCTTGTATCTCAACTGCTAATTGTGACATATAAATCCCTCTTTTCTTTAAAATCATTATTTATTTATCCCATAGCATTTAAGATAAACATATACATATTATATTAGTAATTCTTAAATAAGCTAAGGAATAGAGGCTTTCTCCCACATAATATGCATCATCTCCTTTTATAACTCTTAATACTATTTTAGCTTAAAGAAAAGTAAATTAAAGTGTTTAAGGGCTTTAAAGGCTAATTTTAACAGTTTGTTTACAATTGACAGAAAATTAATTAAATTCTTTGAATTGAAAAATATAAATGAAAATTATATAAAATATTCCTATTAATGTATTTAAAAAATAAAAATAAATAAAGAATAAATTTAAAAAATAAAAATATAATGTAATATAAAAATAATCTAAGGAGAGGTAAAATGAGAAGTTTAGATGCAAAGTTAAGAGATTTAAAAATAAAAACTAGAAAGTTTAGAAACAAAGGATTATGTACAGGCATGGTTAGAAGATTAGATGGAAATTTTACTCCTATATATTTAAAGGGAAATGAAGTGGACAAGTTTCTTAGAAGAAATGGAGATTATGCAAAACTTATTATAAATGTGGAAGGAACTAATATTAATACAAAAATAGTAGAAGTCCAAAGACATATTATAAATCATAATGCAATAAATTTAGATTTTCATGAAATATAGTTCTATTAATTATGAAATGAAGTTTATAAGAGATTAATAGAAACTATAATTATAAAAAAATAGCTATGAATTTAAAAATTTAAATTCATAGCTTATTAATTTATAAATAAGAAAATTATATTCATTTTTAATCATAAATAGATAAAATATTTTCATCAGAGGAGGAAATAGGCTTTTCTATCATTGATAAAATCTTTTCTCTATAATCATAATTAGAATAAATTCCTTCTATAAAATCTGCTAATATATTAATTTGTGATAAATCACAGTATACAGCGCACTTGTTTAATACTTTAACATTTATTTCTGTTTTATTAACTACAACAATTGCACCAGAGTTAATAGCTTCCACAGCTGAAAGAGGATAAGAATTGTATTCATCAAGATCAATTACACACACAGATGATTTATAAAAAATAGGTAAATGAGTTTGTTTTATTATTCCTAAAAAATTTACTGAGTCTTCTAAATTATAGGATGCAATTAGTTCTTTAATTTTCAAATAATAAGATTCTCTTTTGCCAGATATATCACCAATAACTACAAGTTTTAAATCTTTAATTTTTTTCTTACTTTCTTTTAAGATATTAATTACACTATCTAATTTCTTTTTTGAGATTATGCTTCCTACATATAAAATATAAGGATAATCAATATTATAGTGACGTTTAATAAATCCTTTGCAAAATTTATCTTCTTTAGGAACAAAAATCTCACTACATTTTGGATATACTATTTTTATTTTATCTTCTGGAACATTAAAATGTTTTATTAAATCTCTTTTTACAATAGGGGAAATTGCAATTACTTTATCGCTTTTTTCTATAGCATAAGGTACCATTTTAGTAAATTTATTAAGGTACTTTTCATCTACATTATCTTTATAAATTATTGGATATAAAGAATGAATTGTAGTTATATATTGACAGCATTTATTTTTTGGTATACTAAATCCATCATTAGGTGAATGAAAAATATCTATATTATTAGATTCTATAAATTTTTCAATGGAAGAATAATCATTTGAAAGTCTATCTAATTTTAATGGAACAAACTTTGTGTTTTCTAACCTATCCCAATAAAAACTTAAGGGAAATCTATCCCATAATATATAAGGATTAATTGTATCTTTAGAGTTTATAAGAGTTATTATTTCTTTAGAGTAAGAAAAAATATTAGTTCCTGGAAGATTAGAAGCAGCGAAACCATCAATACAAAGTTTCATAGAAAACCTCCTATTATAAAAATTCTTCAAAAAGATCTACATTCTTTAATAATTCATTTTCGCTTTTAGTTGTTATTTTCATTATCTCCTTAGAGACTTTTGTATCCTCTTGATTTTTATGTATTGGTTTATCTGATATTTTTTTCTTAAATGAACTGTTTTTATCATTTAAGGTAACTAAGTAAGTTAAATTTTCAAAAATAATTCTTCCAGATAAAGGTTTATATAAAGCATCTACTAAGTTAATATTGTAAGTATCTAATTTAAATTTACTTAATGGTATTTGAAATGAAATTGAAAGCGGTAAAGAAATACTAAAATTTAATTTTTTATGTTTCTGATCTCGATATTCAATATTATATATTTTATTCCCTTCTATTAATATAATAGTCTTATCTTTTATATATATGGAGTTTTCTAGATAAGGTTCTAATGATATAGAAACTTTTACTAGTTTATCTATTGAGTGATATTTTTTATTTATAAAAATATGATTGTTTTCATAGTTTATGAAAGAAAAATCATAATTAAGTTTATTAATTTTTTCTTGAGAGGATATTCCAATTATTTCAATATCATTTTTAAACATAATTATACCTCTAAAACTACTTGTTACAATTAATATATTGTAAAAATAACTTAAATATGATTATTAAAATATATCATATAAATTAAATATATTATAAAATATTTATGGGAATTTAAATTAGGAGGACAAAATGGACAAAATAATATTAGGAATTATAGCCTTTTTCTTTGTAATAGGTGCAATAGACTATATAATAGGAAATAAATTTAATTTAGGAAATAAGTTTGAAGAGGGGCTTAAAGCCATGGGGCCATTAGCTATAGCCATGGTTGGAATATTTTCAATATCTCCTCTCTTAGCAAAGATACTATCATTTGTTTTAACTCCTATAGGAATAGCATTAAATTTAGATCCATCAATATTTTCATCTATGATATTAGCAATAGATATGGGTGCTTTTCAGCTCTCACAATCTCTAGCTTTATCTCCTCAAATGGCTAAGTTTACAGGAGTTATAATTGCATCTACATTAGGAGCTACTATAAGTTTTTCTATTCCCTTAGCTATTGGAATAATTAAAAAAGATGACCATAATATATTTGCAAAAGGAATTATGTGTGGAATAATTACTATTCCAATAGGAGCATTAGTAGCAGGAATTTTAATGGATATAAACCTTAATACATTAATGTTAAATCTAATTCCTATAATTCTTATTTCAATTTTATTATCAATAGGGATAATAAAAATTCCAGAAAAGCTTATATTAGGTTTTTCAATCTTTGGAAAGTTAATTGTGATTTTAAGTATTATAGGACTTATAATTCAAGGTGTTTCATCAATTGTAGGAATTGAAAGCGTTAATGGATTAATGCCTATTAATGAATCTTTAGCAGTTGTAGGTAGAATCGCCCTTGTAATGGCAGGTGCTTATCCTATGTTAGAAGTATTAAAAAAGATATTTAAAAAACAATTTGAAAAAATAGGTAGTGTTGTAGGGCTTGATACTTGTTCTATAGGAGCTTTAATAGGAAGTTTAGCATCAAATATTATAGTTTTTGGTGAATTTTCTTCAATGAATGAAAAGGGAAAATTAATATGTACAGCTTTTAGTGTTAGTGGAGCATTTGTATTAGGAGGACAGATGGGATTTGTTTCTTCACAGGCAAAGGATATATTAGTTATTTATATAATATCGAAATTTATTTCAGGTATTACAAGCATAATATTAGCCAATTTTTTATTTGAAACAGAAAAAAATAAAGAAAGCTTAACTAGTAGAATATCTTAATAAAAGAAAATATTAAAAACACTATAGAATTTAATTATAATTTAAAGATTCTATAGTGTTTTAGTTTTAATTCATAAGTTTAAAATCTTCATTTTTAATAACAAAGTTTTCTTTTAAACCACTAGTTATATAAATTTCATTATTTTTAGTTATAAATATTGCATCTATATTTGGCATACTTTCAACAAATGATAATCCTTCTTTTAAACCTTTAGAGAAAACAGTAGTTGAAAGAGCATCTCCATCAATTGACTTATCACTTACAATAGTAATCCCAGCTAATTCATTTTCATAAGGATAGCCATTAAAAGGACTTAAAATATGATGATATTTTTTGCCATCTTTTTCTATAAATCTTTCATATATTCCTGAGGTAACGACAGACTTATTAGAAACCTTTATATAGCCAACAATATCTCCACGAGATGCTATAGGATTTTGTATTCCTATTTTCCAGTCAGCGCCATTTGGATTATTTCCTAAGGCATATATATTACCACCAAGATCTATTATTGCATCTTTTACACCATGATTAGTTAGAACCTTTGCTATTTCATCAGCAGTATAACCTTTAGCAATACCACCAAGGTCTATCATCATTCCCTTTCTTTTTAAGAATATTGATTTATCAGATTCGTTTATATCAAGATCTTTATAGCCTACTAAATTTAAATTATTTTTTATTTCTTCATCAGTAGGAACCTTAGCTTCTGGAAGACCTATACTCCAAAGCTTAACAATAGGACCTATTGTTATATCAAAAGAACCTTCAGATAACTTAGAATATTCAAGTCCTTTTTTAGTAATTTGGAAGGTATCGTCTTTTACTTTTATAGGGTTTAATCCAGAAGAGGAATTAACTTTATCAAGTTCTGTTCCATCTTTATTAATGCTTACTTCATTTTCGATTTGTTTTACTCTGTCAAAAGCTTCATTTATAACTTTTTCATCTTTTTTATCATATAAGGATACAGTAACTACTGTTCCCATAAAAAAGTCAGTTTTCTTTAGTGGTTCATTTGTTTTTGCATCTTCTTTTTTATTACAACTTATAAGTGTGGAACTTAATAGTAATATTAGTATTATCATTAAAGAAGCAATTTTATTAAGTTTTTTCATTTAGTATCCTCCCAAGTAAAATTATTAAAGATTAATAAATTACATTAGTCTATTATATATTAAAAAAAGGAAAAAATTAATATTAACTTTATAAAAAATAGTATAATAATATTTTTAATATATATAAATAAAACCTTAGGATAACCTAAGGTTTTTATAATAGTATTTACTATTTATTTAACTCTATAGTAGTTACAGCAGTATCACCTTTTTTAGCATTATCAATAGCTTGTTGAGCTAACTTTTTGAAGTCGTCACTTGAGTGAGTTGCTCCTGATACAGCTTCAACCTTTGAAACTTCTTGTGTTTTAACTAATTCTTCTGATAAAGTTTTTGAAAATTCAGAAGGAGAAGTACCAGTCTTTGATTTCATCATTTCTTCATAGCTTTTATCTTGACTTTTAAGAAGTTTTGAATCTTTTTTATTAACTGAGTCATATTCAGCTTTAACTATTTTTCCATCTTTAACTTCGATTTCTGCAAATTGTTTCCAACCTTTATCATCGAAATCTTTAGCTTCTACTTTATAAGTACCGTTTTTAAGTTCTGAACTGTTTGATGAAGCTGCATCTTTATTACCACAACCACTTAATATAGTTGCAAAAGCTAATGAAGATAGTAATATAACTGATATTAATCTTTTTTTCATTTTAATTAATCCCCCTTAGAAAATTGTTCGATTTAAATAATAAATTATTAAAATTTACAATAAAGTTAATAATTTGTTAACTATCCATTAAAATTATACAATGTTAATAATGTATTAAGATAATCATATTATTAATACTACATTAAAAAAACTTATTACCATTATTATATAACAATAAAGATAATTTGCATAATATTTTATTTAAATAATTATTTTTTATAAATATCTATTAACTATCTATTATTTATATTTAATTATGGACATTAACAAAAAATACATATAAAATTTAAAATAGACTTTCTAAGTTAACATAAAACAATTAAATTAATAATTTTAATAAAGTGAGGCAGATAAATGTTTAAAAAATGGGATATTATAATTATTATTGCATTACTGGTAATTTCTTTTATTCCAGAAATAATCTTTGGATTTGGAATGAAAAAAAATTATAATAGAACCTATGCTGAAATAACAGTGGCAGGAAAGGTTTATAAAAAGATTCCTTTATCAGAGCATAGAGGAGAAGATATAATTGATATTAAGACTAAGTTTGGATATAACAAAGTTATAGTAAAAGATCAATCTATATCTATAAGCGAATCAGATTGTCCAGATAAAGTTTGTATGGCACCAGGATACATATCTAAAAGAGGAGATAGCTTGGTATGTCTTCCTCATAGGTTGATGATAGAAATTAAAGGTGATCAAAATGAAGATGATGATATAATAAATGCTTATTAGAGGTGAAAAAATGAAAAAGACATCAAAAATGGTTTATATAGGACTATTAGTAGCACAAGCATTAGTTTTATATATTTTTGAAGGAATGATTCCAGTACCTTTTGTAACGCCGGGAGCTAAATTAGGTCTTGCAAATTTAGTAACGGTTGTTGCTTTATATACTTTAGAAAGTAAAAGAGAAGTATTTTTAGTGATACTTTTAAGACTATTATTATCAACTATGTTTGGAGGCAATTTATCTTCTCTTATGTATAGTGCATCAGGAGCAATATTAAGTTTTATTGCAATGATATTAGTTAAAGAAATAGGTAAAAATAAAGTAAGTATAATAGGGGTTAGTGCTGCAGGATCTGTGTTTCACAATATAGGTCAACTATTAATATCATCTTTAATAGTTAAAAATATAGGAGTAATGCTATATTTACCAGTATTGTCTTCTGTGGGAATAATTACTGGTATTTTTATAGGGATAACAGCTAATTATTTGGTAAAACATCTCTTAAAGCTTCCATACTTTAAAGCTTCTAATTGATAATAAAAGTATAAAGGACTCTAGATTATTATAATCTAGAGTCTTTTATACCTTTTATAATTTTATCTTCTAAGGTATCTATGAGTAGTTTATTATGTTTATAAAAATCTGTTTTATAACATAAATATAGCTCATATTTAAAGGAAATATTATCTATTAAAATTTCTTTGATTTTATCATTAAGAATATCTGTTATTCCTATCCTTGGTAATAAGCTTATATAAGAAGAATTTTGTAAAGCCTTTTTTGCAACATCTATTGAATTAGCAATAAAGGCTATGTTTAAGTTTTTAACATTGTAATTTAAATTTTCTAAATAAGTTTTTAAAGGATCTAATAAGTTTTGATTATCAGAAAGAAGTATAAATTTATTCAAAAATAAAAAATCTATTTTTAGATTTTCAGTTAAATTTAAGTTAGAATTCGATACAAATATAAGCTTATCTTCTCCAAGTTTTTTACAAATAATATTTGGATTTTTTATATTATTAAAAGACAATGATATATCGCAAAGATTATTTAATAATAAATATTCAATATTATTATCATTACAATTTGTTAATTCAAAAGAAAAATTAGGATATTTGAAATTAATATCCATTATTATGGAAGATAAATTATAGCTTATAGATGTAGATGGAGAGCATATTATAAATTTATTTTTATTTAATCTTATATTATTAAGATTATCTAGCATTTTATCATAATTTTTTAATATTATTTCACAATATTTAAGTACAATAGTACCTTCATCAGTAGGTTCTACACCTTTATTACTTCTCTTTAATAATTTTACACCCAATTCATTTTCAAGCTTTAAAATTTGCTGACTTAGTGCAGATTGAGATATATGAGATGTAAGTGCTACCTTTGAAATGCTTTTTATAGTTGCAATCTTATAAAAGGATTTTAAGCAATCAATATGCATAGGTTCCTCCCAATTTCCATAGTTAATATTAATTTATTATAGATTAATAGTACATATTTTGTAAAATAAAAATATAAAACTTAAATAATCATATATTAAAAAAATGTTAATAATATAGCTTAAAATTTTTTACTACTGGAAAATTTAGACTCATTGGTATAAAATTATATTATAATTATTCAAAAAATTACAATTATTCATACTAAACAGTAGCCTCTTTCAATATAATAAATGGATTTAAGGATAAGGTTATAGAAAAAGATATATTTTAAATAGCACATATATATAGCTAATATTAGAGAAGTTAATAATTGTAATAATTTTAAGAATGGTTACTGTTAGGTTATAGTTAAATCTTATTTTTAATCCTATACCCTTAATATCCAATAAGTTAGCTTTGAATAAAGATAAAGTTCTTTATTCTTAATAAATTTAAAGGGTTAACATAAATATAATAGGTCAAAAGAATTATAACTATTATAGGGGGGTAGTAAAAATGAAATTTGTAGAAAGTTTAGAGAAATCTGCAAAAGAGGCAACTATGAGAAAAATCTATGACTTAATTGATAAAGACCCAGAGAAAAATGTTGATAGGATATTTTATTTAGCAAAAAAGTTAGTTACAGATGAAGATTCTAAAAAAGGGGTTGAAGATGTAGAAAGGTATTACCATGAAATGCCTTCTGTGAAGGAATTTATACAAGGAGTATTAAAAAATACTAATCCTAATTGTTTAAAGATGTTTTATCAAAATTTTATTGGTAACGCAGTGTGGAATGGAATACCAAAGAGAGCAAAATGGATGGAAAAGGAAGATACTAAAATACCATTTGTTTTGCTTATAAGTCCATCAATGAGATGTAATTTAAGATGTAAAGGTTGTTATGCAGCTACATATCCTAAGGATCAAGGATTAAAGTATGAAGAGGTAGATAAAATAGTAGGACAAGCAAGGGATTTAGGAATACATTTTATAATAGTATTAGGTGGTGAACCTTTCTTTGTAGACTATATGTGGAGGATATATGAAAAATATAATGATATAGAGTTTGTTCCCTTTACCAATGGATCATTATTTACAGAGGAAGTTGCTGATAAGTTAGTTAAGTTAGGTAATATAATGCCTATGTTTTCATTAGAAGGATTTGAAAAGGAAACTGATGCTAGAAGAGGAAAAGGAACTTTTAAAAAAGTAATGGAAGGAATGGAACTATTAAAAAGTAGAGGAATTCCTTTTGGAGTTTCAAGTGCAACCTCAACTCATAATATTGATACAGTAACATCAGATGATTTTATAGATATGTTAATAGAAAAAGGTTCAAAGATGAGCTGGTATTTTATATATATGCCTGTTGGAGATAAACCAGATGTTAAGGATATGTTAACTCCAAAACAAAGAATTGAACTTGGAAGAAGAACAAGAAAAATAAGAACTACTAAGCCATATTTTACAATAGATTTCTTTAATGATGCACCTTACGTAGGGGGATGTATAGCAGGAAAGTTTTATTGTCATATAAATTCTAATGGGGATGTGGAACCTTGTATATTTGCGCATATTGCTAAAGATAATGCAAAAGATAAAGATTTAATAGATATATTTAGAGGCCCTTTATTTAAAGAATTAAGATCAAGACAACCATATAATAAAAATATGTTATTGCCTTGTATGATGATAGATAATCCTGATGTAATAAGAGAAATATCAGAGAAGGTCAATGCTTACCCAACAGATGAAAGTGGTAAGGCTATGCTAAAGGATGATGATTTCCATGAAAAGTTGGAAAAGCTTGCAAAGGATTTTACACCATATGCTGAAGAAGCTTGGAAAGAAGACTTTAACTCTAAAGGAAATGATAAATTTTCAAGAGGATAATATACATAAAGAATATAACTTATTATATAGGATAGGCTATAAGCCTATCCTATATTTTTTGCTAATATGATATAATAAATAACTAAGTATAGAAATTATAGGAGTGATATATTGATTAAAAAATTTAGCATAGTAATGATTACTATCTTTGTCTTATTTGCTGCATTAGGATGTAATGGTTATGATAAAAATAAAAGATTAATCGGAGAATATACAATTTGTTCTTATGGAAATTATAGTAAGTTTTTAAAAGAAAGAGCTCAAATATTTTGTGAAAATAATCCTAGGGTGAAAATAGAAATAAAGGATACGGACAAAGAAAGTTATTTAAAAGAAATAACAAATAATATAAATAATGGGCAAGTGAATTACGATGGATTAACTTTAAAAGGATATGAAATTTTAAATTTAAGAGAAAAAAATAAAGAGGTTTTTTCTAATTTATCTGAACTTTATAATGGTGATGATAATAGTATTTATGGATGGAGAAAAAGTGAATGTAAATTTGATGATGGGTATTATGGATATCCATTAGATACAAATCCTATAATTGTTTACTATAACAAAGATATTTTTAATAAATATGGTATAGACCCTCAAGATATAGTAACTTGGAATGACTATTTAAATAAGGGAAAGGAGATATTAGAAAAATCAAAGGGAGAATCCAATATGCTTTATGTTCCTGAAGATAAAAAGAGAGATTTTATATCAACATTAATGTATCAAATTAATATAGGACAAGAAGCTAATGAAGAAAAGAAAGAAAAAGTAAGGAAAATAACAGAATTAATAAAAACATTAGGTGATGAAAAGTTAGTAACTAATAAAGAAGATATAAATAATACCGCAACTATAATAAGTTCTCCAGAATTTTATATAAAAATAAAAGATCAGTACTCAGGTGTTAATTGGGATTATATGACTTTACCAGCTTTTGAGCCTGGTGGTAATAGATTTGTAAATTTAGAAGGTGTAAATTTTGTTTCAATTAATAATAAAAAAAATAATGAGCCATTAAAAGAATTTTTTAAATTCTGTACAAATAATAAAGTGGTATTACTTGAGAGTATGTTTAAGTATGGTATTTTTCCAGCAAATACTCAATGTTATAAACATTCAATAATTGAAAATAGAGAAGAACTTTTAGGGTATAGAAAGCTTTGGCAAAGTTTTGCTAATATTACATCAAGTATAAATAAAAAGCAAAACTTTCAGGAGAATCTAACCAATAAAGATGAAAATTATAAAACTCTTATTACTTTATTAGAGGAAGAAATAAATAAAGAATCTACTTAAGAAAAATATTATATTATTTAATGAGAGGTATTTTCAAAATTAATTTAAAATAACTTTGAAAATACCTCTCCTTTTAATATATTTATATTTTTTTATTTTAATATATTTTTATAAACTGACAATGTATTTTCAGCAGTTTTATCCCAAGAAAAATCTTTACTTCTTTTATATCCTTTTTCAGCGATAAAGTTTCTAAAATCTTCATTATTTATAATAGTTTCTATAGCTTCACTTAATGAATCCTCTTTAGAAGGATCTATTAAAATTCCACAATCTTTAACCACTTCTGGGATAGATGTAACGTTAGATGTTATTACTGGTATTTTACAGCTCATAGCTTCTAAGGGTGGTAATCCAAATCCTTCATAATAAGAGGGATATATAAAACCTTCTGAACCGTTATAAAGTATAGGTAAGTATTCATCTTCGATAAATCCTGTAAGTATAACTTTGTCTTTTAAATCTAAACTGTTTATTAAATCTATTATAGATTTAGCATCATCTTTTAGTGAACCCGCTATAACTAAAGAGATTTTTTTATTAAGAGATTTTAAAGAATTTTTAAATCCTTTTATTAAACCACAAACATTTTTTCTAGCACTAAAACCTCCTATGTATAGCAAATAAGGTGTTGAGAAGTTATATTTTTTTTGTATATCTAATCTACAGATATCCTTATCTAAAGGAATAAATTTTTTATCAGCTGCTAGAGGTGTAACGAATATTTTATCCTTAGGGAAATTAGGAAAAAACTTTATTATATCTTTTTTTGAATACTCTGATACAGTTATTATAGCTGAAGAATTTTCAATAATTTTAGGCATAAAATCTAAGAACTTTTTTAAATATCCTTTTCCTACTGTTTCTGGAAGAATATAAGGAATTAAATCATGAATAGTAACAATCTTTTTACAATCTATATTATTAGATAATCCTATACCGTTTTGAGGAATATGATATAAATCTATATTATTTTCTTTTATAAAACTAGGTATATAATTATTTTCAAAAAAACGTTGATGTCTATTTGAAGCTAGGTATATAGAAGTATTATCTCTTTTAAATTTATTATAATTTTCTCCAGACCAAAAAATATTATAGAAATTCTTTGTATCCTTATCTATAATTCTTTTAAATACGTTAAAAGTATAAGTTCCTATACCGGTACCTCTATACCAATTAATGCCTCTTCCATCTAAGGCTACTTTCATTAAAAATTCACTCCTAAAAAATTATATATATATTATTAATATTAAAATCTATATGAAATTGTGAATGTAACAGTAATACATTATTCAACATATAATAAAATGAATAAATAGATGGAGGGTAGATAGTGGAAGACGTACTTTATCTAGTGGAAAATAATTACAATATACGAATCTTAGACAGTAAACCTATGAAAAATATATATAAATTAAGAGATGATAAAGGTGAGGAATATTGTTTGAAAGTTATTAAATACAATTATCCTCATTTTTATTTTATTTTATCTGCTATTTTACATCTTCAAAAAAGAGGATTTCAAAAAATACCTAAAATAATGAAAACAATTAATGAAGAATATTTTATAAGAATAAATGATAAATTTGCTTATCTAATGCCTTGGATAGATTCAAGAGAAAGTAATTACGATAATCCTATAGATTTATATAGGGCAGCTAAAAAACTTGGCGAGTTTCATAAATTTAGTAGTAATTTTATAATAAATAAAGATATGAATCCTAGAATTGGATGGTTTACTTGGATTAATACTTTTAGGGTTAGAGGAGAGGAAATTTTAGATTTTGAGAAAAGAGCTCATCAAAAGATTTTCAAGTCTGATTTTGATAAATTATTTTTATCTATGATTCCAAGAGAGATAAATTCAATAAATAAAACTTTAGAAAATTTAAAAAATAATAATTATTATGAAGTTATGAATAAAGAAGTTACTAAACTGAACTTTTGTCATCATGATTATGCTTATCATAATGTTTTGGTGGATAAAAATGATGAAATAAATATTATTGATTTTGATTATTGTATTTTAGACACTCATATACATGATTTAAGTTCTTTAATGATAAGAGCTATGAAGGATGGAAAATGGGATTTAAAAAAAGCAAATTTAATAATAGAAGGATACTTAAAAGCAGGATGGCTTACTAATGAAGAAATACCTTTAATGTCTGCATTTATGGAATTTTCTCAAGGATTTTGGCAAGTAGGTCTTCAATATTATTGGGAGAGGCAACCATGGGAAGAAGAAAATTTTATGAGAAGACTTATTAAATATAAAGAAGATATTGAATATAGACAAGAATTTGTGGAAGAATTTAAGCATTTTAAGGTGGTGAAATGATGTGATAATTGAAAATTTTTTTAGAAAAAAAGATATTTATTTAATCAAAAATAATGGGGTAAGAGGGAACTTAATAAAGGATTGTAATATAGAAGATTATTTAGATATATTAAATGATTTTCATAAAAGGTTAAGAGAAGAAGATGAGATATTATCTTTAAGTATAGGAAGTACAATAGGTAAGTATTATGAGTGGTGTAATGTAATGATAAGAAGAATAAAAAGAGAACATAAAAATATATTATATAAAAAGGATTTAAATAGAATAGAAGAAATGTACTTAGAGATATTTCCTAAAGTTATAGAAGTTGCTGAAGGAGCTATAAAATCTATTAATTATTCTGATTATATAGAAATAATAAAAAGGGCTATGAGAAGAAATGAACTGATTTTAGGGAATTGTAGTTTAGATAACATATATAAGATAAACAATAAAATATATATAAGGGATATAGAATCAATTTCTTTTAATAGTTTAGAGGAAGACTTAATTTTACTTATAAATAAATTAAAGAAAAAGAAAATAAATTATAATTTAGATAATTTAATAAATGATTATATAATAAAAGAAAATTTAAATAGTATTAGTAAAAATTATATTAAAGCAATGACTGTATATCCTTCAGAATCTATGAAAGTATTTGAAAAAATAAGACAGGGTAGAAAAAAATGGACTGAAGATGAAAGTATAAAAAAGATTAAGGCTTCCTTAAAGAAAGATAATATTTCAGGTGTTTAATATAAGGAGGAGATATATTGTTAAGGGTTAAATATGGAGATAAGAGATATCTTTGTGAATATGATCTAAATACAGATTTATTTAAGGAATTTAATATAGAAGTTAAGGATTTAGTTCCAGTGAGAAGTGTTTATGTACTTCAAACTAATAAAGGAAAAAAAATATTGAAAAAACTTAATTATGGAAGTAAAAGATTAAATTTTATTTGTTGTGCTTTAGATTTTATAGAAAAAAGTTATAAAAACATAATGAAAATAAATAAAAATATAAATGATGAAAACTTTGTTTGTAGAAATGGTAGTAGATATATACTTATTGATTTAATAGAGGGAAGAGAATGTACTACTTCAAATCCCGTTGATATAGAGGCTTCATCAAAGGCTCTAGCTAATCTTCATAATAGTTCTATAGGATTCTTTGATATGATAAAGGGAAATGAAGATTTTAAGGATTATATAGATATCTATAATTTAGAAGTTAATTTAAAAGAATCATTAAAAGATTTAAATGATTTTAAAAAGCAAGTTAGTAGATATAGCTATAAAAATGAATTTGATAATCTTTTTTATGAAAATGTTGATTATTATATAGATGAGATAAACTATTGTATTGATTATTTAAAAATTATAGATATAAATAAAATAGTAAATGATAATAAGAAAATAGTTCTTTGCCATAATGACTTAGCTCATCATAATATTTTAATTAGACAAGATGAAGTATATTTTATAGATTTTGATTATTGTAAAGTTGATTTTAGAGTTAAAGATCTTAGCAATATGATAATAAAAAGTATAAAAAACTATGATTATGATTATGAAAAATTTTATAATATATTAAGTAGCTATGAAAGTATTAATAAGTTAAATAAAGAAGAATATAAATTATTATATTTACTTATGAGATATCCAAAAGATTTTTATATGGCAGCAAAAAATTATTATTTAAAAGAAAAAAATTGGGAGGAAGAAGTTTATTATTGGAGATTTTTTAATAAAGTACAGCATAAAGAAAGTAGAAAAGAATTCTTAGACAGATTTTTCTATGAATATATATAATATACAAAATTGTAAATATATAATAAGAAGGGCTATAATAAAAGGTATAAGATTTAATCTTATACCTTTTTTTATTAAGAATTAATAATTGAATTATAAGCATCAATTGTATAACAGGCAGTATTTTTCCAATTAAAATATGAAGAGTGTTGAATGCTTTTAAAAACTAAATCTTTATATAAGTTTTTATCTTCTAAAAGTCTTTCTATATTATTTTTTAATTCATATATATTATTTGGATCTATTGTTACAGCACAATCACCAACAACTTCTGGAATAGAAGTTAAAGAGGAGGTTATAACGGGGGTGCCACAAGCCATAGCCTCTAAAGGCGGTAAACCAAATCCTTCATAAAATGAAGGATAAACAAATATTTTTGCGGCGTTATAAAATATAGGCATATCTGAAAGAGGAATGAAACCGGGAAAAAGAACTTTATCAGAAACCTTTAATTCTTCTGTTCTTTTTTTGTATATTTCATATGAGATTCCATGAGAACCTAAAATAATTAAATTTAGGTTATGATTTTTATGTTTTTTTAATAAAAGTGAAAAGGATTCAATTAAGCCTAATATATTTTTTCTAGGACTAAATCCACCAACATATAGTATAAAATCATTGGATATGCCGTATTTGGATTTTAAAGTTTTACGACAATCTTGTTTGTTTAATGGTTTATATATATCTTCAGGCGCTAGGGGTGTTACGAAAATTTTATTTTCTGGAAAGTTAAATTCTTTTGATATATCATTTTTTGAAAATTGTGAAACTGTAATTATTCCATCACATTTTTCAATTATTTTTGGCATTTCCTCATTAAATATTTTTAAATACCTATTACTGCAAGTTTCAGGCATTCTAAGAGGGATTATATCATGAAGAGTTATAGCTGATAAACAGTCTATATTTTCAGATAGTCCTACACCGTTTTGAGGAACATGATATAGTTCAACATTATTATTATTAAGTATATTTGGAACCTTTATTTTTTCCCAAAAATTAGATGAGGGATTTTCATTAGCTTTTGATAAAGAGAAATTTTTTTTAAAGTTAATATTTAATGAGGAAGTTTTAGGGGTAAAAATCATATAATCATTTAAAAAATCTAATTGGTTTAAATTGTTTAATAGTTGATAAGTATATGTGCCTATGCCGGTTCCTCTATATAATTCAGCAGCTCTTCCATCAATTGCAATATTCATAATAAAATCCTTTCAAAATAAGTATATTTTATTATATTTACAATAGGTAAAAATTGTTAATATTTTAAGTGGCTTGTACATATAAATATATAGGAGGTGATTTCTATGATGAGAGAATTTGAAATAGAAAGACAATTTAATATAAAGATTGAATCAATAAAACCTAATAAGGGAGTATATTGGATAAAGTGTAATAATGGAGAAAAGTGTTTGAAGAGACTAAATTATGGAGCTCAAAAATTACTTTTTGTTTATGGCGCTAAAGAACATTTGATAAATAATGGATTTAAGAATTTAGATAGATTTGAATTAAATACTGATGGTGAACCTTATGCAATAGTTAATGAAGATTTATATACTTTATCTAAATGGATAGATGGAAGAGAATGTGATTTTCATAACATAGAGGAAGTTAAAATAGCGTCAGAGGTTTTGGCTAAATTACATGAAGCTTCAAAGGGATATAATCCTCCAGAAAATAGTAAGCTTAAAAGCGATTTAGGAAGATGGCCTCATCTTATGGAGAAAAGAATAAAGGCTTTAGATAAAATGCGAGATATGATTAGAAAAAAATCTAATAAAAGTGATTTCGATTTAGCTTATATAAAATCTGTTGATTTTTATAAAGGATTAGGTAAAAAAGCTTTAGAAACACTAAATAGTTCATCATATTTAGAAGTATGTGATATAACAGAAAATGATAAGAGTTTCTGTCATCATGATTTCACATATCATAACATAATTTTAAGTGATGAAGATGTTTATGTTATAGATTTTGATTATTGCAAAAGGGAAATAAGATCTTATGATATTTCTAATTTTATGATTAAGGTTTTAAAAAGAGTGGATTGGAATTTAGAATATGCTAAGGCTATTATAGATTCTTACAATAATGTATCTAAACTAAGAGATGATGAATATAAGATAATTTTTGCATATTTATTATTTCCGCAA
The DNA here is from genome assembly GCF_900129365.1 of Clostridium fallax. GTDB lineage: Bacteria > Bacillota > Clostridia > Clostridiales > Clostridiaceae > Clostridium_AH > Clostridium_AH fallax. The sequence goes on from NZ_FQVM01000012.1 coordinate 45,956, forward strand.
AGATACTGGAGGTTAGCTAATAGATATTATTATAATGAAGTAAATTGGGCTCAAGGAACTTTTGTTAAGAAGTTAGAGGGGATTATAGAGGAAAAAGATAATTATTTAGCATTTATAGATGAGTTTAATAAAAAATATGTGGAAAAATAGAAATTTTTAATAAGGAGTTTACTCAAAATTTTTATGGATTTTGAGAACTCCTTAATTTTTTTTAATTTTTTTAAAAAAATACTTGATAACAAATAATAATTATTATATAATAATATATGTAATGAGGGACAAGTAATAAAGTCCCTTAAAAATATTACATAAAGTAAAATAAACATTTATTCAAAGAAAGATAAATTTAAAAGCAGAAATTTGAGGAGGGCTTAATTATGAAAAAATTTGTTTGTTCAGTATGTGGTTATGTTTATGAAGGAGAAAAAGCTCCAGAAAAGTGTCCAGTTTGTGGAGTAGGTAGCGAAAAGTTTATAGAGCAATCATCTGATTTAGTATGGGCTGATGAACATAGAATCGGAGTTGCAAAAGATATAGATGAAAGAGTAATAGAAGGCTTAAGAGCTAACTTTATGGGAGAATGTACAGAAGTTGGAATGTATCTTGCAATGTCAAGACAAGCTGATAGAGAAGGATACCCAGAAGTAGCTGAAGCTTATAAGAGAATAGCTTTTGAAGAAGCAGAACATGCAGCTAAATTTGCTGAAATGTTAGGAGAAGTTGTAGATGCTGATACTAAAATTAATCTACAAAAGAGAGTAGATGCAGAATATGGTGCATGTAATGGTAAAAAAGAATTAGCAACACTTGCAAAACAATTAAATTTAGATGCAATCCATGATACAGTTCATGAAATGTGTAAAGATGAAGCTAGACATGGAATGGCATTTAAAGGATTATTAAATAGATATTTCTCAAAATAATAATTCATTTTAAATTTTACTTAAAAGTATAGAATATAGGTATTTTAAAGGATTCTTTAAAATACCTATTTTTTTTAACTATAATTTGTTATTAGTATATATTTATAATTATATATATATCTTTAACTTTTTAGAAAAAAAAACATATAATATATTGAATTACTTAATTTTAAGAGGGATAAGATGAAAGTTGGAGACTTAGTTGTTAGAAAATCTTATGATAAAGATATAACTTTTAGAATAATTGATATTAGAGAAGAAGAAGATAATGTATATTATGTTTTGAAAGGTATAAATATAAGAATAATAGCAGATTCAACAGTAGATGATTTAGAAGAAGTAGATGAAGGATTTAATGGTGCTAAGGATAAGATATTTAATGCAAGGGTTAATGAGGCAATAAAAAAAGTAATGATAAGTAGAGAAGTGGGAAGATTAAAATACACCAAAGGACAAAAAATAATTGCAGATAAGGAATTGACATTTGGAAGACCCGGAAAAATTCTTCATGTAGATGGAGATGCACAATATTTAGATGCATGTATAAAAACTTATAAACAAATGAATCTTAATGCAGTTGGTAAGGCTGTTGTAGAAAAGGAACAGCCTAATAAGATAGTAGATTTAGTAAAGGAAATAAAACCTGATATAGTAGTTTTAACAGGTCATGATGGTCTTTTAAAAAATGCTAGAGATTATTTAAATTTAAATAATTATAGAAATTCTAAATATTTTATAGAAGCAGTTAAAAATTTAAGAAATTATAATTCAAGTTATGATGAGCTTGTAATATTTGCAGGGGCATGTCAGTCCTGTTATGAGAGCATATTAGATGCAGGAGCAAATTATGCAAGTTCTCCTAATAGAGTATTAATACATTGTTTAGATCCTGTTTTTGTTTGTGAGAAGGTAGCTTATACAACAATAGATAAGTTAGTTTCTATAACTGAGGTTATAGAAAACACTATAACTGGAATAAAGGGAATAGGAGGACTTCAAACTAGAGGAAAATATAGAGAAGGGTATCCTAAATCGCCTTATGTAACTTAAAATAATGTATTTATAAGATTTCTGATAAGTTTACAAAAGTTAAGTTAAAAAGGTATAAAATTTAGACATTTTTTCTAAATTTTATACCTTTTTAACTTATTTTTTAGAAATTAAAATAAGTTAATTTAAATATTAAAGAAAGATTTATAATATAAATTTATAAAAAGATAAATTTATATTATAAATAATAAATAAAAAGATAAATTTTATATGCATAAATATATTTTTATTGAGAAAAATAAAATAGAAGTATTATGTTAACAAAAAATTAATACAAACTTAACATTGACAAAATATAGTTAGAAGTGATAAAATAATAAGTTATTTGACAAAACCGACAATTGATTATATAATTATAATTGGAAAGAGGGTGTTTCAAATGGAGAAAATGAAAACTTTAACCACCATAAAGAGAGACATAGAAAGCCATTTAGGACAAAAGGTTACTCTTAAAGCTAATGGTGGTAGAAGAAAGGTGCTAGTTAACAATGGAGTATTAGAGAGTGTTTACCCAAGTATTTTTGTTGTTAGACTAGAAACTGACACCCAAAGGACTGTGACATATAGTTATTCAGATGTATTAACAAAAACTGTACAATTAGATTTTATCGGATAAATAAAAAGAATGGATATTTAAAATATCCATTCTTTTTATATTTTTATATAAAAAAAGAAAGATGGTGGGTTTCCATCTTTCAACTATGGTATAAAAGGGTATTGAGAATTTATGAGAGGTTATATGGTCAATAACCAATATTATAATACGACAAATTTTAATAAGTGTCAACAGTTTTTTTCAAAAAAAGATATTTAATTTTAATAATATAAAAAAATAAATGAGTATTTTCGACAATGATTAGTTTTAAAAATTAATATTTTAAATATGTAATCATATTTTTAGTAATTGTCCTATATAAATATTAGTAGATATATGTATAGGAGGGATAGGCTTGGCAGATATAGATGTGTTAAAAGAAACCATTGAATATGAACAATTGTTTGAACAAATTGAAAATAATCCTGTTATAAGAGGGGAATATTTAATTCCAGATACTCATCCAGATGTAGTAGAAATCTTAAATGTTCAAGGAAAAGTTATACCGACTCATAAAGAGGTTCAACAAGATAGAATTTTAGTAGAGGGAAAAGTTGACTATAATATAATTTATTTAGCAAGAGAAGAGGAAGGATTAGGAGTTCATTGTGTAGGGTGGAATGATAAATTTACTAACTATATTGACTTAGTTGGGGCAGAACATAGAATGATATGCGATGCTGAATGTGAAATTGAACATATTAATTCAAATATAATAAATGAAAGAAAGATAGGTATAGAGATTATTCCAAGTATTAAATGTGATATTTATAAGGCAGAAGAATTTGAATATGTAAAGGAAATAGAAGGCTCTGCTGATATTGAGATGAGAAAAAAGACAGAGGTTTTTGATAAAGTTATTTATAAAAAAAATATTGAGATGTCTGGAAAATGCAAAATGCAAGTTCCTATGGATAAACCTCAAATTGGAAGTATCCTTAAATGCATGATGACACCTCATAATAAAGAAGTTAAGATTATAGATGGAAAAGTAAACATATCTTGTTATTGTAAAATAGAAATAGTATATAGGGCTTCAGATTCAAGAGATATATTGTCTTTAGAGGAGGATATATATTTAACACAAGAAGAAGAATTGTTATCTCCGGAGCTAGATGTTATTCCTATAATAAATTTTAGGGAAAATGAAGTTAATTATGCTTTAGATAAGGATGACTTAGGAGAAGATAGAATAATAGATATAGAGTCCGTTATAGAAGGAGACTTAAAGGTAATTTCTAAAGAACATATAGAACTTATAGAAGATGCTTATTCTCCAACAAGATTATTAGAATTAAAAAAGGATAGCAAAAATATAAGTCTTTTGATTGGTGAGGGTAATAGTGAAAGTATTGCAAAAGATAATCTTTCTATTCCTCCAGAAGAAGGATCTATAGTTCAAATAGTTAGTGTAAGTGGCAACTTATTATCACTAGATAAGAAAATAGAAAGAGGAAAAGTTATCCTTAATGGCATGGTTAGGGTTAATGTTATTTATAAAACAACAGATGAAGAAAAAGGTATAGGTACAGTTGAGGGAGAAATACCTTTTAGTAATACTATTGATATTAAAGAAGCTAATATAGGTATGAAGTATACTTTAAAGGCTTGGATTGAGACAATGGAAGCCAATATAGAGGCTAATACAATTGCAATTAAAGCAATTATTGCGGCAAAGGCTAGAATATTTGATATGGCTAAAAAATCTTGTGTTACCTTTGTAGAGGAAAAGGAGGGAGAATCTCCTACTAAAAATGCATCTTTAACTATATATATAGTACAAAAAGGAGATACTTTATGGAATTTAGCTAAGAAATATAATACGACGGTAGAAGATTTAGTTAATATAAATAATATAGATAACCCTGATGTTATAGAGGCTGGGGAAAAATTAATAATACCAGGTAGAGCTATATTGTAAGGCAAAAAAATATAAAATTATAAATATAAAGCTTAATCTTATAGAAAGAAAATATATTTTTTTCTTAGGATTAAGCTTTTTTTATTTTAAATTATATTCCTGTGGAAAAGTTTGTGAATAATAATATCATTTATGGATAAAATAGAAAATGCATGATTAGAGGTGATTAATTTTGGAAACTAAAGCAGAGGGAAATTTAATAATAATAGGTGGTGCAGAAGATAAAGAAAAAGATAAAGAAATTTTAAAATTTATATGCTCTAAGTTTAATAAAGAAAAGGGACTTTTTTTAATTGCTACAATAGCTACTGAATTACCTAAAGAAGTAGGAGAAAGTTATAGAAAGATCTTTTCAGAACTAGGGGTAAAGAATATAAAAATATTAGATGTTTTAAATAGAGATGAGGGATCCTTAGAAGAAAATATAAAAATGGTAAAAGAAGCTTCAATAATATTTTTTACCGGAGGCGATCAATTAAGGATAACAAGTATTTTAGGTGGAACTCCTTTAGGAGAAGAAATAATTAATGTTTGTGAAAAGGGATGTTACTTTGTTGGAACATCAGCAGGTGCATCTGTCATGAGCGATACTATGATAGTAAATGGGCCAGATGATGAATCTCCTAGGAAGTGCACCTTAAAGATGGCACCTGGTCTAGGTATGATAAAAAATGTTATTATAGACCAACATTTTTCTCAAAGAGGAAGAATAGGAAGATTACTTGCAGGTATAGCTCAAAATCCTCAGGTATTAGGAATTGGAATAGATGAAGATACTGCAATAGTTGTTAATAAACAGGGGTTTGTTCAAGTTATAGGAAATGGAGCTGTTTATATATTAGATGGTACTTGTATAAACTATACTAATGTTTCTGAGCAATATCAAGAAAACATATTAAGTATACATAATGTAAAACTTCATGTATTAACAAATGGAGATAAATTTGATTTGCTAAAAAAGAGACCTTTTAAGGAGGAAAGATTATAAATGAGGTTATTAAATGAGAAAATCTTTGAAGGTAGAAACATTTATTCTCACAAAAAAGTTATAAGAATAGATATAGATTTAGAAGGATACTCTGATATACCAACAAAGGATATTCCTAATTTTAATTATAATATTTTGAAAATAGTACCAGAGCTTAAAAAACATAGATGTGGAATAGATGAAGAAGGTGGATTTGTAAAAAGATTAAATGAAGGTACCTATTTAGCACATGTATGTGAGCATATAATAATTGGATTACAAAATTCTTTAGATATAGATGTGGTTTATGGAAAAGCTAGGGAGATTCAAGGTGATATTTACTATATAATATTCCAATATGAATATGAAAGATTAGGTATTGCTTGTGCTAATTTAGCTATAGATATTATAAATAGTTTAATATCTAATATACCAATAAATATAGAAGATAGAATTAGTATATTAAAGAAAATAAAAAATGAAGAAATACTAGGACCTAGTACTAGAGCTATTTGTGAAGCAGCTAAGAAAAGAAATCTTCCAGTTTTAAAATTAGGCGATAGTGGTATGTATCAAATTGGATATGGAAAGATGGGAAGAGTTTTTGGAGCTACTATAGGTTATGAAACAAAGTGCATAGGGGCAGATATAGCTTGTGATAAGGTGCTTACAAAATCATTACTTAAGTGTCAATGTATACCTGTTGCAGAAGGTGGAAAGGTGTATAGTAGCATTAATCTTTTAAATATAGCAGAAAAAATAGGATATCCGGTAGTATTAAAGCCTCAATTTGGAAGTAAAGGCAAAGGGGTAATATTAAATATAAAAAATCAAAAAGAACTTTTAAAAGCCTATAATAAGGCTTTAAAAGAATATAAGGATATAATGATAGAAAAATATTTTATTGGGGAAGACTATAGGGTTTTAGTAGTTAATTATGAAGTTGTAGCAGTTTCAAAAAGAATACCTCCATTTATAATAGGAGATGGTGAAAAAACTATTAAAGAACTTATTAAAGAGCTTAATTCAGATGATAAAAGAGGAGAAAATCATGAAAAGCCCTTAACTAAAGTAAAGATAGATGAGGAGCTACTAAAAATATTAGAACAGCAAGAGCTAAATATATTTAGTGTACCTTTGAAAGGTGAAAAAATTAAATTAAGATATAATGCTAATTTATCTACTGGAGGTATTGCAGAAGATTATACAGATGTAATAAGTGATGAAAATAAAGAAATATGTATTAGAGCTGCAAAAACTATAGGTCTAGATATATGTGGAATAGATATATCTACAAATGATATTTCAAAATCATTAAAAGAAAATGGAATAATTGTAGAGGTAAATGCGGCACCAGGAATTAGAATGCATCAGTATCCTAGTAAGGGTGAAAAAAGAGATGTAGCTTTATCTATTGTTGATATGATGTATGATAATAATCCATATAATATACCTGTAATATCTGTTACTGGTACAAATGGAAAAACTACAACTACAAGGCTTATAAATTTTGTATTATCTAAAAAAGGATATAAAGTGGGAATGACAAGTACCTCAGGAATTTCTATAGATAATAAATATATAGATTATGGTGATGATACTGGAGCAGATAGTGCAAAAACAATTCTTTTAAATAAAGATGTAGATATTGCAGTTTTAGAGACTGCAAGAGGTGGCATGATAAAAAAAGGATTAGCTTATGATTTGGCAGATGTTGGGATAATAACTAATATAACAGAAGATCACTTAGGAATAGATGAAATTGAAAATATAGAGGATTTAGCTTTCGTAAAATCTTTAGTATTAGAAGCGGTAAAGAAAGATGGGTATGCTGTTATAAATGGAGATGATCCTTATAGTTTAAGTATATTAGATAGAGTAAAATCAAAAAAAATTTTCTTTTCACAAAATAAAAACAATAAATTCTTAAGAGAAAATATAGAAAGTGGAAATCCAGGTGTATATATAGATGGAGAGGCAATATATGTTGAAAATAATAAAAAGATATACAAGATATGTAATATAAATGATGTGAAAATAAGTTTAAAAGGAGCGCTTACTTATAATTTATATAATGCTATGGCAGCTTGTGCAGCATTAGTAGCTTTAAATGTAGATTATTGTTTAATAGCTAAAGGACTTAAGGAGTTTACCTGTGATGAGAAAGATAATCCGGGAAGGTTTAATCAATACTATATTAATGGAATAAATATAATATTGGATTATGGTCATAACTATGAAGGATATAGAGCGGTATTAGATGGAGTTAAAAAATTAAATCATAATAATTTAATTGGGGTAATAGGAGTCCCAGGAGATAGAAAAGATAATTTTATAAAAAGCATAGGAACATTAAGTGGGGATTATTTTGATTATGTATATATAAAAGAAGATAGAGAAAAAAGAGGCCGAAAGTGTGGAGAAGTAGCTAGATTATTAGAATTAGGACTTTGTAAAAAAATAAGTAAGAGTAAATATAAGATAATATTAGATGAATTAGAAGCTTTAGATTATGCAATAAAAAAAGCTAGTGAAGGAGATACTATAATAGTATTCTTTGAAGATTTTAAACCTTTATCAAAATATCTAAAGAATTTAGAGGCTTTAAATTTAATAAAAGATAAAAATATTGAAAGTTTATAAGTGATTAATGTAACCTTTATTCTCATAAAATAAAAACTCTTTTTATAAAAGTTATATATTATAAAAAAGAGTTTTTATTTTATATTTTTGTATTTATAATTAAGTAAAAGTATTGTTTTGAAATTAGCAAAAATACATAATATAATTATATAGCAAAGAAGATGCTAAAGAGAGGTAGAATAAAATGAGGATAAAGGCTTATGGAAAAATTAATATAGCTTTAGACGTAATTGGAAAAAGAAAAGAAGATGGCTATCATCTTTTAAAAATGATAATGCAAACAATAGATCTTTATGATTCTTTAGACATAAAGCCTATAAGAGAAGATAAAATAATAATAAAATGCAATAAACCGTATGTCCCAACAGATGAAAGAAATTTAGCATATAAAGCAGCCAAGCTTTTTAAAGAAACATATAATATAAATAAAGGTGTTTTTATAAATATAGAAAAAAATATACCTATGTCAGCAGGACTAGCAGGTGGCAGTACAGATGCAGCAGCAGTTTTAAAAGGGATGAATAAAATATTTGATATGAATATAGATGAACATAAACTTATGGAATTAGGAGTAAAGATAGGCGCGGATGTACCTTATTGTATTAAAGGTGGGACAGCTTTATGTGAAGGTATAGGAGAAGTTATAACTCCATTGAAATCTTTTAAAGACAATATAGTGGTCTTAGTAAAACCTCCTTTTGGGGTCTCTACTAAAGAAGTTTATGGTGATTTGGATTTAAATAAGGTATTCAAGCATGTAGAAGTTGAAAAAATAATAGACTATATAGATAAAGATGATTTAAAAGGTGTCTGTGAAAATATGAAAAATATTTTGGAGAATGTAACATTAAGAAATTATCCTACTATAAGAGGAATCAAAAAAAATATGTGGATTAACGGATCAGTAGGGGTTATGATGAGTGGTAGTGGGCCTACTGTCTTTGCTTTCTTTGAAGATATGGTAAAGGCTCAAAGATGTTATGATAATATGAAAAAAAAATATAAAGATGTTTTTATAACTAGAACTATTTAAAAATTTTAATATATATGAATATACTAAGACCTTCTTGTTAATAATTAAAATATCAAGGGGGTTTTAGTTTTGAAAAAAAAGTATATTTTATTTATAGGTTTAATAATATTATTATTGTTTATAATAATTAATCCATTGAAGAATTTTAAAAATAATTTTATAGAAGAAGAGTCAATAATTACTTCAGAAGAATTAAAAGAAAAGTTAATAAGATTTCATGTAATAGCTAATAGTGATAGTGATAAAGACCAAGATTTAAAGCTTAAAGTTAGAGATGAAATCATAAAATATATATCACCTAAATTAAAAAATTCTAAATCTTTAGCTGAATCCAGAAACTTATTATTAAGTGAAGATGAAAAAATAAAGGATATTGCAAAAAAATGTATAAAAGATAATGGTTATGACTATAAAGTAGAAAGTAGTTTAGGTATGGCAAATTTCCCGGTAAAAAATTATGGTAACATAACTTTACCACAAGGAGAATATGAAGCTTATAGAGTGATAATAGGAAGTGGACAAGGGCAAAATTGGTGGTGTGTTATGTTTCCACCGTTATGTTTTGTAGATGTAACTAATGGACAAGTAGCTATAGATGAAACAGAAAAAACTATGAAGAAAGTTTTATCTGAAAATGAATATTCTAAAATAAATAATTTAAAAGAAAAAGACGATGGTAAGTTAAAGAAGATTGATAATAAAGAAAATAAGAAAGGAAAAATTAAAATTAAATTTAAAATAGGAGAAGTACTATCAGGACTTATTGAAAATAATAAATAATCCTTTATAGGTAAAAATACTTTCTTGTATTGATAGGTTCAAAAAGTTATAATATTAATTAGTCCATAAGGATAATGTCTAAATAGACAATATCCTTTTTGTTATTGTATGCAAAAATAATTATTTTAATAACTAATTTTAGGAGGAAATAGTATGACTAGAGCATTAGCCATGGTATCAGGTGGATTAGATAGTATATTAGCAGCAAAGCTTGTTAAAGATCAAGGAATAGAAGTAATAGCAATATGTTTTAAATCATATTTTTTTAATGAAGAAAATGCAAAAAGAATGTGCGCTCAAATAGATGTACCTTTAGAGGTAGTAGATTTTTCAGAAGAACATTTTGGTATGGTAAGAAATCCAAAGCACGGATATGGAAAGAATATGAATCCTTGTATAGATTGTCATGCTATGATGATGAAATATACAGGAGAATTATTAAAGAAGTTTAATGCTGATTTTATAATAACTGGAGAAATTTTAAATCAAAGACCAATGTCTCAAAACAAAAGAGCCTTAGAAGAAGTTAAGAAAGAATCAGGATTTAGTGATAAGATATTAAGACCTCTTTGTGCAAAGGTATTAGAACCAACACAAATGGAGTTAGATGGAATAGTGGATAGAGAAAGGTTACTAGGAATATCTGGTAGATCAAGAACTGAACAAATGGATTTAGCTAAAAAATGGGGAATAAAGGATTATCCATCACCAGCAGGTGGATGTAAACTTACAGAACCTAATTATGCTGCAAGGCTAAAGGATTTAGTGAATAAAGTAGAAGAAATAGAAGAAGATGATTTAGAAATATTAAAATATGGTAGACATATAAGAGAGAATGATAATTGTAAAATAATAGTTGCAAGAACGGAAGTGGAAGCTTCTGAAATAAAAAAATTATTAAAAGAAGATGATTTAGTATTTTTCCCTAATAAATATATGGGTGCAATGGTTATATTAAGGGGAGAGCCTAAAGAATCAGATATAGAACTTGCTGCAAAAATTTCAGCAAGATATAGTAAAGGTAAAGATGAAGAACAGGTAGAGATAAAATATGGTAGAAAAGAAAGTGGATTTGATAAAACCATAATTGTACAACCTGCTAAGGACGAAGAATTAGTTAAGTTAATGATAAAGGTTGATTAATGGGAGAGAAGTTTTATGAAAAAGAAAGCATTAATATCTATAAGTAGTTGTCAAAATGATGATTCACAAGATTCAATAGAAGTTGTTACTCCAGGAGAGTTTCATATAACAGAGGAAGGCTTTGAAGCTTGCTATGATGAAACAGAAATATCTGGCATGGAAGGAACTAAAACAAAATTATTAATATGTAAAGATTTTGTAAAGCTTCAAAGAGAAGGTACTACTTCTACAGAAATGAGTTTTGAAAGAGATAGTAGTTCTGTAAGTCTTTATAACACACCTTATGGAATGTTAGAACTTAAAATTAATACAAAAGATCTTCAAGTGAATGTTGATAAAGAAGGTGGAGATGTAGCTATAAGATATAATTTAAGCGTAGCAGGACAAGAACCTCAATATACTGAACTTAAGATTAATATAAAAGCTCAAAATATAGATAATTAGAAATAAAATATAAATTAATATTTTTTTTATATCTACTAAACTCTAAGTTTGGTAGATATTTTTTTATAAATGGGATAAAAAGTAAAGTATTGGACAATACTTTAGATAATAATTATTATCAAGGAGTGTTAAATTGGTAAAGTATATAAGGATATTAAATATATTATGTAATTATTATGGGATAAAAAGTGAAAAAATAGATACTATTTTAGTAAATCGTGAAAATAAATTTTTGATACTCTTAATATTTAAGAATTACAATTGTGCTAATAAAGAAATACTTACAAAAATAATGAATGAATATAGTTGGAGAAGTATAAGTTATAATATGAAAAAGGCAGAAGAAAAATTTTTTATAAATAGAGACTTTAGAGAAAAATATTTTGAAATTGAAAACGTAGTCGAAAAAATTTTATAAAAAATCTTAAAAAAGTACTAGAAATAGAAAAAAAGATGTGTTAAAATGATTTCTATGTTATTAAGGCAATAAAAAACCCATTTTATATTGAAGGGTAATTATTATTATAATGTTAAATAATTAGAATGTCAATATAAATTTAAATAAAATGTTAATAGTGGAGGGGAAGTAGATTATGAAAAATACTAAATATGTATTTGTAACTGGTGGCGTTGTTTCTTCATTAGGTAAAGGAATTACAGCTGCTTCACTAGGTAGGCTATTAAAAAACAGAGGATTAAAGGTAAGTATTCAAAAATTTGATCCTTATTTAAATGTAGATCCAGGTACAATGAGTCCGTATCAGCATGGTGAAGTTTTTGTAACAGATGATGGGGCGGAGACAGACCTAGATTTAGGACACTATGAAAGATTTATAGATGAAAATTTAACTCAAAATTCAAATGTTACAGCAGGAAGAGTATACTGGTCAGTTATTTCTAAAGAAAGAAGAGGAGAATATTTAGGCGGAACTGTACAAGTTATACCTCATATAACTAATGCTATAAAAGAAAGAGTGTATAAAGTTGGAAAAGAAAAAGATATAGATGTTGTTATAACAGAAATTGGTGGAACAATAGGTGATATAGAATCATTACCATTTTTAGAGGCTATAAGACAAATACAGTATGAAGTTGGTAGAGAAAATGTATGTTTTATCCATGTAACTTTAGTTCCTTATTTAGGAAAAGCAGGAGAACTTAAAACAAAACCTACTCAACATTCAGTAAAAGAGCTTAGAAGTATAGGAATACAACCGGATATAATTGTATGTAGATCAGAAAAGGAATTATCTAAGGAACTAAGAGATAAAATAGGATTATTCTGTAATGTAGAAAGTAGAGCGGTTATACAAAATTTGGATGCAGAACATTTATATGCAGTTCCTTTAATGTTACATAAAGAAGGGTTAGATAGATTAGTTTGTGAAAGATTAGGTCTTGGTTGTAGGGATATAGATAATACAGAGTGGATTGATATGGTTCATAGAATTACTCATCTAACAAAGAAAACTACAATTGCTTTAGTAGGTAAATATGTAGAACTTCATGATGCTTATATATCAGTGGTAGAAGCTTTAAATCACGGTGGATTATATAATGATTCTAATGTTGAAATAAAGTGGATAAATGCTGTAGATTTAACAAAAGATAATTCTAGTGAATTATTAAAAGATGTGGATGGGATACTAGTTCCAGGTGGATTTGGAGATAGAGGAATAGAAGGTAAAATAGAAGCAATAAGATTTGCAAGGGAAAATAAAATACCTTTCCTTGGAATTTGCTTAGGTATGCAATGTGCTGTTATAGAGTTTGCAAGAAATGTATTAGGATATAAAGGGGCTAACTCATCGGAAATAGATTCAAAAACTAAGTATCCGGTTATAGATTTAATGCTTGAGCAGCAAGATGTTGAAGATTTAGGTGGAACAATGAGATTAGGATTATATCCTTGCAAAGTAGAAGAAAATACCTTTACAAAAGATGCTTATAAAGAAAATCTAATTTATGAAAGACATAGACATAGATATGAATTTAATAATGAATATAGAAGCAACTTAGTAGAGGCAGGAATGAAAATTTCGGGAACATCACCAGATGGAAGATTAGTAGAATGTGTTGAAGTTTCAGATCACCCTTGGTTTGTAGCTGTTCAATTCCATCCTGAATTAAAGTCAAGACCAAATAGACCACATCCATTATTTAGAGAATTTATAAAGGCTTCCTTAGAAAATAAATAATATAGTTGTATAAAATATAGTAAGTTTGGGAACAATTTTAGATATTATTCTAAGGTTGTTCTTTTTTTAAACTTAAAAAACAATCTGTTAATTTTGTTATAAAAGAATAAAACACTTGAAAAAGAAGTATATATGAAGGATAATATATATGCTAGCTTTAAAAGTAACATTCCATATTATTATCTTAGGTTTATATCCTATCATTATTTCTTAGACACTTCCTTTTAATTTTCAGCAATATATGTTTGGAGGTGCGGTATTGACTGCAGAAATTTATGAAAAAAAGACCCTAGTTGAGTTAAGAGAATTAGCGAAAAAATTAGGGGTTAAAAATATTTCTAAGAAAAAGAAAAAAGAACTTATTGATGAAATTATAGAACATTCTCCTAATGCCATTGAAAAGGACGGTGTTATATTAAGAGAAAAAATAACACCTAAAAGTGGAGCTTTAGAGAGTAAAGAAAGTATTAATTTAGATTATAAAAATGAACATAAAGAAATTAATAGAAATGAAAATAAGGAATATGTAAAAGAAAATGATAAAAAAAATATAAATAATGATTCTATTGACAATCAGTCAGATTATTCAAAGGGTGTTTTAGAAATATTAGAAAGCAATAATTTTGGTTTTCTAAGATGTAGAAATTATTTAACTGGTGATGATGATGTCTATGTATCTCCTTCTCAAATTAGAAGATTTAATTTAAGAACAGGAGATGAAGTAGAAGGTAGAGTTCGTCAACCTAAAGAAGGAGAAAAGTTTAAGGCTTTATTAAGAGTAGAAAAAGTAAATGGAGATAATCCAGAAAAAGCTGTTCAAAGAAAAGCTTTTGAAACATTAACTCCTATTTATCCACAAGAGAGATTAAAACTTGAGACTAACAATTCTAAAGACTTATCATCAAGACTTATGGATATAATATGTCCAATAGGTAAAGGTCAAAGGGGAGTAATAGTTGCCCCTCCTAAAGCTGGAAAAACAACTTTACTAAAAAAAATAGCTCAAAATATTTCTATAAATTATCCAGATGTGAAACTTATAGTCCTTCTTATAGATGAGAGACCGGAAGAAGTTACAGATATGAAGAGATCTATAAACGGTGAGGTTATATATTCTACCTTTGATGAAGAACCTCAAAATCATATAAAGGTTGCACAGATGGTATTAGAAAGAGCTAAAAGAATGGTAGAGCATGGTAAGGATGTGGTTATACTTTTAGATTCAATAACAAGACTTGCTAGAGCTTATAACTTAACTATTAATCCAACAGGAAGAACATTATCTGGTGGATTAGATCCAGGAGCCCTAATAATGCCTAAAAAATTCTTTGGAGCTGCAAGAAATATTGAAGAAGGTGGAAGTCTTACCATATTAGCAACTGCTTTAGTTGAAACTGGTAGCAGAATGGATGATATGATATTTGAAGAATTCAAAGGAACAGGTAATATGGAAGTTCATTTAGATAGAAAACTTCAAGAAAGAAGAATTTTCCCAGCGATAGATATATATAAGTCAGGAACTAGAAAAGAGGATTTACTTCTTTCAGATGAAGAAAAGGAAGTTGCTTATAATATAAGAAGAGTTATGTATAGGGATGGAAATATTGAAAACATAACAGAGAACTTAATTAACACTCTTTCAAAAACGAAAAATAATGAAGAGTTTATAAGAACTTTCCAAAAGTTAAATTTAGATGAAAATAAAAGAGGATAAGCTTTTGCTTATCCCTTTTTATTTATTAATTCATTAGATAAATCTACTATTTTTTGCAATGAATATTGTTTAGATAAATTGGTAAGATTTAATTTCATATTTGACATTAAATCTGGATTTTCAATTAAATTATTTACATTCTCATTTAAGGTTTTTAAATTATCTATATAAATAGCTAGTCCAGCATTTGTTAAGAATTCTGTATTTTGAGATTCTTGACCTGGGATAACAAAGGGAATTATTAAAGGTATATTTTTAGTAATAGCCTCAGTAGAAGTTAATCCGCCAGGTTTAGAAATAAGTATATCAGAATTATCCATTATAGTACAAACATCGTTAGTGTATCCTATAATGTGAATTTTTTTACCATCAATGGGTTTAGAATAAAGTTTAAGTAAATTTTCTTTTAGTTGCTGGTTTCTACCACAAATAACAGTTATACGAAGGTTGTGTCTATTTTTCAAAAGTTCTTTTAAAACATAAGAAATTTTTGCAATTCCCATGCTTCCACTCATTAAAAGGATATTAAAATAATCATCTTTAGGCAATTTAAGATCATCAGATTTTTTGTAAAATTCACTTTTAATAGGAATACCAAAAATAAATACTTTATTTTCAGGAATTCCTCTATTGCATAAAGATTCCTTTGTTATAGAACTACCGGCTACATAAGCGTCTACATAATCACATAAGTAAGTACCATGAGCTACGAAATCTGTAACTATGGATATAAATGGTATATTAATTAAGCCTTTTTCTTTTAATCTTCCTATAATATTAATACTTAAAGGATGAGTTGCTATTATTAAATCAGGCTTTTCTTTATTTATGTAATCTAAAAGTTTTTTTTCTATTCCCCAAAAATTAAATTTTAAACTTTTATTTGTAAATTTATTATCTGTTATCTTGTAAAAAATTCCAAATAACTTAGGGATTTTAGCTGCAGAGAATTCATAACCTTTAACAATTAATGAATTCCAAAATGGAGACGTGTTATATAAAAAATCATATTTAATTACTTTGAAATTCTCTTTAGTAAAAATCTCTGATAGTGAATTTGCTGCTTGATTATGACCCTGACCTGTTGAGGTAGTCAATAAAAGAACTTTCTTCATCTATTTCACTGCCTTTTCGTTAATCTTGTTAAGTTTCCAACGATATCTATATTATTTTAACATTATATCATTAAGAATTAAAAGTATTTTTATATATAAATTTATAACAAAAATGGGAAAGACTTTGTCTTCCCCATAATTGATTACTTGTTAAGATTAAATCTCTTCTTGAATTTGTCAACTCTACCGCCGACATCAACGATTTTTTGCTTACCAGTGAAGAATGGGTGGCATTTAGAGCATATTTCTACTTTTAGTTCATCTTTAACTGAACCTGTTGTAAAAGTATTTCCACATGCACACTTAACAACTGCTTCATGGTTGTACTTTGGATGTATGCCTTCTCTCATCTTATTCACCTCTTTCTCGAGTTTATATCGTTATACAACTACTAAAGTATAGCATGGCGTAATATTATAGTCAAGAAATTAAAAACTTAAGAAAAAATCTTTTTCAGCTAATTATAAAATGCTATAATTTTATATAGAAATTTTCTTTATAAGGAGAGAAATAAATGAGTAAGTTATATTTTAGATACGGGGCAATGAATTCAGGAAAATCAACCCACTTAATGCAGGTTGCATATAATTATGAGGAAAGAGGAATGAAAGTTCTTATAATAAAACCTAAAACTGATAAAAAGGGTGGAAATAAATTAGTTTCAAGATTAGGGGTTGAAAGAGTAGTAGATTTAATGATATCAAGTAATGACAATGTTTATAATAAAATAGAAGAATTTATTAAACAAAGTGGAGATATTCATTGTGTATTAGTAGATGAAGTTCAATTTTTAAAAAAGCATCATATAGATGAATTATTTGAATTAGCTATTGTTAAAGATATTCCTGTTATATGTTATGGATTAAGAACAGATTTTAAAATGAATGGCTTTGAAGGTAGTGAAAGATTACTACTTTTAGCTCATAGTATTGAAGAAATGAAAACTATTTGTACATGTGGAAGAAAAGCAATTCTTAATGGAAGAAAAATAAATGGAGAATATGTTTTTGAAGGAGAACAAATAGCTATAGATAATGTAGATAATGTAGAATATGAATCTCTTTGTGGGAATTGTTACTTTAAATATAAAAAAGAAAAAAATCTTTAAGGGCATGGTGAGTATATGAGAAAGTGTCAAGTGGGAGGCCAGGCTGTTCTTGAAGGAGTTATGATGCGAGGGGCTAAAGGTATGGCTACTGCAGTTAGAACTCCTAATAAAAATATAGAGGTTGATTTTAAGGAGATAACTCCTTTAACTAAAAAAAATAAATTTTTTTCATTACCAATAGTTAGAGGATTTATTGGTCTTTTAGATTCTTTAGTTGAAGGAACTAGATGTCTTAAATTTTCTGCATCATTTTTTGAAGATGAAGAAGAACCATCAAAATTTGAAAAATGGTTTTCTGAAAAGTTTGGCGATAAATCAGAAAAGATTATAATGACAATAACTTTTATTATATCTTTTATATGTGCTGTTGGATTATTTGTTATATTACCAACTATAGTAACTTCGTTTTTTAAAAGATTTGGATTAGGAGTTGTTTCATTAAATATAATAGAGGGAATTATAAGAGTTGCAATTCTCCTTTTATATATGTTTATTATAGGAAAGATGGATGATATAAATAGATTATATCAATATCATGGTGCAGAGCATAAAACTATATTTTGTTACGAGAATGAATTAGATTTAACAGTAGAGAATGTTAAAAAGTTTAAGAGATTTCATCCAAGGTGTGGTACTAACTTTTTATTTTTAGTTATGATAGTTAGTATATTTGTTTTTTCTTTTACTGGATGGACATCTATACCCCAAAGAATATTATCAAGGATATTACTTATACCTATAGTCTCTGGAATTACTTATGAAATTATAAGGTGGATAGGTAAAAGTGATGGAATATTTGCAAGAATTATAGCGGCACCTGGTCTTAAACTTCAAAACCTTACAACAAAAGAGCCAGATGATGATCAAATAGAAGTTGCTATTGCAGCTTTAAAATCAGCAGAGGGGATAAATGATTAATGAAAAAAGTTGGAGATTTACTTATAGAAGGAAACTCTATTTTAAAAAATAAAAAAATAGACACTTATATTTTAGATACACAATTACTTTTAGGTAAAGTATTAAATAAAGATAAATTATGGCTTATTACTAATAGAGATACTGAAGTGGAGGAGTATAAGGCTAAAGAATTTTATAATCTTTTAGAGAAAAGAGAAAAAAGAATGCCTATGCAATATATTTTAGGTAGTGTTGAATTTATGGGAATAGACTTCTACATAAAGGAAGGGGTTTTAATTCCAAGAGGAGATACAGAGGTATTAGTAGAAGAAGTTTTGGAAAGAATAAAAGAAGATGAAAAATTAAATTTATGTGATTTATGTTGTGGGAGCGGTGCTATAGGCCTTTCTTTAGCAACCTATAGAAAAAACATAAAAGTAGATCTCCTAGATATAGCGGATGATCCAGAAATAGTTACTACTAATAATATAAAAAGACTTAATTTAAAAGATAGAGCAGAATTTATAAAAGGTAACCTTTTTAATGAAGTTAAAAAAGATAAAAAAGTTTATGATGTAATAGTATCTAATCCTCCATATATAAAGGAAGAGATTATAGAAACTTTAATGGAAGATGTTAAGGATTATGAACCTAGATTAGCTTTAAGTGGTGGAGAGGATGGATTAGATTTCTATAGAAAAATAATAGATGAGAGTAAATTGGTATTAAAAAATAAAGGCATATTAGCTTTTGAAATAGGCTATGACCAAGCTGAAGATGTTAAAAAGTTAATGATTGAAAATAATTATTATGATGTTAAAATAATAAAAGACTTAGCTAATTTAGATAGAGTTGTTATAGGAATTTTAAATTTATTTGAAAAAAAATAGCGAAATATGCTATAATTATTTAATATGAAAATTAATAGTACGGAGTGATAAAATGATACTTGATAGATTGGATTTTATTGGAAATAAGTATGATGAGCTTTCAGTAAAAATATCAGACCCTTCAATAATGGCTAACCAAGCTGAATGGAGAAAACTTTGTAAAGAACATGCGGATTTAGAAGTAATAGTTAATAAATATAAACAATATAAAAATGTTATTGAAGATTTAGATGCTAATAAAGAAATGCTATCAGAAGAAGATGACAGAGAAATGAGAGAAATGGTTCAAGAAGAAATTAAGAGCCTTTCTTCACAAAAGGAAGAATTAGAAAGTGAACTTCAAATTTTACTTCTTCCTAAAGATCCTAATGATGATAAGAACGTATTTGTAGAAATTAGAGCTGGTGCTGGCGGAGATGAGGCTGCTTTATTTGCTGCTAATCTTTTTAGAATGTATACAAAATATGCAGAAACACAAAGATGGAAAGTTGAAGTTATGAGCACTAACGAAACTGATATCGGTGGATTTAAAGAAGTTGTATTTATGGTTAAAGGTCATGGAGCATATTCAAAATTAAAGTATGAAAGTGGAGTACACAGAGTACAAAGAGTTCCAGATACAGAATCATCAGGAAGAATACACACATCTACAGCAACAGTAGCTGTTTTACCAGAAGTTGATGATGTTGAGATTGAAATTAATGAAAAAGACTTAAGAATAGATGTATTTAGAGCATCAGGTAATGGTGGACAGTGTGTTAATACTACTGACTCCGCGGTAAGAATGACTCACTTACCAACAGGATTAGTAGTTTCTTGCCAAGATGAAAAGTCACAACTTAAAAATAAAGAAAAAGCTTTAAAGATTCTTAAAGCTAGATTATTTGAAGCTGCTGAAGCAGAAAGATTAGCTGGAATTGCAGAAGATAGAAAGAGCCAAGTTGGTACTGGAGATAGAAGTGAAAGAATTAGAACTTATAATTATCCACAAGGAAGAGTTACTGATCACAGAATAGGACTAACTTTATATAAGCTAGAAACTTTCATGAATGGTGATATTGAAGAGATGATAAATGCTCTTATAACTACAGACCAAGCAGAAAAAATGAAAGCTATGGGAAATGCAGAGTTTTAATATTAAAGCCTTACATGAATAATGTAAGGCTTTTGTTAAATATACAATTACAAAGAGAGGGTTATGATGCATATAGATAAAGCTATTAAAAAGCAAAAAAGTTCATATAAAAGAGTTATGTTTATAATGCTATTTATCTTTATATTTTTACCTCTTGTAGCTTTAATATTAGGTAAAACTTCTATATTTTATCTTTTATATTTATCTTTTATAGAAATATTAGTTCTTTTAACTATTATAGCTGTATCGAATAATGAAAAATTAAAATTTAAATGTCTAAATAATAAACTTAAGATAGAAATTGGAATTCTTAAAACACCTAATATTTTACTTTGTGATAAAGTTGTAATTGTACATACTGAAAATAGCAAAGAAGATATGGAAATAGTTATTATTGTAGAAATGAAAAAAAGAAATGATCAGGTTAGATGTATAAATAAAAATTTTTTAAAAAAGTATCCTTCCGTAGCAGAAAAATATAGAGAAGTAAAAAGATTAAGACCAGAAAAAAGTTATTACTTTACTATTATAAAAAAAGGTGGATTTTATAAATATAAGCTTTTAGACATAATTTATAGAAATTGTGTAGGAGCTATTTATACAGACAGTAGCATAAAAAATATAAAAATAGCTAGAGGACAGCTAAAAATAAACTGAAAGAAGGAGTTTATATTGAACACTAAAATAGAAATAATAAAAGATTTAACTAGTGATGATAAATATTTAAAAGAAGCAGCGGAAATAATAAAAGAAGGAGGACTTGTGGCATTTCCAACAGAAACAGTATATGGATTAGGTGCTAATGCCTTAGATGAAAATGCAGTTAAAAATATATTTGTTGCAAAGGGAAGACCTCAAGATAATCCTTTAATTGTACATATTTGTGATTTTAATTTAGATAATATAGTAGAAGAGGTTCCAGAGGTAGCTAAAAAATTAATGGATAAATTTTGGCCAGGACCTATGACTTTAATTTTAAAAAAGAAAGATGTTATACCGGAAATAACATCTGCAAACCTTAAAACTATAGGTGTTAGAATGCCAAGCAGTTATATTGCAAAAAAACTTATTGAATATTCTGGAGTTCCTATTGCAGCACCTTCAGCAAATATTTCAGGAAGACCAAGTCCTACAGATGTAGAAAGATGTGTAGAAGATTTAGAAGGAAGAGTTGATTATATACTAGGTGGAGAAAAGAGTAATGTAGGAGTAGAGTCTACTATTATAGATTGTACTGTTAATCCTCCTTGTGTATTAAGACCTGGTGGAATAACTCTTGAGATGTTAAGAGAAATAGATAGTTCTATTTATATAGATTCTGCAATAATGGATAAACCTAAAGAAGGATTAAAGCCTAAAGCGCCTGGAATGAAGTATAGGCATTATGCACCTAAGGCTAAGGTTAAAATTATAGAAGGAGAAAACAAAAAAACTATTGAAAAAATAAATGAAATGGTGTTAAATTATATAGAACAAGGAAAAGTAGTAGGTATTATGGCTACAGATGAATCGATGGAATCTTATAGTAATAAGGCTAAAGTTTTATCAGTAGGTAAAAGAAAAGATTTAAGTACAGTAACTAAGAATCTTTTTGAAGTTTTAAGAGCCTTTGATGATATAAAGGTAGATGTTATTTTATGTGAATCCTTTGAAGAAAAAGGACTTGGTGTAGCTTTAATGAATAGATTAAAAAAAGCTGCAGGTTTTGATATAATTAAATTATAATAATATTTAAGGTGGTGAATTGGATGAAGGTACTTTTTGTTTGTACAGGAAATACTTGTAGAAGCTGTATAGCTGAAGCTATATTTAATAAAAAGGCTGGTACAGGTGTTTTAATTGCAGAATCTGCTGGAGTGGCAATAGAAAAAGAAAGTACTATTTCAAAAAATTCATCAACTATTATATTTGATAAATTAAATATTGATATGAAAAATAGAAGAGCTATTCAATTAACACAAGATATGATTGAAGAAGCTGATTTAGTTCTTACTATGACATCCTATATGGAAGAGCTAATAACTTCTAATTTACCACAATATGAAAACAAAATATTTTCATTAGGTAATTATACTGGCGTAGATAAGGAAATTTTTGATCCCTACGGTGGTTCTATTGAAGATTATGAAATTATCTATGAAATGTTAAATGATGAGATTGACTTGTTATTGGCAAAATTAAAAGAAGATAATGACGTTATATGAATTAATTTCTAAATAACGTTTCATCTTCTTTTTTTATGAATAAATATAATTTTTTGGGAGGTATTTTTTATGAGAATAGCATTAGGTTGTGATCATGGAGGATTAGAATTAAAGAATATAATAATAAAACATTTAGAGGATAAGGGAATAGAGACAAAAGACTTTGGTACAGATACTGCAGAATCTTGTGATTATCCTGATTATGCTATAAAGGTTGCAGAAGAAGTAGCAGCTAAAAAATTTGACTTTGGTATATTAGTTTGTGGAACTGGTATAGGAATATCAATTGCAGCCAACAAAGTTCCAGGAGTTAGAGCTGCTTTATGCTCAGATACTTTTAGTGCTCATGCAACAAGACAACACAATGATGCAAATATATTAGCTTTTGGAGCAAGAGTTATAGGACCTGGTTTAGCTTTAGATATAGTTGATACATTTTTAAATGCAGAATTTGAAGGTGGAAGACACCAAACTAGAATAGATAAGATTACTGCCATTGAGAAAAAATATAGCAAATAATTAAATAACAAATATTAATATATAATTTTAGGAGGAATTTTAATGAGTAAAGTAACGCAAATAGCCCACCCATTAATATTACACAAATTATCTTTAATAAGAGATAAAAATACAGGTTCAAAAGACTTTAGAGATCTTGTAGAAGAGGTTTCAATGTTATTAGCTTATGAAGTAACTAGAGATTTACAAATGGAGGATGTTGAAATAGAAACTCCAATATGTAAGGCAAAGTGTAAAATGCTAGCAGGTAAAAAGATAGCTATAGTTCCAATTTTAAGAGCAGGACTTGGAATGGTTGATGGTATGTTAAGACTTATACCAGCAGCAAAAGTTGGTCATATAGGATTATATAGAGATGAAGAAACTCTTAAGCCCGTAGAATATTTCTGTAAATTACCTCAAGACATAGCTGAGAGAGATATAATAGTAGTTGATCCAATGCTTGCTACTGGTGGTTCTGCAGCTGATGCTATTGATTTATTAAAGAAAAAAGGGGCAAAATATATAAGATTAGTTTGTTTAATAAGTTCACCGGAAGGTGTAAAAGCTGTTATGGATAGACATCCTGATGTAGATATATATTTAGCATCAATAGATGAAAAATTAAATGAGCAAGGATACATAGTACCTGGACTTGGCGATGCAGGAGATAGATTATTTGGTACAAAATAATCTAATTTATTTTAAGATGGAAGACTTCTTTAAATAAGAAGTCTCCACCTTTTTTCTATATGTAAGAATATTTTATTTATCATCAATTAAAGTGATTAGATTTATATTTAAAGATCAAATATTTTCAAAATATATACAATAATATACCTTATGTTTATATAGTATTCTTATATATAATCCATTGAGTTTACACAAAATTTCTTTTTAGATATAATAAAGTTAGTTGATAAAAAGTAAGAAAAATGAGGTGTTTTTACATATGAAAAGAAGGGATAAGCATAATTATTATTTAGATATAGCAGAAACTGTTCTTGAAAGAGGGACATGCTTAAGAAGAAATTATGGCTCTATTATAGTTAAAAATGATGAAATAATTTCTACCGGATATACAGGTTCACCAAGGGGAAGAAAAAATTGTATAGATTTAAATAAATGTATAAGAGACGAGTTAAATGTTCCAAGAGGGACCCATTATGAATTATGTAGAAGTGTACATAGTGAAGCTAATGCAATAATAAGTGCATCACGAAAAGATATGATAGGAGCTACTTTATATTTAGTAGGAAAAGATGCAAAAACTAAAGATTTTGTAGAAAATGCTAATTCTTGTGCTATGTGTAAAAGATTAATAATTAATTCTGGCATTAAAACAGTAGTAATAAGAGATACTAAAGATTGTTATAGAATTATTGAGGTAGAAGAATGGGTTGAAAATGATGACTCTTTATCTTCTAATATAGGCTATTAATTTTGGAGGGATTAAATTGGATAAAATAAAAGTACTAACTATATTTGGAACAAGACCAGAAGCTATAAAAATGGCTCCTCTTGTAAAAGAATTGGAAACGAGAAATGAAATAGAGTCTAAAGTTTGCGTAACAGCTCAACATAGAGAAATGCTTGATCAAGTTTTGGAGCTATTTAATATAAAGCCAGATTTTGATTTAAATATAATGAAGACGAAACAAAGTTTGACTGGTATAACAAATAGAGTTTTAGAAGGATTAGAAGAAGTGTTTTTAAAGGAAAAACCAGATATGATATTAGTTCATGGAGATACGACAACTACATTTGGTGGAGCCTTAGCAGCTTTCTATCAACAAATAAAAGTAGGACATGTAGAAGCAGGCTTAAGAACTTTTGATAAATATTTTCCTTTTCCAGAAGAGATGAATAGGAAACTTACAGGAGCTTTAGCAGACCTTCATTTTTCACCTACTAAAGGTTCAAAAAACAATCTTTTAAGAGAAGGGGTTAATGAAAAGGATATATATATAACAGGAAATACTGTAATAGATGCAATGGAGCATACCGTAGAAAATGATTATGTTTTTGAAAATGAGGAACTTAATAAAATAGATTTTAAAAATAAAAAAGTTATAATGATAACTGCTCATAGAAGAGAAAACTGGGGAGAGGGAATAGATAATATATGTAAGTCTTTAAATAAAATAATAGAAGACAACAAAGATGTAGAATTAGTATATTTAGTTCATTTAAATCCAGTAGTAAAAGACGTAGTCTATAGAGAGTTAGGTAATAAAGATAGAATTCATCTATTACCACCATTAGATACAAAAGAAACTCATAATTTAATGAATAAATGCTTTATGGTTATGACAGATTCTGGTGGATTACAAGAAGAAGCTCCTCATTTAGGAAAGCCTGTATTAGTTTTAAGAGGAGTTACAGAAAGGCCAGAGGCTGTGGATGCTGGAACTGTTAAACTTGTTGGAACTGATGTAGATACTATATTATCGGAAGCTAATAAATTAATAAATGATGAAAAAGCTTATAATGATATGAGTAAAGCTATAAATCCTTATGGAGATGGAAAAGCTTCAGAAAGAATAGTAGATGCTATAATTAAGTATTTTGGAAACAGTGATAAAGATATAGAAGAATTCAGTAAATAAATAGAATTGTTATAAATTTAACCTAATAGCGACTTTGGTCGCTATTTTTTTTGTTTTATTAATAAAATTATTTTCTATTTACAAAAATAGTTATTAATAAAATTAACAATAAAATCACAGTATTATAAGTAAATAAATGAAAAATTAAAAAAAACAAAGAAAATAGCAGAAAATTAATATAACTTTGTCATTTTTTTAACAAATTAATCTTGATTATTATGAAAAAAATAGTTATAATGGAAACATATTAATTAACAAGATAAATAAAAGATTAACAATATAATCTTATGGGAGGTATTTACGATGAGAGAAGTAGTTATCGCTAGTGCAGTAAGAACAGCTATAGGTTCTTTTGGTGGAGCTTTAAAAAATGTTCCTGCTGTAGATTTAGGAGCAACAGTAATTAAAGAAGCAGTAAAAAGAGCAGGAGTAAAACCAGGAGAAGTTGAAGAAGTAATAATGGGAAATGTTATACAAGCTGGTCTTGGTCAAAATACAGCTAGACAATCAGCTGTTAAAGCTGGTTTACCAGTAGAAATTCCTGCAATGACTTTAAATAAAGTTTGTGGATCAGGTTTAAGAGCAGTTAGTTTAGCAGCTCAAGAAATTAAAGCAGGAGATGCTGATATAATAATAGCTGGTGGAATGGAAAGTATGTCACAAGCTCCATATGCACTAAATGGTGCTAGATGGGGACAAAGAATGGGTGACGGAAAAATGGTTGATACTATGATAAAAGACGCTTTATGGGATGCGTTCAATGATTATCATATGGGAATGACAGCTGAAAATATAGCAGAAAGATGGAATTTAACTAGAGAAGATCAAGATAAATTTGCTGCTTCATCTCAACAAAAAGCTGAAAAGGCAATTAAAGAAGGAAGATTTAAGGAAGAAATAGTTCCAGTAGTTATACCTCAAAGAAAGGGAGACCCAATAGTATTTGATACTGATGAGTTCCCAAGATTCGGAACAACAGAAGAAAAGTTAGCTAAATTAAGACCTGCATTCAAAAAAGATGGTACAGTAACAGCAGGTAATGCGTCAGGTATAAATGATGGTGCTGCTGCGTTTGTAATAATGAGTGCTGAAAAAGCTAAGGAATTAGGTATTAAACCATTAGCTAAAATAGTATCATATGGATCAAAAGGATTAGATCCTGCAATTATGGGATATGGACCATTTTATGCAACTAAAAAAGCATTAGAAGTAGCTAATCTAGGAATTGAAGATATGGATTTAATAGAAGCAAATGAAGCTTTTGCTGCTCAAAGTTTAGCAGTTGCAAAAGATTTGAATTTTGATATGAGTAAAGTAAATGTTAATGGTGGAGCTATAGCTTTAGGCCATCCAGTTGGAGCATCAGGAGCTAGAATTTTAGTAACACTATTACATGAAATGGAAAAGAGAGATTCTAAAAAAGGTCTTGCTACTTTATGTATAGGTGGTGGACAAGGAACAGCGATAATTGTAGAAAGATAATAAAATATAATAACCATAATTTTATATAAATAAGAACCAGTTTTAAAAAAATTGGTTCTTATTTTGTTTAAAGTTTATTAATGGAAATGATTAATTTTAATTAATAAATTTATAGTATAATATAATATAAATGTTTAGTTAAGTTTATGATAAATAAACATTTATTTAGTAGTAAGATTTAGAATACAATATATTTAACTTTGTTTTCCTAGGAAATATTAATTTACAATGAAAAACATATTCAATTAGACTTTCCTTTGTTAATT
>NZ_FQVM01000008.1 GCF_900129365.1 Clostridium fallax
AATATAAAAATAATTTATAATCCTACAGGTATTAAATGTATAAAAATATATATTTTTTATTCTTAAATATACCAATTATAATAATTATGTTTTTAATTAAGTATATTTTAATGGATGAAACTTTATATGAATATATAAAAATTCATACTAATACTTAAAATGCAAAATAAAAATGTGCTTAATAGTTATTAATACAAATTAAATAAACCTTATTATAAAAAACTTTCATACTGTTCTAATATAAAATTTATGTTTTCTTCTCTATTATCTCCATCCACCTGTATTAATATATAAAGATTAGTTAATATTGTGTATGTTATCTTTTCTATGATTTTACTATATTTATTTATAAGATCCTTATTTATAATATTTTTAATTATATTTTGTAGATTCTCTACTATATAATTTTCCATTTTCATAAAATCAACATCATTATTATCTACTTCTTTCTTTAAATTTATACCTATTCCTTTTCTTTTTTTTATATCATCATAAAGAATAGATATTATTTTTTTAAAAATAACCTCTTTGTTAGAATCTTCTATTGAATTTAAATCTCTAAAAGTATAATTCCAGCTTTCCTCAAGAATCTTTAAAAATATTGACTTTTTATTAGGGTAGTAATTATATAATGTTCCTACTGCTATACCAGATTTTTTAGCTATAATTTTCATATCTACATTTCTATAGCCTTCATTATAAAAAAGTTCTTTTGCCTCTTTATAAATTTTCACATCTATATTTTGAAGTATTTTAGGCAATTAATCATCTCCTTAATTTGAATTTATCGGAATTATAATTCACTATATATGTTTTGTCAATTACATTTGTAATCCTTTTTATTTTCTTAATAGTCCTTAATAATTCCTTAAGATTGGCTTTTCACCGTTGTCACAAACTATTTCCATCAATATACTATAATTATAGAAAGGAGATTTTTATATGGGAAAAACCGAATATCTTAACATACTTTATAATGGACTAAGTGATTTTCCTAATGATGAAAGAGAAGAAATTCTTTACAAATACAAAGAGTTTTTTGAAATTAATCTTTCTCAAGGGAAAACTGAAGACGAAATAATCTCTGAGTTAGGAGATCCTTATAAAATAATAAAAGATTATAAATTACAAAGACAAAGTGAAATCAATAATTATGAATCTCAAAAAAAGAAAACTGGTTGTTTTTCTAAATTTATAATTTTAATTATAGTTTTATTTACTCTTATGCTTTTAGCACCTATATCTTTTGGACTTATTATAATAGTGCCTTTTGTTATTATAATATCTTTATTTTGTTTTTCATTAGCTTTAGGGATTTCTGGTATAGCATTGGCATTAAATCTATCTATACCTCATTTGTCAATACCTCCATCAATGATGTCCTTGCCATCTTCATCTATAATCTTATTTAGTATTGGAACTTTAGCATTAGCCCTACTAGTATGTGTTGCTTTGTTCTATCTAATTAAAGTTATTATAATTGGCATAAAAAAGACAATTAACTGGATAAGAAATATATAATAAGGTAGGTGAGACATTTGAAAAAAAAATCTTTCGGCAAAAAATTTACTATAATTCTTTTAATAATTATTATAGTATCCTATGGGAGTGCTTTTATAATTATAAAAAACTCTAATTTTTCTTTGCAAAATTTTATAAATGATTGTTTGTACAATCCTAATATCCATTTTGGATTTAACTCTTATAATAATTATAATAACTCTTATGATTTAAATTTAAATAAAACTCATAATTTAAATGATATTAATACAATTTCCTGTGACTTTCCTCTAGGAAACATATCAGTTATTCCTTGGGATGGAAGTGAAGTTAAAGTTACTTTTGATGGACATATTAGATCTAATGAAAATTTAGAAAATATAGATATAAGTTTTTCTAAGGAAGATTCAACATTAAACATATATTTATTAAAAAACAATAGTAATTTATGGACTCCTGATACCTTGAAAATTTATATTCCTAAAAATTATAACTCTAACTTACAGCTTTCTTCATCTACAGGTATTATTAATGTATGTGATTTAAATTATTCCGATTTAAAATTAGATACAATATCTGGGGTTATTAACCTTAAAAATATTACTTGCAATAACTTTTCATCTAATAGTGTATCGGGGAATATGCATTATGAAAATTTAACTGTAAAAAATTCAAATATAAATTCTACATCAGGAGATATTTACATTGATAATTTTAGTGGAGAATTAAATTCATCAACTGTATCTGGAGCTCTTAATTTAACCTTATCTTCTGTTAAAAATAACATTAAGTTTAATAGCACTTCAGGAAATGTATTTATTTATTTTCCTAGTAATTCTTCTATAAAATTTAAATGTTCTACTGTATCAGGTAATATAAGTTATCATTCTCCTACAAAAGATGAAAACTTACACAATAAGAGACAATTTAACTATATATTAAATAATGGAGATAATTCCATTGATATATCTACAATGTCTGGTAAAGTAGAATTTAATACAACTAATTAACATTTTAATTTATAACCTTTTAACGTAT
This sequence comes from Clostridium fallax, assembly GCF_900129365.1. Taxonomy (GTDB): domain Bacteria; phylum Bacillota; class Clostridia; order Clostridiales; family Clostridiaceae; genus Clostridium_AH; species Clostridium_AH fallax. Next base: position 2,539 of record NZ_FQVM01000008.1, read on the forward strand.
TATAAGAAGATTTTTATTACAAAGTTCTTCTTATGATATACAAAAGCATTAATAAATCTAATATCTTATGTAATTATATAAAGTAATTTAATTATGATTATTAATAAATCTAAATAAAAAGTATCCACTAGTAATATATTACTAGTGGATACTTTTTATTTCCGTATAGATTTTTAAATATCCATATACTTTTAAGCTACTATTAAATCTTCATCATCATTGTCATCATTTGAATAATATACATTAGTATCTAAATCATCTTCTGATTTTGCAATTATAGCTGTACAAATTGCATCTCCTGTTATATTAGTTGTAGTTCTAAACATATCTACTATTCTATCTACACTTAAAACTAAAGCAACACCTTCCATTGGTAAACCAACTTGTTGTAATACCATAGTAAGCATTACTACCCCTGCACTAGGAACCCCTGCTGTACCTATAGATGCTAGTGTAGCAGTTAATATAACCATAAGTTGTTGATGAAATGTTAAATCAATGCCAAAAACTTGTGCAATAAACATAACAGCAACTCCTTGCATTATAGCAGTACCATCCATATTAATAGTTGCCCCTAATGGTATTGTAAAGGATGAAATTTTTTCAGATACACCTAATTTTTGATTACAAGTTTCTATATTTACAGGTATTGTAGCATTACTACTTGATGTAGAGAAAGCTAATAACATAACACTCCAAAATTTCTTAAAGAATACTATTGGACTTAATCTTGTGAATGTTTTTAAAGCTCCACCATAAATAACAAATGTGTGTATAAATAGTCCAACTACAACTACTGCAACATATTTAAATAATGATAAAAGTATTGAAGTTCCTTGAGAAATTATAACCTGTGATATTAGCGCAAATACTCCTATTGGAGCCGCCTTCATTATTAAATCAATTATTTTTAATAAAACTGAGTTTACATTATCAAAAAATTCTACAACTGGTTTAGCCTTTTCGCCAACTAAAGTTGCTGCTACTCCAAATAATATAGCAAAGAATATTATTTGAAGCATATCTCCCTTTACCAAAGCTTCTATAGGATTTGTAGGTATTATATTTGTGAATATATCCATTATAAATGGTGCTTTTGCCGCTTCTACTGTAGATGCTCCATTTATGATAGCTTGTCCTTCAAATCCTGCACCAGGTTTTAAAATATTTCCTAAAAATAATGCTACTGTTACAGCAAATGCTGTTGTTGTCATATAAAATAAAATAGTTTTTCCACCTATTCTACCTAATTTTTTTATATCTCCTATACTAGCAGTTCCTACTATTAATGAACAAAGAACTAAAGGTATAACTACCATTTTTATTGCCCTTAAGAACATATTTCCTAAAGGAGCTAATCCCCATTTTATCAATTCATTATTTACATTAGTTGGAACTAACTTATTTAAAATTAATCCAAAGATTATTCCAAGTATTAATGCAACTAGAATCTTTAATGTTCCATTTATCTTTTTCATTACTCCACCTCTTTCGTGCAAGTTTTTCTATATTTATAATTCATGTAAAAATTATTATCTTATTTACATTCTTTATTTTAAGTGATTTTAAATAGTTTTTCAATAGCTTTTATAAAAAAATGCAAGTTTTTTATTAAAAAACTTGCATTTATCACTTATTTGCCTTATTCTTCTAAACTTTTATTCATAATTTTCCTATTAAATAATTAAAAATATATAAATATGTTATTAACTTAATTTAAAGATAAATTATTGTTGTATAATTAAGATAATATAGTTATTTAAGGAGGCTTAAAAATGGATAATGAATGTTGCATATTAATTTCTTTAGATGCTGTAGGAAAAAAAGACTATAACTGCATAAAAGATCTCCCTAACTTTAAATTTTTAATGGAAAATGGGTCTTATTCTTTTGATGTTAAAAGTATATATCCTACACTTACTTATCCTGCTCATGCCACTATAGTTACAGGAAAATATCCTAAAAATCATGGTATTATAAATAACTTTTTAACAGAACCAGAAAAAGAAAAAGCTGATTGGTATTGGTTTAGAAATTATATAAAAGGTGATACTATTTATGATTTGGTAAAACAATCTGGAAGAATTACCGCATCTATTTTATGGCCTGTTACTGCTAAAGCTAATATTGATTATAATATGCCTGAAATTCTTCCTCATAAAAAATGGCAAAATCAAATAATTGTATCTCTTTTAAATGGTAGTAAATATTTTCAATTTGATATGAATAGAAGATATGGTTATATGAGAGAGGGCATAAAGCAACCTAATTTAGATAATTTTTCTATGGCTTGCACTTTAGATGTAATAAAAAGATATAAACCAGATTTAGTTATGGTTCATTTAACAGATGTGGATTCATTTGCTCATAAATATGGTAGAGATTCTTCTGAAATCAATAAAGCTCTTTCAAGGCACGATGAAAGATTAGGTGTCCTATTAAGACTCTTAAAGGAAAAAGAAATGATGAAGAAAACAAATATTATAGTTTTAGGAGATCATAGCTTTAAAGATGTAAATAAAGTTGTAAAGCTTAATAAGCTTTTTTTAAAAAATAACCTTTTAGAAGTCAATGAAAAAAATTTAATCACTAATTGGAAAGTATATATGAATACTTGTGATGGTTCTTGTTATATATATCTTAATAAAGAAGAAAAAAATAATAGTACCCTAAAAAACAAAGTAAAAAATTTAATTTTGGATTATTCTAAGAAAAATAACAATTTTATAGAAAGATTATTAACTAGTGAAGAAGCTGCTTCTTTTGGAGCAGATCCAAATTGTACTTTTATGCTAGAAGCTAACGAAGGTTATTATTTTTTAACTGATTTAGACGGAGATATAATTCAAGATGTAGGAAGCACTTATGATAAAGGTACTCACGGATACTGTCCCAATAAAAAGGATTATGAAACTTTCTTTATGGCAGTAGGACCATCTATTAAGAAAAACTTTAGTATCGGCACCATGAATTTAGTAGATATAGCACCAACTTTAAGTAAAATATTAAATATCCATCTTAAAGATACAGATGGAAAAGCTATTAATATATTTAAATAATAAAGGATTCCGATAGGAATCCTTTATTATTTAAATATAAGTTTTAACTTTTTTCTATAGATTTAATAAAATAATAATATTTTAAAATTTATAAATTTTATTATTAGTCTTTACAGGCTATTCTCTTTAAAATTTTATACAAAAAGTGTATTATTCACAGTTAACAATATATTAACAAATAATTATTATTTTTTAATATAATCTAAGCTTTACTTAATCTTTGGATATAATATAAAGCTATTTTAATATATCTATTATATTTGCCTATTTTTTAACTTAGAGTTTTATTTTGTATTGCCCTATAATTTACTTAACAAGATAAATATAGTAAATATTTATTTATAGAGGAGTGATTGTTATGAAATCTTTAATAGGTACTGAAACAGCCAAAAATCTTTTAAAATCTTTTGCAGGTGAAAGCCAAGCTAGAATGAGATATACATATTTTGCAAGCACAGCTAAAAAAGAAGGATATGTACAAATATCAGAGATATTTACTGAAACAGCTAATAACGAAAAAGAACATGCTAAATTATTTTATAAATATTTAAGCTTAGATTTTGATGATAAAGGTATAGAAATATGTGCTTCTTATCCTGTATCCTTGCATGATAGCACAGCTAAAAATTTAAAAGCTGCTGCTGAAGGAGAGCATGAGGAATTTAGTGTTTTATATCCTACTTTCGCTAAAGTTGCTAGAGAGGAAGGATTCCCTGAAATAGCTCATACTTTTGAAGAAGTTGCTAAAGTTGAAAATAGACATGAAATTAGATATAGAAAACTTTTAGCTAATATAGAAAATAACAAAGTCTTTAAAAAAGAGGAAAACACTCTTTGGAAATGCTTGAATTGTGGATATATATATGAAGGAACAGAAGCTCCTGAATTCTGTCCTTGTTGCCATCATCCACAAGGATATTTCGAAGTATTTTGTGAGAATTATTAATAAATAAAAAATCAGTTAGGAATTTTCCTAACTGATTTTTTATTTAATGATGTTAATCTATAAAATTATTTAATCATATAATAGTTTATTATATATAATATCCATATATGTACTGGGTAAAATACATAAAATATATATCTATAATCCTTACCCTTTTTATCATTATAAAGATAAATGAATACTAAAGCAAATATCATCATCCACTGAGGACGTTCAATTAATTGAGCATTAGTTAAGCCAAGCATAAAGCTTGCTGAAAGACCTGCATAAGCAAGATATTGCATACGCTTTCTATCTCTAAACAAATAAAAAATAATTGTCATAAGTGGAGCTATAGCCATTCCTTCTGTTCTATATGATAACATTAAAGCTAAAATAAAAAACCATAATCCCTTAACAGGTTTTCCCTCTTTATATTGTTCATATCCCTTTATCATTATTAAAGATAGTGCCATAGATAAGAATATATTATTGTATAAAAAGAATTTTCCCGGAAACATTTTTTGTATGTATACATCTGCTAATATTATTAGAATAGCTCCTGTAACCGCTACCCCACTACTTAAATTTTTAATTTTATAAGTTATTATTGTATATATTGCAATTCCAATAATTATGGCTAAAGTTATCCAATAGTAATTAGTATTTTGTATATTTATTTGTCCTACTCCTAATACTTTACCTTCATTAACTATTTTAGGGAAAACAAAAGCTAATATAGTATTTCCTATAAACATTATCTCTGCTGCAATTAACATTCTCTTTATGTAATTTTCCTTACTTCTAGTATGTAAAAATCCATCTACTAGTAAATAGAAAAATACTGGAGCAACAACTCTACCTATCCAATGAAACCAAATAGGAGCTCCTGGTATAAAAGAGGATATGTGATCTAAAAGCATAAAAATTAACATCAATATCTTTAGTTGAAATCTGTTTATCATAATGCACCTCAATATTATTTTATTCTCATATTATATCATAGGATTTAAAAGCTTTACACCTTGATTTTTCTTTTAAAGATATATTAGAAGAGTTTATTAAAAATTTAATAAACTCTTCTAATATAAAATAAAAAATTACTCCCAAGTTTTCCAAACATCCGGTTCATATCCTATAGTAGCATTTTTTCCATTACGAACTATAGGGGTTTTACTTAATAATGGATTATTTAGTAATATTTCTTCTCTCATCTGATTGCTTCTTATATGCTCTATATTTAATTTTTTATATTCTTTAGATTTATCATCTATAATGTTATTGATATTTCCTACTGATAATCTTATAGATTCTAATTCTCTTTTACTAATGCCTTTAACAGTTAAATCTATAAACTGATATTTTATTTTTCTTTCCTTAAAATATCTTTCAGCTTTTTTAGTATCAAAACATTTTTTAATTCCAAATATCTGTATATTCATAATTGTTATTCTCCTTCTTCACAAATGCTTCTATTACCTTCATCATTATTATATAATTCTTCTTTCTTATTATCTAATTTTATTATTTTTCTTTCCCATTTTCCTCTTCTATATATTATAAATCCATAAATACAAATAATAAGGTTACTAAAACTCATAGAAAACCATATTCCAGAGGAGCCAATATCAGTAAAATACTTAAATAATAAAATCATAGGAAGTCTTACAAACCACAATCTTCCTATCTCCATATACATAGAATATTTTGTGTGTCCAGATCCTTGAAATACTCCTTGAAGCACACTAAATATTCCCATAAGAGGCATAGAAGCTAATATATATTTTAAATATACTATACCTTGGTTTATAACTTCCATATCATCTTTCGATTGCATAAAGAAATTAATTATAGCTCTATCCTTCCATAATATCAAAAATACTCCTACTATTGATATTAAAACTACAAATTTAATTGATTTTATAAAAGCTTCTTTTGCTCTATTCATTTTATTAGATCCTAAATTTTGTCCAACAATTGCTGTTAATGCTGCTCCTATTCCCATAGCTGGTTGCATTACTAAAGATGTTATCCTATTAACCATAGCAAAAGCTGCTATAGTAGATGTGCCATAAAAGGCTATAAAACTATTCAATACCATAAATCCTAAGGCTGAACCTGATTGCCCTAAAGATGAAGGAACTGCCACATTCATTATTTCCTTTAATATATTCTTATCAATTTTAAAGTTTTTAAAATCTAGTTTTATTGACCTATTTCCTCTAAACAATATAAATAATCCTACAAGTGCTAATAATATTTTTGATATTATAGTTGCAATAGCAGCTCCTGCTATACCCATATTAAAATTAAATATTAAAATAGGATCTAAAATTACATTTATAATAGCACTTATACCACTTAATATTGTAGGTAATAAAGTATTACCTTCTGCATTTAAAACAGAATTAAAGTTAAAAAATAAAAAAAGAAATGGTATTTCTAAAAAGGTTATCTTTAAATATATATTACTATAATAAGCTAGTTCTCCTGTAGCTCCCATAATATCTATTATAAACGGACTTATAATAAATCCTATTATGGAAAAAGTTACAGAGCATAAAAGAGATATAACCACTAATTGGCTAACATACTTATTAGCTTTTTTTTCTTCTCCAGCTCCTATTAATTGAGCTAATATAGATGTTCCTGCTATAGAAAGCCCTATTCCTATAGAAATAAACAAAAAGTTTACAGGCCACACAAAAGATGTAGCAGCAAACTGGACTGATCCTAATTTACTAACCCATATTCCATCTGCTACATTATAAAGAGTTTGAATTAAATTATTAATGATAATAGGAAAAGATAATACTATTATGACTCTATACAAATCCCCATTAAGTATAAAGTCTTTTCTAACCTTATTATTCATTAAATAGCCCCCTTTAATATTATTTTTTATGATATTTAAATTTTATCATTATACTTTTTTATATTTAAACTTTATTTTGTATAATACTTATTATTTTATAAATTTAGAATTAATAATATGACTTACTTCTAAAAACTTATAGTATTAAAAATAATAGCAGCTTAGTTTCTACGGATTATAAAAACTAAGCTGCTATATAAAAGTAAAATTATTAAATATGTAAAATTTTCGCTTCAACTCCATCTAAAACATTTAACTCATTAAGAAGTTTTTCTATTTCATCTTTTTTATCATGTAGTAAATTTAATAAGATTAATCCTGATTGTGAACAACTATCCTTTGAAGCTTCATGAAGGCCAAGTCTAGTTTGAATTATACATCCATAGCTAGTAAGTATCTCTTGAACCCTTGGTGCTAAAGAATTTCTTGGACTAATTTTAATTGCCATAATAGTAAACATATATTTTTCCTCCTTTAAATATATTCTTCTTATATAAAATCACTAAAATAATTTTTAATTAATAAATTACTTTATATAAGTAAATATATCTTTATTATATATATTTATACTAATTTTTATAATTTATAAATTATATATATCAATAAAAGCTTATTATAAAATAAAACCTATAATATATTAAAAACTTTAAATATATGTTCTTATAATTAAAAATCTAATGGATAAATAACTTTAATATAATTACCATCCCTGCTGAGATCAATGCTGTAATTGGTATTGTAAGAACCCAAGCCCAAACAATACTTTTTGCAACTCCCCATTTTACTGATTTTAAATTTTTTGATGCTCCAACTCCAAGTATTGTAGTTGAAATTATATGGGTTGTACTAACTGGAGCATGAAAAAAGCTAGCTAAGCAAATTACTCCAGCAGCTCCTGTTTGAGCTGCAAATCCATTTACTGGTGTTAGCTTAGCTATTCCACTTCCCATAGTTCTTATTATCTTTTTACCACCTATAGATGTTCCAATTGCCATAGCAGTAGCACAGCAAAATATAACCCATATAGGAACATGGAATTCTGTTATAAATCCTCCACTTAAAAGAGTCATAACTATTATACCCATTGATTTTTGTGCATCATTTCCCCCATGATTAAAAGCCATAAAAGCTGCTGAAAATATCTGAAGCTTTAAAAATGCTTTATTTACATTAGATGGTCTAAAAGGACGTAGTATCCAGTTTAATATTACCATAAAGATATAACCTACAATAAATCCTATAAGAGGTGATAAAAATAACCATAATATAACTTCATTAAATAGATTATTCCAATTAACTACGTGTACGCTCCAATTATATGCAATTCCTCCTCCTACTAAAGCTCCTATTAAAGCATGTGAAGAACTACTAGGAATTGCAAAATACCAAGTAATTAAATTCCATATTATAGATGCAACTAAAACTGTTGCAATAACCCATTGTGGTATTAATGTATGTGAAACTATGTTATCTCCAACAGTTTTAGCAACTGCTGTACCAGAAAAAGCTCCTAAAAAATTAAATACAGCACAAATAATTATTGCCATTTTAGGCGTTAGAGCCCTAGTTGAAATAGATGTTGCTACTGCAGTTGCTGTGTCATGAAATCCATTTATAAAATCAAATAGTATAACTAAGAGTATTATACCTATTGTTATTGATAATGCATTATACATGCTTCATAACAACTCCTTCAATAATATTAGCAACACCTTCGCAGCTATCTATTGTATTTTCTAAGAATTGATATATTTCTCTCCATTTTATTATTGTTAAAACATCATTATCACTTTTAAATAAGTCAGTAATAGTTTGTCTAAAATATGTATCTCCATCATTTTCTATCTTATTTATTTTAATAACTTTTTCTAATATAATCTTACTTTTCCCCATGTTTTTAAGATCATTTATCATATATAAATTTTCTTCCGTAGCCTCTACTATCATATCACACAATCTCTTAGCTTCTTTAGTAACTTCATTTATATCGAACATTACAAATCTATGCATAGCCGCCTCTATATGGTCAACTATATCATCCATCATTTTTATTATGTCATATATGTCTTCTCTATCAATTGGCGTTATAAAGGCTTTATTAAGTTCCTCTATGGTATCATGAACTATCTGATCTCCTCTATGCTCTAATTCCTCTACATTTTTTACTTTCATTTGTTTATCTTGAAGATTGTCCATTGTTTCTCTTAATGTGGCAGCGGCTTCGCAAACATTTTTTGCAGATAAAGAAAAAAGCTTATAAAATTTATCTTCTTTAGGATTTAAATTAAACAAAATATTCATCTCCCTATAAGTACTAAATGTCTATATTTTATTTACTAAATATATAATTTGTTCCAATAAATTCAGTATATCATAGGGATTTTTTATTTTAAATAAACATTACTATGATTAACCTAAAATTAACATTGAATGAAAAAATTAATATTATATATAATATTTCCGTGATGATAAAATAAATTGTTTATATTTTTATAGAAATCTGAATTTTATTTATCCTTTTTGAAAGTTATTATATCAACGTTATCTACTATTACAATTTTTCCACTTTCAATCATAGGTGATAAAATTTCAATAGCATCATTAACTCTACTTTCTAAGGCTGCTACTTCTATAAGTATAGGTAATTTTCTTGATAAAACTTCTAAAAAATCTGAATGAATTTTTCTTTCCTGCCCAAATCCTTCAATTCCTCTAATTATAGTTGCTCCAGATATTCCTTTTTCCTTTAACCTATCAATTATTACAGTATAAAGAGGCTCCCCTTTATATTTATCATTTTCTTCAATGAATATTTTTATTAATTTACCCTTATTTATCTCTTTCATAAAATATTTTTTAGTAAGAGAAAGTGCTTTAGTAATCTCTTACTAATTCCTCCTTTCTTATATATATCTATATCATAGTACAAAATACTTTATTTATATATTTCTAAACTAAGATTTTTGCAATAGCCATTCCTAGAACTACTCCAATAAAACTTAAAATAACATTTAAACCTAAGTTAGCAATTCCTATAATATATTCTCCTGAATTTAACATACTAACTGTTTCATAAGAAAAAGTTGAAAATGTTGTGAGACCTCCCATCATACCTGTTGTTAAAAATAACTTTTTATTAGGAGATATGATAGTTGTATATAAACTTAACCTCATTACAAAACCTATGATAATAGCTCCTATTATATTTGCTATTAAAGTTCCATAAGGAAAATTAGCTCCAAAAACTTTTGCTGCATTTATTGAAATTAAATATCTAAGAGCAGCTCCTATAAACCCACCACATCCAACTATAAAGATTAACTGTAATTTTTGCATTTTTTCACCTCATATCTAAAAAATAAAAAACTCCTACATAAAATAAATATTTTATGTAGGAGTCATCAGCTTTTTTCGCGGTTTACGGTTAACTCCATAACCTATTAAAATGTAATTTATAATACATTTTTATAATAACTCATATATATAATAAATTCAATATTTTATTATAAGAACTACTATTTATAATAAAAGCTCCAAAAATACATATGGATTTTAAATCAAACTTTCCCTAAAAATAATTTCTCCATTTATTATTTTACTTTTACTTTTAGGTAAATGATTTTTATAAAGATATTCAAACATAATTTTTCCTGCTAAGTAACCCTCTTCTCTCCATCGTTCAACTACAGTAGCTATTATTTTTTTATCTAATATTAATTTTTCCATAGTTTTTCCCATACCATTGCCTACTACTTTTAATTGTGATTTTGAATACCTATTAGCTTTTATAACTACATCTGATAAAAATCTACTGCTATAAATTCCTGTAATATTTTTATCTAAGTATTTATTTAATAATTTATCTATGTTTTTAGATAAATTACTATCATAGACTGGTCCAACTATATAATCATTTTCTTCCTCTTTCATTCTATCTAAAAAACCATCTATATAAAGCTTAGATGATATTCTATCATCTGATGTATCTAATACTAAAATTTTAGATTTTCTATCTATTATATTTATAAAAATATCAGCAACTATTCTTCCTGATTTATAATAATCTACTCCTACATGAAATATACTATCATCTATTGATGAATCCAATGTAAGAAAAAAGATATTAGGATTTTTATTTCTAATTTCTTTAATCTCACTTTTTAGTAATGGAGTTATTATTATTCCGCTAGGCTCTTCTTCTCTTATAATTTTCTCTAATTGCTCTAATTGTTTTAATGAATCTTCTATATCCGTTTCTACTATATTTATCTTATATCCATAAAACTTAAATTCTTTTTCTGCTACTCTTAGTCCCTTTATTAATTCTTCTGTATAATACTTATTTTTAGATTTTATTATAAAAGCATATATTTTTTTTGGTTTTTTAGTAGCTAAAGAGCTGCTTATTGGATTTTTAACATAACCTAGTTCTTTACATAATTTAAGAATCTTTTTCTTGGTTTCAGGTTTAATATTGGAGCTACCATTTAAAGCTCTAGCTACAGTTGTTCTAGATATATTAAGTCTTTTTGCTATATCTTCTTGTTTAACCATTTCTACCTCCTAAAGTTTATATAATACAAGCTTTCATATGTTAATTATTATAATAAAAAGATTAGAATAAATTAATAAATAGAATTCTATAATAAATAGTTTCGCTATAGTAAAATAAACCATCTTTCTAATTATTATTTTAAACATAAAATAATATGTAATCTATATTTAATTAATAAAATTTAATAACTTTAATAATATAATAAACTTCTTGTATCTAAACATATATTTTAATTTTAATAATGAAAAAAACCTTATCTTTCAGTAATTTAATTAACTAAAAGATAAGGTTTTTTTATAATCCTATATTAATTATTAATGACACTTATGATCTCCATGGTGATGGTGGTGGTGATGTTCTCCATGATGGTGACTACACATAACTTCTTTATCTTCAAGTTTACTACTTAAATATGACTCTAAAGCTTCATCAATAGTCATATTAGCACCTCTTATAACCTCTAAATTATTTGCTCTTAAAGCATCATAAGCACCTTTTCCAATACCACCTGTAATAACTACTGAGGCTCCTTCTTTTATAAGTAAATCTGAAAGTCCTCCATGATTATGTTGTAAATCATTTACTGATACTTCCTTCTTATCAACTACTTTTCCATCTTCAACAGTTACTATAATAAAACTTTCACTTTTTCCAAAATGTTGATTTATCATTTCTCCATTTTTAGGCATTGCTATTTTCATTTAAAACACTCCTTTATATAATCAAATATTTATAATATTAATTTATATTAATATCTATTTTTTATTGCACCACTTTTTACAGAAATCAGCTTTTTTGCTACAAATAATATTCTTAGAACCACAGGAAGGACATTTGTGTTTATCATCTTCATGTTTTATTTCATAAACACTTTCACAATCTAAACACTTAAACCTACATAAATTCGTAGTATAGTTACCACCACTTATTCTTATTGCATTTCCTTGTGTTAAAGCTAGAGCAATTTTTTTTCTAGCACTATCTATTATATTTTGAAAAGTTTGCCTAGAAACCTCCATACTTTTTGCACATTGTTCTTGATTTAAATTTTCTATATCTTTAAGTCTCATAGCTTCTAGCTCTTCAACCTTTAAAATCATTTCTTCAATTTTACACTTTGGTTTTCCAAGAGGCACAAAATAATTATCATTTGGGAAAAATTTAACTCTTCTAAACTTAGTAGGTCTTACCATTATATCCTCCTTATTTACTTACTTTATTTAGTTTATTTTTAATATTTATCATATCATTTTAACTTATATAATAAAAATAAGCTAACAAGAATAGTAATTGGCATTTGCTAATTACTATTGTAATCTTATTTATAGTTATTGTCAAATGCCAATAAATATTATAAGCTTTTATTTATATAATAGCTTTATATATTTATCTTAAAATATATAAAAGATTTGCTAAAAAATATTATTAAAAATAATTTTGTAGCAAATCTTTATAATCTAACTTTGTGTAAATTTATATAAATTAATAAAATGTTTTATTAAATCCTTAATAAGTAAAACAGATTCTAAACTATCCTGAGCACTTACCATCATAAATATTTCAGGAACTTTTTCTTCATTATCATCCATATAAAAAATTTTCTCTTTTATTTTTTGTGCAACCTCAACACAATCATTACCTTCCCCTATTAAAATCTCTGCTTTATCAAAATCCCCTTTTTCACATTTATCTAAAGCCTCTATGTATTTTTTTCTAGCATTAGTTGTAAAATAAAGCATTTCCTTTGAATTAAACTTAATATCAGCTCTATCCATCTCAATACCCTCCTTTTAAATTATTTCTTAGTTAATCATAAAAAATACCTACCCTTTATTTAATTATAAATCTTGTTTTTTTCATTTGTAGATTTTATAAAAATTTTAAAATTACTTTTACAATTAAATTAAATTTTTAATATTTGCTGTAAACAATAAATATTGAAAGTTTAATTATTACTTAGCCTATATTTTTTAGTTTAAATTTATATATACAAGAAATATTAGAGGCTATAAAAATATCATAATTATAAGGTATAACTGAAAATACTTTTTACTAAGTACAAAGAAATTATAAATATCAGTTAGTATTATTTTATCATTATACCTACATATATCTGATATATTTTTATTTATACTTAATAAAGAATATATAAACAAAAGCATGATTTTTAAAGTAATATCTTAAAAATCATGCTTTGTAATAAAAAATATGTATTTATTTCAAATTATATATATAAAATTACTCTGCAACTACACTTTCTATTAATTCTGATGTACATTTTGGACATCTAACAGCTTCTATTGGAATTTCACTACAACAATATGGACATTTCTTAGAAGTTGGAGTTTTCTCCTCCTTCTTCACTGCCATATCTTTTATCTTATTAAACTGTCTTACAACTATAAATATAGAAAAAGATATGATTAAAAAATTAATGATATTATTTAAAAACACACCATAATTTATAGTAGCTACTCCTGCTGTCTTTGCTTCTTGAAGAGAATTGAAATGCTGCCCACTTAAATTTATGTAAAGATTAGAAAAATCAACCTTTCCAACTAAACTTCCTACTAATGGCATTATAATATCTTCAACTAAGGAAGAAACTATCTTTCCAAAAGCAGCACCGATTACAACTCCTATAGCTAAATCTAGAACATTTCCTTTCATTGCAAATTTTTTAAATTCTTTAAGCATTTTTTAAAATTCCTTTCTTTTAATACCTGATATTTATTATTAAATGGTATTCTAATTATATTTTATATTATAAAAATAAAAATTTCCTTATAAAAATTAAATTTTTAAAGGTTATAAAGTCAATTTTTATCATTAAATAATTATTCCCTTACAACCTCTAAAAAAACTAAAAATTTCATCTTAAATATCTATTACATAAGTTTGATTTTAATCTAAATCATCGAAATCAAAGGCAGCAGCTTTCGTATAGTTTGTAACCTTTGCCTCAAAAAAGTCTGTCTTAGTATTATTAAGCTTAGAAAAACTATCTATCCACTCCATTGGATGGCTTGTAATCTCTTTATAAAGTGGCTCTATACCTATTGCATTAAGTCTTAAATTAGAAATGTATTTTATATATTTTTCTATTAAATCATTATTAAGACCTAGTATTTCATTATTTGTTACATATTGTCCCCACTCAATTTCATGTTCTACTCCAGTTCTCATCATTTCTCTAAACTCTATAATAAGTTTATCAGTAAAAATTTCTGGATTTTCCTTTTTAAGCTCTTTAATTATATTTTGAAATAAAACTAAATGAGTTACTTCATCCCTATTTATATATTTAAAAATAGTACTTGTAGCTGTCATTTTTCCTTGTCTTGCTAATGTATAGAAAAAGCTAAAACCAGAATAAAAATATATACCTTCTAATATATAATTAGCCATAATAACTCTTAAAAAATTTTTAAGAGTAGCCTCATCATTAAACTCTTGATATATTCCTGCAATAAATTTATTCCTTTTTAAAAGATTCTCATCTTCCCTCCATTGATCATATATTTTATCTCTAGTTATTGGATTTGTAACAGTATCTAAAATATATGAATAACTTTGAGCATGAATTTCTTCTTGAAAAGTTTGGATGTTCAAAAGTGATGATACTTCCGAAGCTGTAATATATCTTGATAAATTAGGTAAATTTTCACTTTGTATTGAATCAAGAAAATTTAAAAAAGAAATTATCTTATCAAAGGCATTTCTTTCTCCATCAGTTAAATAAGGAAATTGCTTTATATCTTCATTTAAGGATATTTCTTCTGGTATCCAAAAGTTATTTAACATAGTTCTATATAATTCTCTGGCCCAATCATATTTAATTCTATTCCACTCTCTTAAATTTGTAGTATTACCATTTATTATTGATTCAGTTCCTCTATTACCATTTTCATTAAATATCATCTTCTTTAACATATAGTTTACATCTCCTTTAACTTGAACAGCTTGTACACTCATCCATTTCTATTGATTTATTTCTTATATAGTATATAGTCTTAACTCCTTGCTTAAAGGCTTCTACATACATATTTAATATATCCCTTGCCTTTACTTCTGGAGTAATATATAAATTAAAAGCTTGAGATTGATCTATATGTCTCTGCCTTGCAGCACAAGCTTTAATAGACCATTGTTGATCTATAGTATGAGCTTCTTTATAGTACCAGAAATTCTCTTGATTTAGATTTGGAGCTGTTTTAGGTGTAAAGCTTCCTTTTTTCTCCTCTATAAAGAACTTTTTAAATACTGGATCTATTCCTGCTGTAGTATTTGCAATATTAGAAGTACTACCTGTAGGTGCTATGGCCATTATATATCCATTTCTCATACCATATTTTTTAATATCTTCTTTTAACTTTTGCCACCTTTCAGAATTATAACCTCTTCTTTCAAAATATTTTCCTGTATGCCACTCTGAGCCTTCAAAAGCAGGATAAGATCCCTTTTCTTTAGAAATTTCCATTGATGCCTTAATTGATTCATAAGCTATTTCTTCAAATAATTTATCTGCCTCTTTTATATGCTCATCACTTTCCCATCTTATTTTGTTATTTACAAGATAATAATGATATCCACTAGTTCCAAGGCCTATTGCTCTATACTTATTGCTAGTTATTTTAGATTCCATTACAGGAAATTTATTAAGAGATATAACATTATCTAACATTCTTATTTGAAGAGGTATTATATCTTTTAAATCCCCTTTATTGACCTTACCTAAATTTATTGAATTAAGGTTACAGGTTACCATATCACCTGATTTAACCCTTTCTACAACTTCATCAAACCCATTATCATTATTTACTTCTTCTTTTATTAATTCACTTTCACTCATATTTTGAGCTATTTCATGACATAAATTAGAAGCATAAATCATTCCCTTATGCTTATTAGGATTAGCTCTATTTACAGTATCTCTAAAGAAAATAAATGGAGTTCCTGTTTCTACAGCACTTTTCATTATTTTTTTCATTATATCAAGAGCTAATACAGATTCTCTAGGAATTAAGCTATTAGCCTCACATTCTAAATATCTTTTAGTAAATTCCTTATTATCTTCATCATCAAAATAATCCTCTAAATTATATCCCATTACTTTATTTATCATATAAGGATCGAATAATGACCAACTTTCTCTTTTTTCAAGTCTTTCCATAAATATATCTGGAATACTTACAGATGTAAAAATATCATGGGCTTTTCTTCTATCATCACCATTATTAGTTTTAAGGTCTAAAAAATCATATATATCCTTATGCCATATATCTAAAGTTATAGCTGCTCCACCTTTACGTTTTCCAAGTTGATCAACAGCTATAGCAGTATCATTATAAAGTTTTATCCAAGGAACAACTCCACCAGAAGCGTTTTTATTTCCTCTTATTTCACTATTTAAAGCTCTTACCTTACCCATATATATACCAAGGGCTCCTCCATGTTTAGAAACCTTTGAAAATTTTTGATTAACATCATAAATAGACCAAAGATTATCTCCAACGGAAGATATAAAACAACTACTTAATTGATAAAAAGCTGTCCCTGCATTTCCTAATGTAGGTGTTGCAACAGTAACCTTAAGTTCACTAATAATATCATAAAATTTCTTTGCGTAATAAACTTTCTTTTCACCTTCCGGTATAGCTAAATGCATTGCTATAACCATGAATCTTTCTTGAGGCAATTCTAATATTTCACCATTAAATCCCTTTATTAAATATCTATCATTTAATAATTTTATCCCTTCATAATTAAAAAGTTCATCTCTTTTAGGATCTATATATTTTCCCAGTTCTCTTATTTCTTCATCTGAATAATTTTCAGTTAAATACTTTCCATAAAGATTTTTATTAACTAACATATTTACAAGAGTGTAAAAATCACCATATCCAAAATTATTATAATTTCTATTTATCTTAGCTTCCTTATATAAATCAAATGCAAGTAATCTAGCTGCAACATATTGCCAATTAGGATTAGCTTCTTTAGAACTATTTCCATATTCATCATTCTTTGTTTGAACAACCTTTTCTATAGCTGTTTGAATAAGTATTTTTTGAATTTCCTTTGTACTCATTCCATCCCTAAATTGAATTCTAGAATCTACTTCTAACTCTAATGGATCACAGCCTTCTATACCCTCACAAGCAAGACTAACCATCTTTTTAGTTTTATTTACTTGTAACCTTTCATAATTTCCATTTCTTTTCTTTATTTTAATATCCATTTCTTAATCCTTACCTTCTCTTATATTTTAAATCATTAAATAATTCTTATTAACAAACAAATATTTTTCATTGATTATTATAAAAGCAAACCTATAACTTTTCAACTTTCAAAACTATAGGTTAATCAAAAAAACAATATATATTGTGTTGTTTCCTATTTCTTTCACTATATATTGTACATATATGATATTACTACAATAATAGCTATAAATTCCTATTCATCATTAAATCAAAACTATGTAAAAATATCTAAATACAAAAAATATTACTAAAAAAATTCAGTAATATTAAAATAATATTGATTATATAAAATTATCTTATACTTTAAATTATAAGTATAAATTTTTAGTGTTATTTATATTGACCATATTTAAATTTATTTAATTAATCTATTATATGTACCTTGCCAATTCCAAAGTTCCTATATGCATTTGGTTCTGTAAATTGAATTTTATAAATTCCTGGATTTACAAATGTGTATTTAATAGCTAGCTTAGACCACTCCGGATTAATTTCACTTAAATCGGAATCTATTAGCTCTTCACTTCTTCCATTACTTTTATATATCTGTAGCTTTAATCTATTTATATTAAATTTTTTTAGGATTCTTTAATTCAATAGTAATAGTTACCTGCTTTAAAACTATCTCCTTTATTTATTGGTAATAATTGCGAATCTACTTTTTCACAAAACACAACAGAATTAACCCCGCCTTTCCAAATCACCATTATTCTAAATAGACATATGACTGCTATAATAATTGCTATAATAGGTTTAATCCATTTACTTATAAGTGTTTTATCTGTTTTATTAATTAAAAAATATTCAAAATTAAAAACTCTTTTATCAAATAAATCTTCATTTAAATTAATCAAACTATACCCACAATATACACAGAATTTACTGTTATCACTGTTATTCTCTCTACAATTAGGACATATCATAACTAATTCTCTCCTTATATTAGCTTCATTAATATATTCTATAAATTGTTATTAAAATTTTTAATGGCTCTTCTAATTTGTTATCATAATTAAAACTTTTAAATAATTATAGTAAAATTTAAAGCTATCCCCTCTTTTTCCTTAAAATATATTTAATTCTCATTCTTATCTACAATTTAGATAAAAACTACTTAATTTTAAATTTAAAAAAATAAGCTAAGTTTAAAACTTAGCTTTACAATTTAATTTTTCATATGTAGATTTACACCAATATTAAATTCTTATATCAATGAATTGTCAACAAACTTTCCTATTACCTCTACAGTTGGCTGTACATTAACAAAAGCCTTAGGATCTATATCTAATATATTTTTCTTTATAAAAAGTAATTCATGCTTAGAAATAACTGTAACTACAGAGCTTAATTTTTCATTTTTATATGCACCAAAAAAATCATGACCTACAGTAACTCCACGCATATTATTTTCAAGAAGATTTTGTACTACTTCTTTTTCCTTTGTTGTAAAAATTGTAACTGTTAACTTATATTGTTGCACATAGAATATGTCTATAATTTTAGTCATAGTATATATAGCAACTAAGCTGTAAAGAGCTTTTTCCCACCCATACATAATGCCTGCAATTGAAACTATAATACCATTAAGTATCATACCTAATTGACCTACCGACTTACCAGTTAGTTTTTGTACAACTAGAACTATAATGTCTGTTCCACCTGTTGAAAAGCCAGCTCTAAAGCAGAACCCAACACCAGCACCTGTTAATACTCCACCAAATATAGCAGCTAATAATTGATTATTAGTTATAGTTGCAACAGGAATTATTTTAATAAAGAATGATGAAAGAACAACAGCAATTAAAGTATACACTGTAAACTTTTTACCAAGCTTACACCAAGATATGTATATAAGTGGTAAGTTAACTAATAGCACCCACATTGAAATACTTATGTTAATATGTAATAAATCAGTTCCAAGAGATGATAATAATTGAGCAAGACCTGTAACTCCTCCTGAATATATATTAGCAGGAGTTAAAAAGCAATTAATACCAACACCAGCTAAAAAACCATAAAATAATGTGGCTATCAATCTATTTATCAACTTAAAATTCATTAAAACACCTCCCTAATATTTAGCTTTAAATCTCTCATAATATTATAATAAATCCTAAAATATAAACTGTTATCCTTTCTATATCTACTTTAACATTATTTAAAACTTCTTCCAATATTATACGACATAATAAAATAAAATTTTATACTATAATATTTTATATTATTAGTTTTTATTTTTATTATAAATATAATTATATTTATAATTAATTTACAGTATTTAATACATTCATAATTTTTTATATTTTAATACCACTTAATTTTATCTTATTTAAAATATTCTCTCTTATACTTACTTTATATATAGTTTAATAATATTATTATTGCACTAAAATTTAAGTTTAAAATAACTTATAACTTTAAATAAACAAAAATCATAAACATAAAAACAACTTAATTTCTTTATAAAAGGTAAATGTAATTATTTACTTAAAAAAAGGCATCTTAAAATAATTATAAAAGTCATTTTAAGACACCTACTTTAAATTTATTGTATATCTGACAATATATTGTTATTTTATTTAAAATGGACTTATCATTGCTTTTATGTGGTTATATTAGTGGTATTTAAATTGTTTTATTATAAATAATTTAATATGCTATGGTCTAAGACCTGAACCACCTTGCACTGATATAGTTTCTCCTGTAATATAATTTGAATCATCACTTGCTAAAAATACACATACTCTACCTATATCCTCTTTAACATCTCCAAACCTTCCTAAGGGGATACTTTTAACATTTTGAGCATACATTTCTGGATATTCTTTTTTCCATTTCTCTAACCCTGGAGTCATTGCTAATGGACATACTACATTTACATTTATTCCATACTCGCCCCATTCAGTTGCAGCAACTCTAGATAAACCTCTAATTCCTTCCTTTGCCGCTGCATAGGATGCTTGTCCGGGTCTTCCTGATATTCCAGCTCCTGATGCAAAATTTATTACCTTTCCCTTTGTCTCTTTTAAATATGGAAAAGCATACTTCATATAATTAAATGTAGCATATAAACCTGAATTAATAGCTAAATCAAAATCTTCTTTACTATGATCTACTAATAATACTCCTGATTTTGAAACTTGAGCATTATTGACTAAAATGTCTAGTTTTCCAAAGGTCTTTACTGTCTCCTTTATAACATTTTTTACAGCCTCTTCATCGGCTCCATCTGCAACTATAGGTAAAACCTTTATATTATATTCCTTTTCTAATTTTTCTTTTGAATCTTCTAAAGTAGATAGAGTTCTACCAGTTATAACTAGATTTGCCCCCTCACTTGCAAAGGCAGAAGCTACTCCATATCCTATTCCTTTTCCTCCACCGGTTATAATTGCCACTTTATTATTTAATTTACTCATTTCCAGTCCCTCCTAATATTAGATTTATTCTCACATAGAAAAATGTACATATAGCTAATACACCCTATTTACTACATTTATAATTCATATGTTACTGGATAATAAGTTATGTTTATTAGAACTTTAACCATATTAATAAAGCATTTTATAAAATCTATATTATTATAAATATTACCATTATTTTCATAATTTGTGTATATATTTATAAGTATATTATCTTAATAATTTATATATTTGCTTATAATTAATAAGTATCATTTTACTAATGTTTGTTAATTAAATTTCTCATAATATAAATTTAATTCTAGTATTTATGTAAACCATATTATATTAAATAAAATAATCTATACTATACTTTATTTTTATTTAATCTCAAGGATATAATTTTTAATATTTATAAATTAGAATATGTATCTTAATTTTATTATGTATTTTTATTTATAGATTTTCTAATAAACTTTCAACTTCTATTTCTCTTAATAGTCTATACTCACCTTTTTCTAAGGATTCATCTAAATTTAGTTTTCCAATAGAAGTTCTTTTTAAATATACTACATGACAACCTACTGACTTTAACATACGCTTTACTTGGTGCTTGCAGCCTTCTGATATAGTAAGGTATCCAGAAACTACTGGTTGATCATGATAATTTATAATTGTATGAATCTCATCTTTTAAATCTTTATACAGACCATATTTTTCTACTTTTATTTTTGCAGGTTCTGTTAACATAGTACCTTTTTTAATATAAACTCCCTCTTCTAAAATTTTCATATCTTCTTCACTTAATTCTCCTAAAGCCCAAAAGAAATAAGTCTTTTCAACATGCTTTGTAGGATGCATTAATTTATGTTCAAATTCACCATCATTAGTAAATAATAATAATCCTTCCGTATCCTTGTCTAATCTTCCAACATGAAATAATCCATCTATATCAATATCATTTAAAAAATCAAATACAGTTTTGTGAATCATATCTTTCTTTGCAGTAATATATCCACCAGGTTTATTAAACATATAATATACCTTATCAGTATAAGCAACTACTTCATCAAGATATTGAATAACGTCTAGCTTTTCATTAATTTCTAAAGACGGTATTAAAACTACTTTTCCATCAACCTTAACTTTTCCTTCTTTTATGTAATTTCTAACTTCTTTTCTTTTACCTACAGATGATTGTGCTAAAAATTTATCTAATCTCATGTATATTTAAGTATTTCTCCTTTGTTTATTTTTACTTAATTAAGAATTAAAAATATGCTGTTTTTTCACTTCACATATCTTAAAATTATATAAAAAGAAAAGCTCATGAAAAATACAGCAATATTTTATCTTATATTAAATTATTTTTTATCATTTTTATTTTCTTATTACCATTTTAAAATGTTTTAATTATACTTAATGACTTTTAAACATATTAAGTATAGATAGTATAATGTTAGGATTTTTTATTGTCAATATTTTTAAAATACTAATGAAAGTATCTATCACCAATTATTATAAAGCCTCCTTTATATTTTCCTTGATGATATTAAATATTTTATTTTTATACATAAATCAAATTCCTCTGTGCAATAAAACTCATTAAAATACTTACTTAGTGAAAATTTTTCTTTATGTTTATTCATATATTGAACTTTACAGTTACTTAAGAATATTAAATTATATCCTTTAAATACTTAAGTATATATAAAGCACCTTCATATTATTTTTATACATCAATATATAATAGATGTTTTCAGAATAATTAAAAGAGACTAAGCTTACGGATAACTATTTCCAAAACTTAGTCTATTACTTCTCTATGTTTTCAAAAAAATAAATCTACTAAAACATTTCTTAGTAAAATTAATTAAATTATATCAAAATATCTCAATACATATTTAATTACTTCCACTTTTTAAGTTTAGGTTAATTTCTTAGCAAATTTTATCAACAGAAATTTGATTTTTTTATTAACTTAGCTACATTCTCAACATGTGCCGTCTCCGGAAACATATCCACAGGCTGTACTTCTATTGTTTTATATCCTAACTTATCTAAGATAGCTAAGTCTCTTGCTAAGGTACTTGGATCGCAAGATACATATACTATTCTCTTTGGATTTATTGAAGCTATTGCTTCTAATAGCTTTATATCACATCCCTTTCTTGGAGGATCTACAACCACTACATCTCCTTTTATTCCTTTAGAGATTAGGTCTGGTATTACAACTTCTGATTCCCCTACAAAGAATTCTGCATTGTCTATATTATTAGCTTTAGCATTCTCTTTTGCATTTTCTATAGCTTGTGGTACTATTTCTACCCCATATACTTTCTTCGCTTTTTTAGAAAGGAATAATGTTATTGTGCCTGTTCCACAGTATGCATCAAACACCACTTCTTCTCCACTAAGCTTTGCAAAATCTAATGCTTTAGAATATAAAACTTCTGTTTGAATAGGATTTACTTGGAAAAATGATAAAGGTGATATATTAAATTTAAATTCTCCTATATAATCACTTATTGTATCTTCTCCCCAAAGGGTTATTGATTCTTTTCCTAAAATAACATTAGTTTTTTCACTATTTATGTTTTGAATTATACTCTTTATTCCTTTTATGTTTTCTTTAATAGTTTCTACAAAATCTTCTTTATAAGGAAGTTCTTTTCCGTTAGTTACTAAAACCACCATCACTTCTTCAGTTTTGTAACCTCTTCTTACCATTATATGTCTTAATATGCCGCTTTCATCATACTTTCCTTCTACATTATAAGGTTTAATATTATGCTTTAATATCCATTGTCTTGTAAGATATACAACCTTATCTGCAACTTCATCTTGTATATAACAGGTTTCCATATCTATTATGTCATGACTTCTTGGTGCAAAAAATCCTATATGTAGTTCTCCATTCACTATTCCTATTGGAAGCTGAACTTTATTTCTGTATCTATATGGATTTTCCATTCCTATAGTAGGCTTAACTAAATCAGAATTTAACTTTCCTATTTTTTCTATGCAATCCTTAACTCTATCTCTTTTAAAGTCTAGTTGAGCTTTATAGCTCATATGCTGCAGTTTACAACCTCCACACTTTTTATATATTTTACAAGCAGGTTCTCTTCTTTCTTCTGAAGGTTCTAATATTTCTATGATTTTTCCGTATCCATAGCTTTTTTTCACCTTTATAATCTTTACTTTTATCTTTTCTCCTTTTAAAGCTCCATCAATAAATATTGGGAAGTTATTGTCTAACTTTGCTACACCTTCCCCTTCATATCCTTCACTTAATATATCAACTATAATCTCTTGATTCTTTTCAATCACTATAATCACCCTTATATCGAATTTACTTATAAACCATTTAATCTTAAACTTTTAATGGCTTTACGCTGTATAAATTTTCTCTTAATATTAGATAAAAGTCAATATTATTATAAATAGTAAAAAACTAATCTTATAAAGTATTATAGTTTTTCTATATCTACTTATAAGATTAGCTTAAAAATTTTTTTAAATTTTCCTTAATATAAATCTAAATTAAATTATTTAGCTATAAAAGTTTCACATTTAGTTCCATACTCTGATTCTGCATTATTCCCTCTAATATGAACATTAGATGCATTACAGATTTTATCTTTATTAAACATACAATTTATGGCTTCACAACCTATTTTAGGGCTCATTTTTATGTCATTACTTGAAAATGCCTGAACTAATTCACCTAAGTAATTAGTATTTGTAACACTTTCTAATGCATTTTTAAAATTTCTTTCTCCAAAGGTATTACATTGAGTTCCTTTTGTTGAATGAGCATTTTCACCACCAATTTGAATGGCTCCTGCTGTACAAAGTCCACCTATGTTATTAACGCAATTTTCAGCACTACAACTTAACTTTGCCATATTACCACTCCTTTATTATTTTAGCTTTGTAATTAGTATTATCTTTAAATAATCTTTTATTCTAAAATAAAAAAAGCACCTATTAATAGGTGCTAGTGATAGAATCAGTTGCCATTATATTCCTATCATTATTCTTGATCAAAATTTGACGTGGTATACATTATTATATCTAAAATTTATATATATTTTTGTGAACTTTTTGTTAACTTTATTTAAACAAATCAGTTTTTTCTTTTAATTCTTCTAATCCTTCTTTATTATTTCTATTCATAGTATTAAGTTCATTAACTTTATTGTAAATATCTGATAAGTTTTCAACAGAATCAGTAGTTTGAGCACTAATATTATTTGATAAGTCAGCAATAGAATTCATTGTTTCAGTTACTTCATTCATGCTATTTAATATATTAGAAGTTAAATAATCAAATTCTTTAATAGTATATTTTATTGATTCTGTCTCTTCTTTATAATCTTTGCTTATATCTATCATATTTTTATAGTCTTTTATAACAGTCTCTTCCATAGTTTCAATTAATTCTTTGGCACATAGATTTAGTTTTCCTACACCTTCTATAACCGTAGAAACCATATTCTTTATAGTAGTTACAGATTCTGATGATCTTTCTGAAAGCATTCTTATCTCCTCTGCAACAACACTAAATCCTTTTCCATGCTCTCCAGCTCTAGCTGCTTCTATAGATGCATTTAAAGCCAAAAGATTTGTATTATTTGCTATATCTAAAATTGTATTAGCAATAATATTTATTTCCTTTACCTTTTCAGCTTCTTCTATAGCTCTATTTAATGCTATTTTATTTTTAGTATATTTATCTGATATATAATTTCCTGCTTTAATAGTACTTTCTGTAGTTTCATTTGCCTTTAAGGAAATCTCTTCTATAGACTTTAATCCTTTGTCCACCTTTTCCTTAGCACCTTCTATATCTTCTTTTACTAATGCAGTACTAGCATTAATTTCTTCAAAGGATGCTGTATTCTGTTCCATTAAAGAATTCATCTCTTCAAAATTTTCCATTAATATATTTATTTTTTCTACTATATTTTCTAAAAACAAAAGACTTTCATTACTGTTTTCTATATTTAAATCGCATTTTTCCTTAACAGAATCTATTATTTCCTTAACTCTATTAGAAGCTTCATTTAAGCTATTTATTGTATCTCCTATTTCATCTTTTCTTTTAGTTATGATTTTATTAGATAAATCATAATTACTTAATCTTTTAGAATATTTTTTTATGTCGTTTATAGGTTTAACAATAGTTTTTGCAACAAATAAAGTTATTATTATAGATAATATGATTGCTATTATTGTAATTATAATTAATTCATTTTTTATTTGATATGCTCCTGATAATGCAACTCTTTCGTTATATTGAGCCACTATAACCCAATCTGCATTCTTTGTTTTTGTATAACATATATATTCCTTATTATCTTTATCTTTATATTCTTCCACTCCACTTTCACTATCTAACATTTTTTTATAAATTGATATTAGTTTCTTTTCATAAACATTTTTTCCATCTTCATTAAAAAAGTTAGTTCTATTTTTCACAATATTTTCATCTTTATCTGATATTGCATATCCTAACTTATCAAAGGCATATAGACTTATAGAATCCCTTAAATTAGAGCTTTGTATTATATTATTTATGTTATTTATACTAATATTAGATACTAGAACACTGTTAACGGTTCCATTTTCTTTAATTGGAACTGCTACAGAAAATACCAATTCTCCTCTTGTTGTATTCAATACTATATTAGATGCTTGTGGTATTCCTTGAAAAGCTTTTTCTAAATAACCTATATTATTTTTTTGATCTTTCTTTTCTATTTGGTATGTACTTCCTCCTTGAAAATGTATAAGCCAGTTTTTATCAATTATTAATAAGTCCTTGAAATCTGTATTTTTATTTTCCTCTGTTAATTTATCTAATAGCTCATCTATAGATAAATTTTGATTTTCATACTCGCTAACCATAAAATTTTGCAAACTTATGTATTGATTTAATCTTGCATCTACAATTCTTGCAGTTTGTGATGTAATATCTTCTATGGATTTTACTGTAGTATTTTTCAATGTCCTTTTTGATGTTTGATATGCCACTAATACCATAGACACAGTAATTAAAATTACTAATGATATTACTTTAACCATAATACTTGTAGATAACTTTTTGTTGAACTTACTCATGTTCTCACCTCTACATTTTAAATTTTATATTATTTATATTCGTTATTAAAAGCTAAATATTTACAAAATAAAAAAATAAGTGGCTTAAGCCACTTATTTTAAATGTTAAAATATTTCCTAAAAAATATTATTTAACTGTGCTTACTTTTAATAAGTTAGTTGTTCCAACTTCTGCAACTGGTACTCCTGCAGCTATAACTACAGTGTCTCCTGCTTTAACTAAGTTGTTAGCTTTAGCTATTTCAACTGATTTTTCCATCATTTCATCAGTACTGTTCATTTTCTCAGCAACTATTGGTAATACACCCCATGATAAAGCTAATTTCTTAGCAACTTTTTCATCTGGAGTTATAGCAACTATTGGTGCATCTGGTCTGCATTGTGATATTCTTCTAGCAGTAGCTCCACTTTGAGTTGATGAGATTATTGCAGTAGCTTTTAATTCATTTGCAGCATTGCAAGCAGCTCTGCTTATAACACCTTCTACAGCTGGTATATGGTTTTTAGCATTTGATACTGAAACTTCGTAAGTTAATTGCTTTTCAGTTTCTCTAGCTATTCTGTCCATTGTTTGAACAGCTTCTACTGGCCAGCTTCCATTAGCACTTTCACCACTTAACATTATTGCATCAGTACCATCTAGTATAGCGTTAGCTACGTCTGAAACTTCTGCTCTTGTTGGTCTTGGGTTTCTTATCATTGAGTCTAACATTTGAGTAGCAGTTATAACTGGCTTACCTATAGCATTACATTTTTCTATTATCATTTTTTGTACAGCTGGAACTTGCTCTATTGGAATTTCAACACCAAGGTCTCCTCTAGCAACCATTATTCCGTCTGAAGCCTCGATTATTGAATCTATGTTATCAACACCTTCTTGATTCTCTATTTTTGAGAATATTTGAATGTGTTCTCCACCATTTTCAACTAATACTTTTCTTATAGCTTTAACGTCTTCTGCTTTTCTTATGAATGAAGCAGCAACTAAGTTAACTCCGATTTCGCAACCGAACTTAAGGTCAGCCATATCTTTTTCAGTCATTGCTGGTAATTTTATTGAAACTCCAGGAACGTTAACTCCTTTGTGAGTTCCTACTAATCCAGTGTTTTTAACTACACAGTGAACTTTGTTTCCTTCGATTGATTCAACTTCTAATCCAACTAATCCATCATCTATAAGGATTATGTTTCCTGGCTTAACATCATTTGCTAGTCCATCATAAGTTACTGAACACTTAGTAGTATCTCCTATAACTTCTTCTTTACAGTAAACAGTGAATTTATCTCCTGCAGTTAATTCAACTTTGCTTGGTTCGAATTTACCAGTTCTTATTTCTGGTCCTTTTGTATCTAACATAACAGCTATTTCTTTGTTATATTTCTTAGCTAATTCTTTAACTAATCTAATTCTTCCGCCATGCTCTTCGTGGTCACCATGTGAAAAGTTATGTCTTGAAGCGTTAAGACCTGCTTCTATAATTTTTGATAAAATTTCTGGCTTTTCACTTGCTGGGCCTATTGTACATACCATCTTAGTTCTTCTCATTGAATAACACTCCTTCTGTTGTTTAATTAAAACCAAAATACATTTATTTATATTATCATGATAAAATCACGACATTAACACTATTAATATATTACTATTTTGTTTATTTTAAAATTTTAAGTAATATAAAGTCACTGTATTAATATGATAGGATTGTTGCTACATCATATAAATCTTTATCAAATTTTCTCTCTACTGCTAAAGCTTCATCTATATCCATATCAATTATTTTATTATCTTTTATTCCTACAACTCTGCAAGTTTTTCCTTCCATAAGAAGTTCAACTGCTCTTGCTCCTAATCTTGAAGCTAATACAGCATCTGAAACTGTTGGGCTTCCTCCTCTTTGGATATGTCCAAGAATTGTAGCTCTTGCATCTAATCCAGTTACATCTTCAACGTATTTTGCTAATTCTTCAGCTCCACCTACGCCTTCTGCTAATACAACTAAATTATGTTGTTTTCCTTTGCTCTTTCCTTCTAAAATTGTTTTACAAAGTTCATCTTTATCAAAGCCAACTTCTGGTACTATTATAGCTTCTGCTCCACCAGCTAAGCCAGAGTAAAGAGCTATATCTCCACAGTTTCTTCCCATTACTTCTATTATTGAAACTCTATCGTGTGAAGTTGATGTATCTCTTAACTTATGGATTGCATCCATAACAGTATTTATTGCTGTGTCAAATCCTATTGTAAAATCTGTGTAAGCCAAATCGTTGTCTATTGTTCCTGGAAGACCTATTGTTTTAACACCAAGTTTTGATAATAACTTAGCTCCTGTAAAAGATCCATCTCCTCCAATAACTACTAATGCATCTATATCTTTTTCTTTTAAAATATTTGCTGCATGTTTTCTTACTTCTTCATTTTTAAATTCTGGACATCTAGCAGTTCTTAATACAGTACCACCTCTTTGAATTATGTCTGAAACACTTTTTCTGTCCATTTTAAATATTTCACTATTTAATAATCCCTTGTATCCTTGCTCTATTCCATAAACTTCTAATCCATGATATAAAGCCATTCTTACTACTGCTCTAACAGCAGCATTCATTCCTGGTGCATCTCCACCACTTGTTAATATAGCTATTTTATTCATAAAAAATTCCTCCTTCACACCACCGGGACATAGCTAGTCCCATATATGCTAAATATTACCCACATTAACTAAACTAATTTAAATTTTACATAATAGATTAATTTTTTTCAACTTTTTAATGACATATTTTTTATTTAAGTTACTATATTTTTTTACAACACACACAATTTTACTTAATGTTACATAGCTTTTCAACAATTTCTAAAAATTAAATATAATATTCTTATATTTTTGCAGTAATATTATATGCTATAACTCAACATTTATGTAGTGTAAGCTTAAAATTTAATGAATTTAAGTGCTATAGTTATTTATCCGTTGTTTTTTTACATTTTATCTTATATTATTCCACATATTACGAATTCTATTCAATAAATTATAGTTTTTATACTAATTGTTAATCTATTTATTATATTTTTGTAAAATTTAATAATAAATCTTATTATTATTGTTTATCATAATGCTTTTATATCATTTTAAAACTATCAATCTATTTATAATACCATATATTAAAACTATTTTTTAGAATTTTATTTTATTTTTTTATTATTATTAAATATTTTTTATAATTTATAATTTCTTAAACATTTAAAAAGACAATCCTTAAAGATTATTATAGTCTTTACTGGACTGTCCTTTTATATATAAATAATTAATTTTCATTTAACTATTTGTATAATCTAAAACTTTAATATTTTCATCTCCTAATTTTTCCCTTAGAAATGAGATTACATCTGTTTCTAAGTTCACCCACATATCTTTATTAGCTCTAAATTGCTTTCTTTCCTTTTCTGCATAGATATATATTGGTGTATCACCTTTATAATTAGATAATAAAATCTTTAATGGCTTTACTACTTCTTTAGCTTTATTTAGATCTTTTACTCTAATATATACTTTAGAGGAATTTATTTTCTCTAATGGCTGGATATCTTCACATAATATTTTAGGCATTTCATCTTCTCTAATACTTACTCTTCCTCTTATAGCTACAAGCTCATCTTCTAAAACTAAAGAGTTAACTTTTTCTAAAACCTTAGGAAATACAATAACTTCAATTGACCCAGAAAGATCTTCTAATTTTACAAAAGCCATTATAGTATTATTTCTTGTAACCTTCCTATTAACTTCTGTAAGAATACCACCAATAACTACTCTTTCGCCATCACTTACATTATTTATAGCATTCATCATTAGGTTAACTTCACCTTCATCATTATGATTATCCTCTAAACTTTGATTGTGTGAACTTAATATTTTTTCTACTTCAATAGTAGTCTGGTACTTTAAGCTATCTTTATATTCATCTAATGGATGACCACTTAAATAAAGTCCTGTCATTTCTTTTTCCATTGCTAAAATAAGTTTTTTATCAAATTCTTTGATGTTAGGATATTGTATCTCTGGCATCAGCTCTTCTTTATCTTCTCCGCCAAATAAGCTTATTTGTCCTTCTATATTTCTTTTTCTTTGGCTTGCAACTCCATCTAAAAGTTTTTCATAAACTGCTAGAAGCTGAGATCTATGTACTTTAAAGTCATCAAAGGCACCTGCTTTTATTAAACTTTCCACAGCTCTTTTATTTATTGTTGATAAATCCATCTTATTACAAAAATCCATTAAAGATTTAAATTTACCTTTACTGTCTCTTGATTTCACTAGATTTTCAACTACATTTATTCCAACATTTTTTATTGCTGCAAGGCCAAAAATTATAGTATCTCCCTTTACAGTGAACTTAGAATAACTCTCGTTTATGTCTGGTGGTAAAACCTTTATACCTAATTTTTCTGCAAAATTAATATAAAAGGCTACTTTTTCATTTATTCCCATTATGCTATTAAGCATGGCTGCTATATATTCCACTGGATAATATTTCATTAAGTAACCTGTTTGAAATCCTATTACTGCATATGCAGCAGCATGACTTTTATTAAATGCATAGGAAGCAAAGTCCATCATGGAATCAAATATTTTATTTCCAGCTTGCTCTGATATACCCTTTCTTACACAACCTGGAACTTGAACTTCTCCATCATTATCTACTATCCCATAAATAAAATTTTTACGTTCTTCTTCCATAACTTTATGCTTTTTCTTAGACATTGCTCTTCTAACTAAATCACTTCTACCTAAAGAATATCCACCTAAATCTCTAACAATCTGCATAACCTGTTCTTGATACACCATAACTCCATAGGTAACATTTAAAATAGGTTCTAGCTCCGGTGTTAGATATTCTATCTTGTCTGGATTTTTTTTATTTTCTATATATCTTGGTATTTCTGCCATTGGACCTGGTCTATATAATGAAATTCCAGCTATTATATCTTCAAGAGAATCTGGCTTTAACTCTTTCATAAATGAAGTCATCCCAGCTGATTCTAATTGGAATACTCCTACTGTATTTCCTTCTCCAATCATATTGTAAACTTCTTTATCATCAAAATCTATTTTATCTAAGTCTATATCTATTCCTCTGTTTTCTTTTATCATCTTTACTGCATCATTCATAACAGTTAAAGTTCTAAGACCTAAAAAGTCCATTTTTAAAAGTCCAAGTTCCTCTAAGGTTACCATATCAAATTGAGTTACTATATTTTCTTCATTTTTTTGAAGAGGAACATATTCTACCAATGGCTTAGAAGCTATAACTACACCAGCTGCATGGGTAGATGAGTGCCTTGGTAATCCTTCTAAATTTTTACTAATATCTATAAGAGCTTTTACTCTTTCCTCTGTTTCATATGCAGTTTTAAGCTCCGGATTAATATCTAACGCCTTTTCTATTGTTATTCCAAGCATTGTAGGTATCATCTTTGCTATTCTATCTACTTCTGCATATGGATAGTTCATAGCTCTTCCTACATCTCTTATACAAGCTCTAGCAGCCATTGTTCCAAAGGTTATTATTTGAGATACATTATCCACTCCATATTTTTCTACAACATAATCTATAACCTCAGGTCTTCTTTCATAGCAAAAATCTGAGTCTATATCTGGCATACTAACCCTTTCAGGATTTAAAAAACGTTCAAAAAGTAGATTATATTTTATTGAATCTATCTTTGTTATACCTAATGTATATGCAACTACAGATCCTGCTCCAGAGCCTCTTCCTGGACCAGTAGGAATTCCATTATCCCTTGCATACTTTATAAAATCCCAAACTATTAAAAAATAATCTACATATCCCATTTGATTTATTACTGATAATTCATAATTTAATCTATCTGAATAAATTTTAGCCTCTTCATTATTATTGCTAAACTTTAATAAACTTTCTAAATCAAAAGGCTTATCTCTAAAATCTTTAAAAACTTCATATCTTTCTATTAAACCTTTAAAACAAGTTTCCCTTAAATATTCAAAAGGATCTGTTCCTTCTGGAAGAGGAAATTTAGGAAGTTTAGATTTATGAAATTCATAATCAAAATTACATTCTTCTGCAATTTTAACTGTATTTTCTAAAGCCTCTGGCGCATAAGAAAACATTTCCCACATTTCTTCTGGAGATTTTAAATAAAACTGATCTGATGGATATCTCATTCTATTTTCTTCATCAACAGTTTTTCCTGTTTGAATACATAGAAGAATATCATGTGCTTCTGAGTCTTCTTGTTTTATATAATGGACATCATTAGTAGCTACTAATGGTATGTTTAATTCCTTAGACATCTTAAGAATCTCATCATTTACAGTTCTTTGTTTATCTAATCCATGATACTGAAGCTCTAAATAAAATCCATCTTTAAATATTTTTTTATAAAATAAAGCAACTTCTTTGGCTTTATTAATTTTTCCATCTAAAATATTTGATTGAACTTCCCCACCAAGACAAGCACTTAAGGCTATTAACCCCTCACTATGAGCTTTTAAATAATCATGATCTACTCTAGGTTTGTAATAAAAACCTTCAATAGACGCTTTAGAAACTATCTTCATTAAGTTTTTATATCCAACTTCATTTTTCACTAATAAAACTAAATGGTGAGTGTCATTTTCTCTATCATTATTTTTTATATGCATAGATTTTGAAGCAACATAAACCTCACATCCTAATATAGGTTTTATTCCTACCTCTTTTGCAGCTTTATAAAAATCAACACATCCATACATAACACCATGATCTGTAATAGCAACACTATCCATTCCTAGTTCTTTAGCTCTCTTAACAACTTTTTTTATTTTTCCTGAACCATCTAAGAGGCTATACCCAGTATGTAAATGTAGATGTACAAATTTTTTATCTTCCAATAAATCACTTCCTTTCATCTAACGTAATGAATTGATTTATAAGGTTTTATATTTTTATTAATTTATTATACCCTTTTATAAAAGTCAAGTATAGTTCCATATAAATTCAAATTACATATGTATAATAATGTTTTATATAATATTTATTTTTCCACAGTAAACTATATGTTTATATTGTAGGCTGTGGAAATCTTATTATTTTCACACTTATCTGTGGATATTATATTTTCCTATATCATTTTAGATTTATAGAACCTTAAATTTTAATTTTAAAAATTTTTCTTTTTATATAAAAAGAGCTCCTTAAAGCAGCTCTTTTAAAAAAGTAATAGTGTTTATTCATTTATTTATAGAAAATAATCTACAGTTTTAGAACATTCAAGCATTGGTTTAAGATTTTTCAAAACGTTATTTACATGAAAATCCGAAACTGTATAGGTTTCGTAATCTTCCCTTGAAATAAATCTAGTAACTAATGCAATGTCAAAACTTCTCTCTGTTTTTAAAACATCTATTCCAACTTCTAACCCTTTAAGTTCTGGAATTTTTCCTTCCATACTTTTTAAAATATCTTCGGCTTTATTTAAGTTGTCTTTTGTTGGGTTAGATAATTTAAAAAATACTATGTGTGTAAACATATAATCACCTCTAATTAAAGTTATAAAACTTTTATCATATATTAAATTTAAATAAAAAATATAATATAACCTATATTTAAATATACCGTAAAAAATATATCTTCATTTAAAATTTACATAAACTTATATTACTTTTAATTAAAGCTTTATAAGGCATCTCCACCTCTTAATTCTTCTGCAATTTTTTCTATCTTTCTAAGCCTATGATTTACACCTGATTTTCCTACTGGCGGATCTAATAATTCACCTAATTCCTTTAGAGATTCATCTGGATATTCTAATCTAAGCTCTGCTATTTCCCTTAAATTTTTAGGTAATCTTCCAAGTCCTATTTCTTTTTGGATTAATTTTATGCTCTCAACTTGCCTTACTGCTGCATTTACAGTCTTACTTAAATTAGCAGTTTCACAATTTACTAGCCTATTTACATTATTTCTCATTTCTTTCATTATTCTTATATTCTCAAGTTCTAACAATGATGAATGAGCTCCTATTATATTTAGAAGATCTACTATTTGCTCCCCTTCTTTTATATAAACTATATAACTACTTTTTCTTTGTATAACTTTAGAATTTAAATCAAATCTATTTATAAGTCTACTTAAATCTTCTGCATATTCCAAACTATGAGTTACAAACTCTAGATGATATGTTTTTTCTGGATTAGAAATACTTCCGCCACCTATAAAAGCTCCTCTTATATACGCTCTTGCATTTTCATCTTTAGAAACCAGCTCTTGATCTATTCCATAATCTAAAGACATTATTCCATCTGTCTCTTTTAGTATCCCAGTTTCTCTTAAAAGTTCTTTAGCGCCCATTTCTTCCGTTATAAGAACCATATATATATTATTCTTTTTTAAAGAATTACTCCTTTTTACCATAAGCCTAGAGTGAATGTTAAAATGTTCTTTAAGTAAGGTAAACATTAGTCTAGCAGATGCTGGATTTTCAGTAGTTATTTTGAAACTTATTTGTCTTCCACTAAAAGCAAGAGTTCCACTAACCTTCATTATAGCAGATATTTCCGCTAAAGCTTCTTCTTTTGAGAGATTTACATATCTACAGATTTCTCCTTTAACCTTTGATGAAAATGACATATTTGCT
Organism: Clostridium fallax; assembly: GCF_900129365.1. GTDB lineage: Bacteria > Bacillota > Clostridia > Clostridiales > Clostridiaceae > Clostridium_AH > Clostridium_AH fallax. Next base: position 38,393 of record NZ_FQVM01000008.1, read on the forward strand.
CCTTCCAAATTTATAATTTTTTATTTAAATTTTTTCTTTCACTTTCTTTACTTTTAACTCTTTGTGATAAGTACATATATTCTAATATCTTCTTTCTATCATAAAGAAGTTTCTTTTCCATTATTGTTTCGATTAAGACTTCTGCCAAATGATCTGAATCGTGTCTTATTAAATCTTTTTTTATCTTAACCAAATTAGCCTTAACAATATCTAAACCTAACTTTTTAAGTTTTGCATCATCTAATTCAACTAAATTAGAATCTTCATCTAGATATTTTTCTTTTAAATGATCTGGAATAGGATCTACATTGGCTACAACGCAGTCTACTGTATCCTTACCACAATATTTATTTATAATATTAACATGATCAGAAACCTTAAAATTATCTGTTTCTCCTGGTTGAGTCATTATATTTGATATATATATTTTAAGAGCATTACTCTTTCTAACAGAAATCGCAATATCTTTTACTAAAAGATTAGGAATAATTGACGTATATAAACTTCCTGGTCCTAAAACTATAGCATCTGCTTCTTTAATTGCAGTTAAAGCATCCTTTAAAGGTTTTGCATTTTCTGGCACTATTTTAAGATTTTTTATCTTACTTTTTTGTTTATATGCTTCATTGGGTATATTTGATTCGCCCTCTATTATATTGCCATTTTCAAGCTCTGCTTTTAAAGTCATGTCATCTAAAGTTACTGGTAAAACTTTACCTGTAACAGCTAATACAGAACTCATTTTTTGAACAGCATCCTCAAAGTTATCAGATATTCCATCCATAGCTGCTAAAAATAAATTTCCAAAGCTTTGATTTTTAAGTCTTCCGTCCTTAAATCTATATTGTAATAGCTCTTCCATAAGAGGTTCTGTATCTGCTAAAGCTAATATACAGTTTCTTATATCTCCTGGCGGCAAAATTCCAAGATCTTCTCTTAAGTCTCCAGAACCGCCACCATCATCTGCCACTGTAACTATAGCTGTAATATTTGATGTATAGTACTTTAACCCTCTAAGCATAGTAGAAAGTCCTGTACCTCCCCCTATTACAACTATTTTAGGCCCCTTTACTAAAAGTCTCTTTTCATAAATAAGATTCTCTATTTTCTCGTTATTTAAAGATACCTTTATATATCCTTTATTGATTAAAGCTATAATTGATTTCATTCCTTCTGTTACTGATACATATAAAACTAAAATCCCAGTTACATTCAAAAAAATATAAAATACTTTATACGCTAAATCATAAACTCTATGCATTACCAGTTCTGTAAATCCAAAAGCAATTAAAAGTATTCCAAAAATGGAAAACAATATCCACCTCTTTACCTTTATGCCAGGTTTTAACCAATCTATTAGCTTCATAGCTTTCTTGCTCCTCTATTTACGTCCTCTACTATATCCCTATGATCAACATTTATTGAATAATTATTTTCTTTTAATTTTTTATATACAGCCTCTGCAATAGCTACGGAGCGATGTCTTCCTCCTGTACAGCCTATTGATATTATAAGCTGTCTCTTACCTTCCTTTACATAATTTGGAATTAAAAACTTTAACATTTCATCTAATCTTTTTAAAAAGCCCTTAGTTTCTTCATGTTTTAAAACATAATCACTTACAGGCTTATCTAACCCTGAAAAAGGTTTTAAATCTGGAATATAGAAAGGATTTGGTAAAAATCTTACATCAAAAACCAAATCTGAATCTGTTGGTATTCCATACTTAAAGCCAAAAGAAAGAACTGTTATTTTTAGTTGTTTTTCTACTGGCGCTCCAGTTCCATAAAGCATATTTATTTTTTCTCTTAAGTCTCTAATTGAATACTTTGAAGTGTCAATTAAATTATCTGCTCTATCTTTTAATTCTCTTAATTTTTTTCTTTCATCTATTATTCCATTTATTACCCTTCCCTCTGGTGATAAAGGATGACTTCTTCTACTCTCTTTAAATCTTTTTACAAGCACTTCATCTGATGCTTCTAAAAATAAAATTTCATATTGGAAATCATTTTCTTTTAGATATAATAAACTTTCGAATAAATCATCAAAAAATACTCCACCTCTAATATCTATAACTAAAGCTACTTTATCTATTTTTCCATTACTTTGAATACAGGCTTCTGCAAACTTTGGTATTAATTTTGGAGGTAAGTTATCTATACAAAAAAATCCTAAATCTTCTAGGCTTCGTGTTGCTTCTGTTTTACCTGCTCCTGATAAACCTGTTACTATTACAAATCTCATATTCTTCCTCCTTTAACAAAATAAAAATATACCTTTTAATAAATTATAACATAGAATTAATTATTTAATGATAAGTAAATTAAGGTTTTTTACTATAAAATAGCCTAAAAATTAGGCTGTATCAAATCCCTTGATACAGCCTAATTAATATTCAATTAAATTAATAAATAGACATTAATTTAATCATAAATTTTACTTTTTATCTTCCCCAAGTATTCTAACCTCCGGAGTAAGCTCTACATCAAATTTTTCTTTAACAGTTTTTTGAATGTGAGCGATTAAATTTAATATATCTTCTGCAGTAGCTCTATTTTTGTTTATTACAAACCCTGAATGCTTTTCAGAAACCGCGGCACCACCTAAAGTAAATCCTTTAAGACCAGCATCCTGAATAAGCTTTCCTGCAAAATGTCCTGGTGGTCTTTTAAATGTGCTACCTGCTGATGGATACTCTAAAGGTTGTTTTTCTTCTCTTTTCTTTGTAAGCTCTTCTATTCTATCTTTTATTTGATTATAGTCACCCTTTTGCAGTGAAAAAGTGGCACTTAGTACTATAAATCCTTTTTCCATTATAGCACTAGTTCTGTATCCTAAATTTAGTTCTTGTTTTTCTAAAGTTATTATTTCTTGTTTATCATTTATAACTTCAACACTTTCTACTATATAGGATATTTCTCCATCATAAGCTCCAGCATTCATAAATACTGCTCCACCTACACTACCAGGTATACCACAAGCAAATTCAAAACCTTTAAGGGAATACTCTAAAGCAGTTTTGGATACATCTGCTAGAAGAGCTCCACAATCTGCTGTTATGCTTTCACCATCTACAGTAATATCTTTTATATTACTGATTTTTATAACTACACCTCTAATACCTCCATCTTTTACTAAAAGATTAGAGCCATTACCGATTATTATATATGGTATATTATTCTCCTTACAAAGTTTTATAGTTTCTACTACTTGAACCTTTTTTCTAGGTGTTAATAATATATCTGCTGGACCTCCTACTTTAAAATATATATGTTCATTCATAGGAGAATTTAGTTCTATATCTTTTTCATCATAAATCTTATATAATAATTTGCTAAACTCAATATAGTGGTTCATGCTTTAAACTCCTCAAAATTATTAGTTAACTGTAACATAATATAGTATAAATTAATTATTGACTACTTATCAAGGTTTAAGTCAATAAGTTTAAAAATTTAATCAAACTTTCTATATTTACTTAGAAGAAAAATAGTTTCTTATACTTTCTGCTGCTTTTTTATCAATACTAGGAGTTTCTATTAATTCTTCAAAAGAAGCTTTTTTTATATTTTGTATACTTCCAAACTTCAAAAGAAGATTTCTTCTTCTTTTTTCTCCTATATGGGGTATATCCTCTAAAACAGAATGTAATGTTCTCTTATCTCTTAAGGCTCTATGATATGTTATTGCAAATCTATGAACTTCATCTTGAATTCTAGTAATCATATGCATCAGATTAGAGTTTCTTTTTATAAAAATTTCTTCTCCATCATAAATCAGTCCCCTAGTTTGGTGTTTATCATCTTTTACCATCCCACACACTGGAATATCTATATTGAGCTCCTTAAGTACTTCTAAAGCTACATTTACTTGACCCTTTCCTCCATCCATCATAATTAAATCTGGAAAAATAGAAAACTTTCCTTTAGAGAAATCTAAATTTCTTTCTTGTATAGATCTAATTTCTTCTAAACCATGAGAAAATCTTCTATTTAGAATTTCCCTCATACTATCATAATCATTTGGACCATCAACAGTTTTTATTCTAAATCTTCTATAATCAGAATTCTTAGGTTTACCATTTTCAAAAACTATCATAGTTCCTACAGAATCTACACCTTGAATATTAGATATATCATAAGCTTCTATTCTTTGAGGTAATTGGTCTAAAGATAATAATCCTGCTAATTCATTTAACGATACTCTATTTATCTCTTTTTCTTCTAGTATTTTATCTTTAAATTTTTCTAGTGTTATTTTTCCATTATTCTTTACCATATCTAATAAATCTTTTTTATCGCCCTTTTTAGGGGTTTTTATCCAAACCTTTGACCCTCTTTTAGCTGTTAAAAACTCTTCTAAAAGGTCTTTATCAGCGATTTCCGGAACATATATACTTTTAGGTATTTTGGCTGTACCTCCATAAAAAGATGTTACAAACTCAGCTAATATTTCAGAATCCTTATCATTAGCTTTATTTTCAAAAACAAAGTGTTCTCTTCCTGTTATCTTTCCATCTCTCATAAAAAAGATTTGTACACAAGTATCTTTTTCATCATTAAATAAATTTATAAAATCCTCATCTCCCTCTTTAATTATGAACATTTTTTGTTTTTCACTAATAGATTCAATAGACATCATTCTATCTCTATATTTAGCAGCTTTTTCAAACTCTAAATTTTCTGATGCCTCTTCCATATTAACTTTTAATTCTCTAACAAGATTTGTATCTTTTCCACTTAATATATTTATAACCTCATCAATCATCTCTTTATATTCTTCTTTAGATATATATCCATTACACGGGGCCTTACACTTTTTTATATGATAATTTAGGCAGGGACGTGTTTTTTCCCCACCTTCAATTATATTCCTTTTGCAAGTTCTTAAAGGAAATATTTTTTTTAATAATTCTATAGTTTCATAAACAGCTCCATAATTAGTATATGGGCCAAAATATTTATTGCCATCCTTTGCAAAATTCCTAGTTACAAAAACTCTTGGAAAATCTTCATTTGTAGTTATTTTAATAAAAGGATAAAATTTATCGTCCTTTAATGCAATATTATACTTAGGACTATATTTTTTTATTAAATTACATTCTAATATTAAAGCTTCCATTTCTGTATCTGTAACTATATATTCAAATTCAGCTATATGTTGTACCATAGTTCTTACTTTTTCCGAGTGATTTTTAGAATTTTGAAAGTATTGTCTTACTCTATTTTTTAATATTTTAGCTTTTCCTACATATATAACTTCACCTAAAGAGTTTTTCATTATATAAACTCCTGGTTTATTAGGTAATATTTTTAGTTGATGTTCAAAATCAAAAATAATATCCCCTCCTATTTACCTAGGGCTGCTCTCATCACTCTTCCTGCTAGTTGCGCTGCAATACCACCGCCAGCTCCTCCATTTTCAACTATAACTGCTACTGCTACCTTAGGATTATTAGCTGGAGCAAATCCTATAAACCATGAATGTGGCGTAGCATCTGTTCCATTTGCAAGTTTATAATCTGCTGTTCCTGTTTTTCCTGCTGCATCCAATCCGCCAAAAGCTCTATTCCATGATGAATCTCTTGGTACTCTTTCTGCAACCAAATACCTCATATAATCTTTAATAATGTTGGCATTGTCTTTAGAAATAACAGTCTTCACTGATTTTGGTGATATTTTTCTTACTAACTCACCATCTTTATTTACTACTTCATTTACAAGTCTAGGTTCCATCATAACTCCATCATTGGCTATAGTACTTGCAACTAAAGCCATTTCCATAGGAGTAGCTAATATACTACTTTGTCCTATACCTGATTGAGCAATATTTCCTTTTTCATAACTTTTTAAAGTTGGAAATTTACTTGTATCTAATACTGTACCGTCAGATGGTACATTTTGATTGAATCCAAACTTTTCTGCTGTTGCTTTTAATTTATCATTACCTAATTCTAATGCTAATGTACCAAAAACTACATTACTTGATACTGCTAAAGCTTGTTTTAAACTTAAATTTCCATATGCATTTCCATCTAAGTTTTTAAGTGAATCCTTTGAATTAAATTGTATTTTTCCATTATCCTCAAAGGTTCTTGATGTAACACCAGGTAAATTTTCTAAAGCAGATGCTAAAGTTACAACCTTAAAAGTAGATCCTGGTGGATACATTCCTGAAACAGCCCTATTTATTAATGGATTATCTTTTAACTTACCTGAATTAGCTTGGTTCATAACATTCTCTAAATCATTTGGGTTAAAAGATGGCTTTGATACACTTGCTAATATTTCTCCAGTTTTAGGATCTAACGCTACAATAGAGCCTTTATTATTTCCTAAAGCTTCATAAGCCACTTTTTGAAGGTTTGTATCTAAGGTCGTAATTAATCCGTTACCTACTTTTTCTTCCTTCTCATCTCTATTTCTAAAGGCATCTTTTATATTTAATGATTTTAGAAAGCTCTTTAATGTAACACTATTATATTTTCTAAGTTCACTATCATATTGATTTTCAAGACCAGTTAATCCATACCTTGGATCAACATATCCTAAAACATGGGCATATAAATCTCCATACACATATTGTCTTTTTTGCGTTAAAACATCTTTTCTTTGGCTCGTTGTTAAAGGATTTTTATTTCTATCATAAATAGTTCCTCTAAGAACCTTATTTCTTTCTGCCCATAATCTTTTATTTTGAGGTTTATCAGCTATCTCTGGAGCTTTAAAAACCTGAAAATAAGCAATATAGGAAATAAGTCCAACTATCAAGAATAAATATACAACTAATACCTTTTTTATGCTACCTGATAAATCTTTCATTTTAACCCTCCTCAGATATCTTTTGGAGTATACCTAATGCAAAAAACATTGTAAGCATAGATGTTCCTCCATAGCTTACTAAAGGAAGTGCTATACCTGTTAAAGGAATAACTGCAAAAATTCCACCTATGATTACTAAAACCTGCATAGCTATCATTGCACTAAATCCTACTGCATTTAACTGAGAAAATTTACTGCTAGTATTTAAAGCTGCTCTCATTCCTCTATAAAATAATAAAAAATATACTAACATAACACCAATACCAAAAACAAGTCCTAATTCTTCACATATAGCTGCAAATATAAAGTCATTGTAATTAAATGGTATAAATCCTGGATAACCTTGCCCTAATCCTGATCCTAAAATACCACCAGATGACATGGCATAAAGTCCTTGAACTATTTGATAACTTTCATTATTTGCATATTTCCAAACATCTTTCCATATTAAAACTCTCTTTCTAACATGGGAAAATAGATTATAACTAAAAAACGCTCCAACTACAAATAATCCTAAACATGTTATAACATACTTCATTTTAGATGTTGCTATATATAACATTGTTACTGAAATTCCAAAAAATATAAGTGCTGAACCTAAATCTCTTTGTAAAACCATACATCCTAAAGCACCCATAACCACTAAAGCTGGTTCTAATAATTGTTTAAAGTCCTCTTTTAGATTTTTTTTATCTTCATAATTAGCTAAAGCTGATGCTAAATATAAAACCAAGAATATTTTTCCTATTTCTGAGGGTTGAAAACTAAATCCACCTATAACAACCCAGTTTTTAGAACCATTCCTTGCTTGCCCTATTAGCAATGCCATAGGCATAAAAATAGCTATAGCTGTTAGATATAAATATTTATATTTAGCAAAGCTTCTTAGATTTGGTAATAAAACAACTATTAACACATAACAAGTCATACCTGCTACAAACCAAATAAGTTGCTTTATTGCTAGTTTAGAATCTAATCTATATATTACTGCTAAACCTATAACTGCCAATACACTTGCAAAAACCAATAAAAATTTATCCCCATCTGGGAAAAACTTTCTAACTATAAAGTGTGCTAAAGCTATAATAACTATTGATATTGTACCCATTAACAATGCTGTTTTATCTACAGGATTTTTTAATAAAGCAAGATTAATAAAAAGACCTGCACATAATAGATATGTCATAAGTAGCAATCTTCTCTCATATTTTAGTGAGCTCATTATTTCCACCTCATTAATCTATAACTTTTAATATGGTACTACCTAATCTTATTTCATCATTTACTTTTAACTTAACCTTACCTTTTACTTGATTGTTATTAAGAAAAGTTCCATTAGTACTATTAAGATCCTCTAAATAAAATTCATCATTCTTAACATAAACTTTTGCATGAGATCCAGATACAAACTTATCTTGTATAACTATAGAGTTCTCTTCTCTTCTTCCTATAGTTATAGTTTCTCTTACAGGTATCACCGATCCACTTTTTAAATTTTGGCTTTCTCCAGCACTAATTACTTCTAAGCCATGTACCTTTCTATTTTTAACAACTTTTTTCTTCTTTCCACCTTTAACATCTTTATACATTATCCTTAGTGCATAATAAATTATGGCATAAAGTATAATTGCAAAAAATATTGTAAATATTCCACTCATTAATTTTGTAAAATTCATATCTTCACCTCAATAATAGCAATGTATTTATCAATTCTGCATATTCGTTCATAATAATTATACAACAAAATTTTGGTCAATATATAACAACATTGTAAATATGGTAACATAATTCCTCGTAAAAATTAATATCTATAAACATATTTTATTTTATACTAAAATATTTATTTTAATATAACTAAACCACAAAAATTATTTATTTTTAATACTATTTCACATATTATTTTTTATTTATATTATGTAAAAGTAAAGGATAGACCTAAAGCCTATCCTTAATTATTAAGCTAAAATTAATTTATATCCAAATATTTACCTAAGTATTTTCCAGTATAAGATTCTTTAGCCTTGCATATACTCTCTGGCGTCCCCGAAGTTACAATATTTCCACCTTTATCTCCACCTTCTGGCCCTAAATCTATTATATAATCTGCACATTTTATCATATCTAAATTATGTTCTATTACAACTACTGTATTTCCTGCATCTACTAATCTTTGTAATATATCAATAAGCCTCTTTATATCATCTATATGAAGTCCCGTAGTAGGTTCATCTAATATATATAGTGTTTTACCTGTACTTCTTTTTGAAAGTTCATAGGCTAATTTTATTCTTTGTGCCTCCCCTCCAGAAAGCTGAGTTGATGGTTGACCTAATCTTATATAACCAAGGCCTACATCATAAAGAGTTTGAATTTTATTTTTAATTCTAGGTATATTTTCGAAGAATTCTAAAGCTTCCTCTACTGTCATATTTAATATATCATCTATATTTTTCCCTTTGTATTTGACTTCTAAGGTTTCTCTATTATATCTTTTTCCTTTACATACCTCACAAGGTACATAAACATCAGAAAGGAACTGCATCTCTATTCTTATAATTCCATCACCAGAACAGGCTTCACATCTTCCACCCTTCACATTAAAACTAAATCTTCCTGGTTTATATCCTCTCATCTTAGCCTCTGGTGTAGTTGAGAAAAGTTCTCTAATTATATCAAAAACGCCTGTATAAGTTGCTGGATTTGATCTTGGAGTTCTACCTATTGGGCTTTGATCTATATCTATTATCTTATCTATATTTTCATATCCAAGTATTTCTTTGTGTTGACCTGGAATTTGCTTTCCTTTATTTATTAATTTATTAAGCCCTTTATATAATACTTCATTTATTAAGGTACTCTTTCCAGATCCTGATACTCCAGTTACAATATTTAAAACACCTAAAGGTATCTTAACATTAACATTCTTAAGGTTATTTTCTTTTGCTCCTTTTATAGTTATAAAATTACCATTGCCTCTTCTTCTTTCTTTTGGTAAATCTATCTTTTTCTCACCAGTTAGATATTGACCTGTTATTGAATTTTTATTTTTCTTTATATCTTCTAAGGTTCCAAAGGCAACTATTTCTCCACCTCTTTCACCTGCTCCAGGTCCTATATCTACTATATAATCCGCTGCCATCATTGTATCTTCGTCATGCTCTACTACAATTAATGTATTTCCAACATCTCTTAAATGTTTTAAGGTACTTATTAGTCTATCATTATCCCTTTGATGAAGCCCTATGCTTGGTTCATCTAATATATATAAAACTCCCATAAGTTGAGATCCTATTTGAGTTGCTAATCTTATTCTTTGAGCTTCTCCACCAGATAATGTACCTGCATTTCTTGCTAAATCTAAATAATCTAACCCTACATTTTTTAAGAACTTTAATCTACTAGAGATTTCTTTTATTATTTGAGCACTTATTATTTTATTTTTTTCTGAAAGATTTAAATTATCTATATAACCAATCTCATCATTAATAGATAACTTAGTAAATTGATAGATATTTTTGTCCCCAACAGTTACTGCTAAGGCTTCTGGTTTTAGTCTTGCCCCTTTACATTTAGGACAATAATTATCACTCATATATTGTTCTATCTCACCTTTTATATAATCTGAATTAGTTTCTTTATATCTTCTTTTTAATCCGTTTATTTCACCTTCAAAAGCATGGTAGTATGTACCTGGCACTCCATCTTTGGTATAAAATACTTCTAACTTTTCTCCTTTAGTTCCATATAAAAGTATATCAATAATACCTTTAGGTAAATCCTTTATAGGTGTGTTTAAATCAAAGTTATATCTTTTACTTAATGCTTGAAGAACACAATAAGTCCAAGAATCATCCTTTAGCCTTCCTTCTCCCCAAGAAGATATAGCCCCTTCCATTATGCTTAAACTTTTATTTGGAATTATTAAATCCTCATCTATCTCAAGCAAAGTTCCTAATCCATCGCATTTATCACATTTTCCAAAAGGAGAATTAAAAGAAAATAATCTAGGTGCTAATTCATCTATGCTTATTCCACAATCAGCGCAAGCATAATTTTCCGAATAAAGAACATCTTCTCCTCCAACTATATTTATTATTACAAGTCCCTCTGCCAATTTTAAGGCTGTTTCTATAGAATCAGTAAGTCTACTTTCTATTCCTTCTTTTACTAATAATCTATCTACTACCGCTTCTATATTATGCTTAATGTTTTTTTCTAATTTTATATCTTCCTCAGTAAGTTCATACATTTCATTATCTATTCTTGCTCTAACAAAACCATTTTTCTTTATATTTTCTAGTACCTTCTCATGAGTTCCCTTTCGTCCTCTAATTATAGGTGCTAAAACCTGTATTTTACTTCTTTCCGGAAGCTCCATAACTTTATCTACTATTTGATCAACAGATTGTTGAGTTATCTCTTTTCCACACTTTGGACAATGAGGTACTCCTACCCTAGCATATAAAAGTCTAAGATAATCATATATTTCTGTTACAGTTCCTACTGTAGACCTTGGATTTTTACTAGTTGTTTTTTGATCTATAGATATAGCTGGTGATAATCCTTCTATATATTCTACATCTGGCTTATCCATTTGACCTAGAAATTGTCTTGCGTAAGCAGATAAAGATTCTACATATCTTCTTTGCCCCTCTGCATAAAGAGTATCAAAGGCTAATGATGATTTTCCGGAGCCTGATAATCCTGTAAACACTATTAATTTATCTCTAGGTATTTCTAAATCAACATTTTTTAGATTATGCACTTTTGCTCCTTTTATTATTATCTTATCTCTCATAATTACCTCTCCTGCTCTATAAGTGAATTAATACCTAAATAAATATAAACTTATCTCATTAACTAAATTTATATTTGGTTATAGTATATTATTTTCCCTTTTCCACTTATATTATTTACTGAACATTTGTTCGATACTATAATTTTAATATTCTATATAATCTAAGTCAATGTCAAAAAACTTAATTTTTTATCTTTTCTTTTAAACTTTTTATTAAATCCCTAAGTTCTGCCGCTCTTTCAAATTGAAGATTTTTTGCTGCAATCTTCATTTCTTCTTCATACTTTAATATTTGACTTTCTATACTTACTCCTTTTTGCTCTTGAATATCAAAATTATTAACCTCTTTGTCCTCAGTACTTTTTGTAGCCTCTATTATATCTCTTATTTCTTTAGTTATTGTTTTTGGTATTATTCCATGTTTCTTATTATATTCTTCTTGAATTTTTCTTCTTCTCTCTGTTTCATTTATGGCTTTGTTCATAGAATTAGTTATTCTGTCTGCATACATTATAACTTTACTTTCTGAGTTTCTAGCAGCTCTTCCTATAGTTTGTATTAATGATGTTTCTGAACGTAAGAATCCTTCTTTATCTGCATCTAAAATAGCAACTAATGCAACCTCTGGTATATCTAATCCCTCTCTTAAAAGATTTATTCCAACTAACACATCATCTTCTCCTAATCTTAAAGATTTTATTATTTTCATTCTTTCAATAGTCTTTATATCTGAATGCATATATGTTGCTTTTATTCCTAAATCCTTTAAATATTTAGTTAAATCTTCTGCCATTCTTTTAGTTAAAGTTGTTACTAATACTCTAAAACCTTTCTCTATAGTTTCTTTTATCTCCCCATATAAATCATCTATTTGCCCATCAACAGGTTTTATAATCACTTTAGGATCTACTAGTCCTGTAGGTCTAATTATTTGCTCTGCTACATTAGATGAATGCTCTAATTCATAAAGAGATGGAGTAGCTGATACAAATACTATTTGATTTATTTTATTCTCAAACTCATTAAACTTTAGAGGTCTATTATCATATGCACTTGGTAATCTAAAGCCATAATCTACTAATGTATTTTTTCTAGACCTATCTCCTCCATACATAGCCTTTACTTGTGGTAATGTAACATGGCTCTCATCTATAAACATTAAATAATCATCTGGAAAATAATCTAATAATGTTTTAGGCGGAGTACCAGCCTCTCTGCCATCTAAAATTCTAGAATAATTTTCTATTCCAGTACAATATCCCATCTCTCTTATCATCTCAATGTCAAAATTAGTTCTTTGCTTTAATCTTTGAGCCTCTAAAAGCTTATCTTCTGCTGTAAGTTCTTTTAATCTATACTCTAATTCCTCTTCTATTATCTTTATAGCCCTTTCTAATTTATCAGAGGAAGTTGCAAAGTGAGATGCAGGGAATACCATTACGTGATTTCTTTCTGATAAAATTTTCCCAGTTAACACATCAAATTCTCTTATTCTATCTATTTCATCTCCAAAAAACTCTACTCTTATTCCTTTATTAGAAGCAGATGCAGGTATTATATCTAAAGAATCTCCTCTAACTCTAAAGGTTCCTCTTGCAAAATCTATATCATTTCTTTCATACTGTATTTCTATAAGCTTTTTTATTATCTCATCTCTATCCCTTTCCATTCCTTGTCTTAATGATAAAGTCAATTTTTTATATTCTTCTGGATTACCTAATCCATATATACAAGAAACAGAGGCTACTATAATTACATCTCTTCTTTCAAGTAAAGCCGATGTAGCTGAGTGACGTAATTTATCTATCTCATCATTTATAGATGCATCCTTTTCAATATAAGTATCTGTTTGAGGAACATATGCCTCTGGTTGATAATAATCATAATAAGAAACAAAATATTCTACTATGTTATTAGGAAAAAACTCTTTAAACTCTGCACAAAGCTGAGCTGCCAATGTTTTATTATGAGCTAAAATTAAAGTAGGCTTTTGTACTCTTTCAATTATATTTGCCATAGTAAATGTTTTTCCTGATCCTGTAACTCCTAATAAAGTTTGACCTCTATACCCTTCTTTAATACCATTTACTATACTTTCAATCGCTTGTGGTTGATCTCCTGTAGGTTTGAATTTAGATACTATTTCAAAATTAGCCATATAACTCACTCCTTTATTATTTCATTCTATCCTTTTAAAATATTTTAAGTCAATTATTATATAAAGAAAAAGCCCTACACATAATTTTATAAAATTAGTGTAGGGCTTTTTTATTTTAATATACCCTTTATTTACGATCTTTATTTTTAAGTTTATTTAATATTTCATTAAATTTCTTACTATCAAATTCTACTACATCTTGTTTTCTTATAAGCCTTGGAACTAAAACCATTCCTACTCTTTTCTTTTCATCTGGCGAACAGATTATATCCTCTATCTTTCCATTAGTCTTCTTTATTTTAAATAGTATATTTTTATAACCTTCTCTTATTGTATTGTAAACTTCTAATTCATTTTTTACACTTTCATTATTTACTTGTAGTATCTTATCTCCACTTTTTATTCCTAATTTTTTTGCTGGTGAATTAGGCGCTACTTCTAAAACTACTATTCCTTCGTTATCACTAACATATACTGGTGTACCTTTTTCTTCTAACTTTCTTTGAATTTTTAACATAAATTCATGAGCTAATGGTACAAATATTACTACTACAAGTTGAAATACCACACCGAACTTTGCAATTAATGCTACCAATGAAATAACAACTCCAAAAATACTAATTGCTATTCCTGATGATATTTTTTTCATTGATTTTGTTTTTGTAAAACTTACAGAATTAAATCCTATTATTCCATAGAAAGGCACTAAAACTAAAGCACCTACTTTAAGTAGCTCCTTTAAAGAATACTTATTAAAAAGTATTGGCCACCATGAAGGAATAGAACTAATAGAAGTCTTAGCTTCCGCTGAACTTAACATTACAAAAATCGCTATAGGCACAGCCCAATATCTCTTATAAGCAAATCCACCTAATATATTATCATCTTTATTGGTAAATACCGGTACTGTTCCTTTATCTCCATCTATCATTACCAGTAGTCCTTCAACTATATGAAGTACTCCCACAAAAATAAATAGAGACATTATATTTACATTAATAGGTGACTTCATACCAGTATTATCATTAATTATTGAAAAAACTATACTTATTAAACCTAATGCCGCTCCTGAATAAGCAAAACATACAAATCTAGGTTTTAATAACATAAATATTATTGATATTATAAATAATATCTCTATTGGAGTACTTTCATCAAAGGTTACTCCTAAATATGTAAGTAAAAGTGTGCCTAATATACCACCTAACATACCCATTACAATTTGTGAAATTGTAAGTTCTAGGAGAGAGTGTAAACTCTCCCCTATTATCATCTTTTGCATAACTGATATTTTTCTATTTTGCATGTAAAACATTATTGCTAGCATAACAAGTATTGCTGCTAGTATAGGATCTACAATGGCATATGCTAGGGATCTCAGTGTATATACTGCAAAATCCATAAAAAGATCCTCCTATTTTAATTTTTCATTGATTACCTCCAAAGCTTTTTCAAACTGTGGATCTGTATTTCTATCATAAGGCTTAGATTTTAATTCTTCTGGATAAGATATCTCAATATCTGGTTTAATTCCTATTTTATTTATGTTTTCTCCATTAGGAGTATAATACTTAGAAATTGTAACCTTTAGTGCTGAACCTGATTCCTTATTAGGAAGAAGAACCTGAACTACTCCTTTTCCATAAGTAGTTTCTCCAACTAAAGTTCCTACTTTATAATCTCTTATAGCTCCTGAAACTATCTCAGAAGCACTAGCACTTCTATTATTTGTAAGAACTACTAAAGGCATTCCTATAGCTATACCACCTTTTGATTCATTTTTAGTCTCATTTTTATATTTATCAATAGTAGATACTATAGTTTTATCTTTAGGAATAAAGTTAGAAACCACATCAACACTTTCTGTTAAATATCCACCTGGATTATCTCTCAAATCTAAAATTAAACCTTTTGCTCCCTTATCTTTAAGTTGCTGAAGCTGGTTTTTGAAGTCTTTTCCTGTTTCTTGTTCAAATCCAATTATTTGTATATAACCTATGTTATTATTAATCAATTCAGATTTTACAGATTCAGTTTTTATTACCTCTCGCTTAAGCATTACATCAAAATTTCCCTTATCTTCTCTATTTAGAGTTAATTTTATATCAGCCTGTTCTTTTCCCTTCATCATAGAAATTGCTTTTTCTAAATCATTAGCTCCAACTGAAGTATCATTAACTTTTAAAATAATATCTCCTTTTTTAATTCCTGCTTTTTCTGCAGGAGAATTTTTTAAAGGAGAAACTATTATTATTTTGTCATCTTTTACTCCTAATTGAATACCTAATCCATTATAACTACCTTCACTTTTTTCTTTAAAATTTTCATACTCATCTGGATTCATATATACAGTATAAGGATCTTTTAATGATTCCGTCATACCTTTTATAGCCCCTTCCACAAGAGCATTTTCATTTATTTCTCCATCGTAGTATTTATAAAGTATATCTCTTATAGTAAATAATTCTTTAAACTTTGAAATATCTTTAACTCCAGATAAGGATTTAGCAATTTCTTTATCATTTAAAGCAGGAGAATACTTTGAAAAAGCAAATTTACTCCCAAAATAAAATGATCCAAAGGCTGTTACAAAAAATAATAAAACTATACTTAATGTAATTATAATTTTCTTATTGAAATTCTTGGCACTACCCTCTTTCTGTTCCATACCCATTTATAAATCACCCTTTCAGCTAACCGATAAAACTCTAATATTTATATTCTTATCTATATAAAATATTATATTCTTTAAAACTGAAATTAATTATACAGTTAAGAATTTTCTTAGAGCTATTATACTACCAAAAATACCTATTACAGCACCTGAAAGGATAAATTGCCATAATACTGTTGAAAATACATACATTGGGCTTATTAACTGTACTGTAAATAAATTAGCTGTAAGCCATCCATAAACACCTTTATAAGCGAAGTATAATAGTACATCAGCAAATATTGCTCCAACTATACCGATTGTTATACCTTCTATTACAAAAGGCCATCTTATAAACCAATCTGTAGCTCCAACAAATTTCATTATTCCAACTTCTCTTCTTCTTGAATAAACTGTTAATTTTATTGTGTTTATTATTAAGAATAATGATACTCCTATTAAAACTATAAATAAAACTAAACCTATCCATCTTATTGCCTTAGCAAAAGATGAAATTGTACTAATAAGTTCTTGGTCATTAGCTACATCTTCTACCCCAGTTAACTTTTTAGCTTCTTCTGAAACTTTTTTTGCTATATCAGGATTTTCTAATTTAACTACAAATGAATTTGGAAGAGGATTTTTATCTTTACCATATCCTTCAAGAATACTTTCATATCCATTTAATTGTTTCTTAAAGTTATCCATTGCCTGTTCTTTAGATTCATAATTAACGTCCTTAACTCCATCCATTTCTCTAAGCTTAACTTCAAGTTGTCTTTGATCCATTACACTAATATCATCTTTTAGAAATACTTTTATTTCTACCTTAGACTCTACATCACTAACACTTCTATTAACATTCATACCAGTTAATAAAAATACTCCAAATACAAATAGAGTGGCTAAAACAGTAGCCATAGAAGCTAAACTTATAGTCTTATTTCTCTTTAAGCTTTTAAATGCGTCTGATATAAAATAACTAAATGTACTAAACTTCATATTCGTATCTACCTCTCTTTTCGTCTCTTACTATAACTCCTCTTTCAATAGCAATAACTCTTTTTTTCATAGTATCTACTATTTCTTTAGCATGAGTAGCCATTAAAACTGTAGTTCCCGCTCTATTAATATCATCTATTAATGACATTATTTCTTTAGCAGTTTCAGGATCTAGGTTTCCAGTAGGTTCGTCTGCTATAAGAACTGTTGGGTTATTAACTAAAGCTCTAGCAATAGAAACCCTTTGTTGCTCTCCTCCTGACAACTCATTAGGAAACATTTTATATTTGTTTGATAAACCAACTAATGATAACACCATAGGAACTCTCCTTCTTATTTCCTTCGGTGATGCACCTACAACTCTCATTGCAAAAGCAACATTTTCATAAACATTAAGAGTTGGAATAAGTCTAAAATCTTGGAATATCATACCAATTCTTCTTCTATAATAAGGTACTTGTCTTCTTTTAATTGTAGACAAATCTACTCCATTCATCAATATTTTACCGCTAGTTGGATCAATTTCTTTTAATAACATCTTTATAAAGGTTGATTTTCCAGCTCCTGAAGGTCCAACTAAAAACACAAACTCTCCAGTTTCTATAGCTGCATCTATATTACTTAGAGCTTTTACATTGTTGTTATAAATCTTACTTACATTTTTGAATTCTATCATATTTTAACAACTCCTTAGATTGTAATTTTCAAAAGTAACTATTTTTTCTTACAATAACACAAATTAATTATAACATACTCGTACTTTATGTAGAATTTTATTTTATTAATTATTTATTAATAAAAAAATAAGGAATATTGCCTATTTTACTAGGTTATTCCTCATATTCTAAAAAATATTAGCTAATTTAAAATCTTACTTTACTTAATAACTCCTTATATTTATTTATAGCAAAATAGCCTAACTTTTTTTAATATATAAAGTATACGTGTACATAAATATTTATTTTCCTATATTTTATATATTATTTTAACTTATGTCTACAATTTGTTACATATTTTAAATATTTATCTTTCCAAATCCCTCTCCTAATACTTCATGTACTTCATTAACAGTTATAAAAGCATTAGGATCATTTTCTTTTATATAATCTCTTAACTTAATAAATTCCGCTCTTTGTAAGACTGTGTATAAAACTACTATTTGTTTTTTGCTATAAACACCTTGCCCATTTAAAAATGTACATCCTCTACTTAAATCATTTATTATGTAGTTACTTATTTTATCATTTTCATTGCTTATTATCATAATTTCTTTACAAGTATTTAAACCTTCTATAAATCTATCTATAGCAAAACCATTTATAATGACGCATAAAAGAGCATAAAATGCTTTATTTATTCCAAAGGTTAATGCACCTAATAAAGTAACTATAAAATCAACAGATAGTAAACACTTGCCTATATCAACATGAAAATACTTATTTAATATCTTAGCTATTATATCAGTTCCACCAGTAGACGCATTTACATTGAAAATTAAAGCCATACCTATAGCAGTTATAATTGTTCCAAATATAGATGCAATAATAAGATCAGTTGTTATAGCTTCTGGTTTTAAAAATCTTTCTATAAACCACATAACACCACTTAATCCAAAAGAAGCATATATAGTTTTAGCTCCAAAGTTCCCTCCAATAAATATAAAGGCTACTATAAATAAAATTAAATTCATTATAAGAACTAACGTACCATTAGTTACTGATGGAATATAGTGATTAATAACTATCGCTAAACCTGTAACACCACCAGCAGCCAAATTATTCGGTGCAAAAAAATATTCTATTGCTATGGCAACTAAAATAATCCCTAAAGTTATAAAAATATAATCCTTAATTACATCTTTCTTCATACACCTTCACCGCCTATATAATATTTTATGCTTTAATTTATATAGTTTAAAACTCTTATATGTTAGCTATATTTTATATTTTGTATTTTCTAGATTAAACTACATCCTTAAAACCTGTTCCTAAAACTTCATGAGCATCATTTACTATTATAAATGCATCCTCATCAATTTCTTTCATAGATTTTCTAAGTCTTACAAGTTGATGTCTATCCATTACACAATAAATTATTTTATTTTCATGTCCTGTATATCCACCTTCTCCTTTTACAATTGTACATCCTCTATTAATTTCACTAGTTATATAGTTTCTTATTTCCTTGGTTCTATTCGTTATAATCATAACTTGCTTTGTGGAAGAAAATCCTTCAATAACCTTATCAATTATAATTCCATTTAATAAAACACATACAACAGCATAAAGTCCACTGCTTATACCAAAGGCTACAGCTATCATCATAACCACTATAATATCAACAGATTGCATACATTTTCCCATATTTATATGAAAAAACTTATTTATTATTTTTGCTATTATATCAGTTCCTCCTGTAGAAGCGTTTTGAGTAAATACCATCCCAAGTCCAGAACCTAATAATAAAGTCCCTATAATAGATGCTAACATTACATCTGATGTTAGTGCATGGATATTCAAATACTTTTCCATAAAAGTCATAGTAAAAGACAGCCCAAAGGCAGCATATAATGTTTTAGCACCAAAACCACTTCCTAAAACAACAAAAGCTATTGCAAATAATACTATATTCATTATTGTCATTAATACTCCCATAGACATACTAGGAAAATAATGACATACAACCATAGCTATTCCTGTAATTCCTCCACCTGTTATATTATTAGGTACATAAAAATACTGTACAGCTATGGCAACTAAAATAAACCCTACTGTTATAATTAAAAACTCTTTTAACTTTTCAATCATTTCTATTCCCCCTTTTTCATATAGTATTTTTACTCCCTAATGAAACGATACCATTATATATATATATATTTCAATATATATATTTTTTTTACTTTAAAAACATTTTTTACCCTTTTATCATGATAAAATATAATTTTAATTAAAAATTTAATTAACTAATTGCTTTTTTGCATTTTTTATATTTTTAGCTTTAAATTTTTATTCTTATAATAATATTATTAATAAATAACCTTAAGTTTAATAGAGTAGATTATATTATATCTTTTACAGTAAAATTTTTCCATAAAAAAATAGAGCTTTTAAAAGCTCTATTTTAAAATCTAATATTATCTTTTATATATTATTTTTTTAAGCCTAAACCCTTTTTAACAGTTTTAACTATATCTTCTGCTGTTAATCCATAAGCCTTTAATAATTGATCTGGCTTTCCACTTTCACCAAATGTATCTTTAACACCAATTCTTAAAACTGGAACTGGACAAGTTTCTGAAACAACTTCACAAACAGCTGATCCTAAACCACCAATTATACTATGCTCTTCTGCAGTTACTATAACTCCAGTTTCTTTAGCTGCATCTTCTATTATTTTACTATCTATTGGTTTTAATGTATGAATATTTATTACATTAACGTTTATTCCTTCTTCAGCTAACATCTTGTGAGCCTCTAAAGCAGCTTCTACCATTAGTCCTGTAGCTATAATAGTTGCATCTTTACCTTCTCTTAACTTAACGCCTTTTCCAATTTCAAATTTATAATCAGCATTATCGTTCATTGTTGTAACTCCTGCTCTACCTAATCTAACGTAGCAAGGTCCAACATATTCTGCAATTGCATTTATAGCAGCTTCTGTTTCTATTGCATCTGATGGATTTATAACTACCATATTTGGTATACTTCTCATTAATGATAAGTCTTCTATAGCTTGGTGTGAAGCTCCATCTTCTCCAACTGTTAATCCCGCATGTGTTGCACAAACTTTAACATTTAGCTTTGGATAACATATTGAGTTTCTGATTTGTTCAAAAGCTCTTCCTGCTGCAAACATTGCAAATGTACTTACAAATGGAATCTTTCCACAAGTTGAAAGACCAGCTGCAACACCCATCATGTTTCCTTCAGCTATTCCCATATTAAAAAATCTATCTGCATGTTCTTTCTTAAAATCTGCTGTTTTAGTTGATTTTGAAAGGTCAGCATCTAATACAACAACTTTATCATTTTTATTTCCTAGTTCTGCTAATGCTTTACCGTATGCTTCTCTAGTAGCTATTTTTTTTGCCATTAGTTTTCCCCTCCAATTTCCTTTATTGCTAATTCACATTGCTCTTTAGTTGGTGCAGTTCCATGCCAACTTGCTAAGTTTTCCATAAATGAAACGCCTTTACCTTTTACAGTTTTAGCAACTATCATTGTTGGTTTACCCTTTGTATTTTTAGCTTCTTCTATTGCTTTAATTATAGCTTCCATATCATGACCATTTATTTCGATAACATGCCATCCGAAAGCTTTAAATTTTTCTCCAACTGGAGCTGGATTCATAACATCTTGAATATTACCATCTATTTGAAGACCATTAAAATCTACAAAAGCTGTTAAATTGTCTAGTTTATAGTGAGCTGCACACATTGATGCTTCCCAAACTTGACCTTCTTCAAGCTCTCCATCTCCTAATATTGAATAAACTCTATATGATTTTTTATCTGTCTTTCCTGCCAAAGCCATACCTACAGCAGCTGATATTCCTTGACCTAAAGAACCTGTTGACATATCAATTCCTGGAACATCATTCATGTTTGGATGTCCTTGAAGCATTGATCCAAATTTTCTTAATGTCATTAATTCATCTGGATTAAAGAATCCTCTTCTTGCTAATGCACTGTATAAAACTGGGGCAGCATGACCCTTTGATAGTACAAATCTATCTCTTTCTGGATCACGTGGATTTTCTGGATTGATATTCATTTCGTGAAAGTATAATACAGTCATAATATCAGCAGCTGATAATGATCCACCTGGATGTCCTGATGCTGATTCTGTAAGCATAGTGACTATATCCTTTCTTAAAGTTTTTGCTATGTTTTGTAATTCTTCAATGTTATAGCTCATAATAAACCTCCTGAAGTTTATATAATAAATGTTATTATGTAAAACATATATTGCGTAATTCTTCAAAGGTATTTTATCATAAAACATAAATTTTTTGTATAGCAAAATTATATTTATGCCTCATTTTTGCTTATATTAAAAATATAATAGTATATACTATTTCATTATATAATATACCCTAATACCTTTGCATTCTTGTAACCATTTACTAGTTTAATAGATTTATTATTTATATTTTTTATATTTTCTATTCTTTTATATGAAAACACTTTCACTTACATACTCTATTTAATCTTTAAATTAATCATAATAATTTTTTTATTTTTTTATAAAAAAAGATGTGTAGAAAAATCTACACATCCTAACAATCTAAATTTAAACTTATTAATAAAGCTCTATTTACTTTTTTCATATCATTATCGGTCATATGTCCTATTTTTTCTTTAAGCCTTCTTTTATCTAAGGTTCTTATTTGTTCTAAAAGAACTACAGAATCTCTATTTAAGCCATATTCTTCTGAGGATATTTCCACATGAGTTGGCAATTTGGCTTTATTTATTTGTGAAGTTATAGCCGCAACTATAACTGTAGGACTATATTTATTACCGATATCATTTTGTATAACTATAACTGGTCTTATGCCACCCTGCTCTGAACCTATTACAGGGCTTAAATCTGCATAAAAAATATCTCCTCTTTTTACATTTTGAACTGTCATTTAAAAATATCACACTCCGAAAAGCCATGCTTCGTATTCATTAAAAGATTGACAATCTGCAGTCATTCCATATTCAGCGCATTCTGTGTTTATGTCAGCCATTTGTTCATATCCATTTTTCATAGCCTCATAAAATTCTTTTTGATTTTCTTCTTTGTTATTATATAATATTAAATCCTCGTCATTAAATTGACTATTTTTTTCTATTAAATTATTATTTTTAAAATAAATTTTTATTTCCTTTGAATACGACATTATTCTCCATTCTCCTTTTCTTTGTAAAAAGAGTTACTATGTATAACTAAATTATATTGCGGAATATGTCAATATGTCAAAGGATTTTTTCATTTATTCAAAATTTAGACAAATAATTTACACATACTTTACATGTAATTCCTTATTTTAACAATTTGTTTATTTTTCATATATACCCTAGGAACTCTTTTTCCTATCATACATATAATTTCATAATTTATTGTACCAATTGATTCTGCTATATCATCTGCATTAAATTTTACACCATTATCTTCACCTATAAGTATTACTTCATCTCCTACAGATACATTTTCTATATCTGTTATATCTATCATACATTGGTCCATACAAATTCTTCCAACTATCGGCGCTAATTTCCCATTTATTATTACTTTAGCTTTTTCAAAAAGAAATCTAGTATAACCATCTGCATATCCTATAGGTAAAGTTGCTATAACTCTTTCACCATCTGTTTTATATTTGCGTCCATAACTTATGTACATATCTTTTGGTACTTTTTTTACATGAACAACTGTTGTTTTTAGTGTTAGGGCAGGAATAAGATTAATGTTTTTATTCACTTCATCTGAAGGATAATAACCATATAAAATTATTCCAGGTCTTACTGCGTCTAAATGCATATTTTGTAAATCTAAAACAGCGGCACTATTTGAAGCGTGTAGTATTCCCACTTCAATTTTTTCTTTCTGTAATTTTTGGTAAAAGTTTAAAAACTTATCAAATTGATCTTTAGTATAAGATTTATCTTCTTCATCTGCTGATGAGAAATGAGTAAACAATCCAACGATTTTAATGTTAGGCAACTTACTAATTTCTTTCACTTTTTTTATACTTTCATTATCAGGCAAAAAACCTATTCTACCCATTCCAGTATCTAAAGCTATATGAATCTTTGCTATTTTATTTTCTTTTAATGCTATTTTAGAAAGTCCCCTTGCATAATCTAAATCATAGACTGTTTGCTCTATATTATTTTCTATTATATCTTTAGCAAAAGTAAGTGGTGTAAATCCTAATACCATTATTGGAGCTTGTATTCCTGAATGTCTAAGTTCTAAAGCTTCAGTTATAACTGCCACCGCTAATTTTGTAGCACCATTTTCAAGTAAAACAGGTGCTACATCAACAGCTCCATGACCATAAGCATCCGCTTTAACTACAGCTATTATTTCATTACTTTTTACTACCTTTTTAATTTCTTTCATATTATTTTCAATAGCATCTAAATCTATTTCAGCCCAAACTGGTCTAATATGCTTCATATTTTCACCTCTAAATATCATTGCTGTGTATCTTTAGCTATATCAAATAGCTCTTCATCTATATTGTGTTCTTTTTTAAAATTACTATATAAAATTTTTGCTCTTTCATTCCCCCTTTTATCATATATTATTCCTTCTAAAGGAACTCCATTTTTTGTATCTATAAATAAAACTTCTTTAGTAAGATTTTCATTATCTAATAATGTGTTAAATTCTACTACTAAATACTTATTGTCGCTGTTTTCCTTATAATAATATCTAAATTCTTCATCGTTAACAAAAAGCTTACTTATCTCTGGTATAAATGCTAATTTATAAAGTTGATCAAAATCTTTTTCCATATTGTATGTTCTTCCTGTTGTAATTTCTTTTACATAAATTTTATCTTCTTTATAAACCTGACTTCTGTCTTGTCCAAAATCTACTTTTAAACCTTTATCTTCATCATACCATTGGGAAGTTTTTACTGTAATCTCACCTCTAGCGTTTTTTATAATATATGTTACATCTGTAGTATACGCTTCTATTTCCTTAAAATCACTAAGTATATCTTCTGGATTTGACTTATTACATTTTTGAAAAATAGCAGCACTTCCAACTACAATAATAATAACAAATAATATTAAAGATAATATTTTCTTCAACTTAGTGAATCCTCCAATTTAATAATATTCTCATTAATATTATTATAAAAACACTAATTTTATTCTTAATTTAATTGAATTTGTTTTATTATATTAGGTAAAGCTTCTATTATATCTGTTGCACTTACTGAAAATCTTTCTTTAGACAATACTTCTCCTGCATAGCCATGTACAAAAGCTGCTATACTAGTTGCTTTCAATAAATCACATTTTTGAGCAATGAAAGATGCTATTATTCCTGTTAAGCAATCCCCCATACCTCCTGATGCCATTGAACTATTTCCTGTAGGATTTATATAGGTACTTTCACCATCTGTAATTACAGTATTATAACCTTTAAGAAGTACAATTATCTTGAATTTTTTGGCAATTTCACTTGCAACAGATAATCTATTATTTCTTATATATTCTATAGTTCTTCCTGAAAGTTTACTCATCTCACCTAAATGAGGAGTTATTATTATTGGATACTTTCTATTCTGTATCAAATTTTCATTATCTTTTAATACATTTATTCCATCTGCATCTATTATCACAGGAACTTTACTATTATCTAAAACAAGCTTTAAACAATTAAGTGTAGTTTTATTATTTCCCATGCCTGGGCCTATTACTATTACATCACTTTTTTCTACTAATTTTAAGAGTTCTTCTTTATTTTCATAAGATGATGTCATAGCTTCTTCTAATTTACCACATAAAATATTTTTTATAGACTCTTTAGTACTTAAAGTAACAAGACCAGCCCCACTTTTAACTGCTGCTTCCGTTGATATATATGCTGCTCCAGTATATCCTTCATTACCTGCTATTATTAATACTTTACCATAATCGCCTTTATAGCCATAAGTATCTCTTAGCGGGATTAATTTTTTAACATTTTTCGCTTCTGTTATATTTATTTTTTCATTATATCTATCTACTATTTCCTTAGGAATGCCTATGTTTTCTACTATTATTTTTCCAGTGTATTTTAATGTTTCATAAGCTAAAAATCCCTTTTTGTATATTTGAAAAGTTATAGTTTTATTAGCTTTTATAGCATTACCCATAACTTTTCCATTGTTACCTTCCATCCCTGAAGGTATATCAACTGATAATATATAATTACTATTTTCATTTATAACCGTTATCATATCTATGTAAAATGAATCTAAATCTCTATTAAGACCTGTTCCAAATAGGGAGTCTATTGTTATATCACTACGAATTAAGCAATCCCTAAGAGCCTGAAAATCTTCTAAATTATTTAGCTGATTTATTCTTACTCCTAACTTTTTTAAAATATCATAGTTTAATTTACAATCCTTAGATAGATTTTTTCCTCTTTGGCTTAAAAATACATCTACATTTTTACCTTCAATTTTTAAGTTTCTTGCAATAGCTAACCCATCTCCACCATTATTTCCATTTCCACATATAACCACAAAATTTTTATTGTTTTTTAAATCAATATTATCTATAACTTTGTGTGCTGCGTTTTCCATTAAAACAATACTTGGAATTCCTATTGATTCTATAGCTACTTTTTCCATTTTTCTCATAACATCTATAGTTCCTACTTTCATTATCTCCCCTCCAATACTACATAGGCAATAGCGTCTTTTTTATTATGAGATATACTTACATGTATATTTTTTACTTCTAGGCTTTTGGCAATCTCTAGTGCATTATTATAAAGATTCACCACAGGTTTTCCTAAATCATTTCTTAATACCTCTATATCCTTTAAAGAAAAGCCTCTTATACCTGTCCCTAAAGCTTTACTTACAGCTTCTTTAACTGCAAAATTTCCTGCTATAGTCTCTGATCTCATAGATTTTTTTAAAAAAAGTTTCTTTTCTTCTTCAGTAAATACCTTCTGCAAAAAACCTTTAGTATTTTCTATAGCATTTTCTATTCTATTAATTTCTATTATATCTGAGCCTATTCCTAATATCATATATACATTTAACTCCTATAATATTAAATCTATTTTAATTATATCAAAGGTTTTACTTATATATATATGTACTTTTTGTAAATAGTATCAACTATAAATTTTCTATTCACTAATAACTTTTAATTATTATACTAAAAAGCTTTTATATGTGCAGAAAGTAGTAAAACTACTTTCTGCACATATAAAAATATCTATCAAGACATACAGAAAACTTTATCAAAATCATTTACACATTTATCTACATCTTCTCCGATAATATCAATTAAATGAATTGGAGAAACTTCATATCTATATAATTTTTCTAGCAATACTCTTACCTTATCTTCATTTGGTGAGATAATATTTACTGAATTTTTTTCAACGTTTATAGCAATATCATTTATGTAATCCGCTCTTTCTACCTCTATACCATATACTTCTTGTCCACCTTTTGAAGTTTTAATAAGATTATAAGAATAACTTAACTCTTTTCCTTCAATATTTATTTTTTTTCTTAAACTATTTACAATTATCACTTATTTTCCTCCTAGAAACTCTCATTAATTTAAAAATTGTTCCACATAATCGTTGATATTATACTAACATGTTAGATATATTTTTTATGTCAAACTATGCATATCAAATTAAATTTTTATCCATAAAATATAGACAAAAATCTTGCTGTATTTGGTATAAATTCTATAAAATTTCGAGGGAATTGGTAGTAAATGTATATAGTTTATTTATCACTGTCGAATTTATTTATTTTGTGAACATAAGTTTTTAAATATTTTAACATAATAGTATTTTTCTAAATATTTACAAGACATATTTTTCTCTATATTTTTTAAAAATTAAGCTTGAATTTTAATCCTTACAAATTCATTATTTTATAAAATTTTATAAAAATAATGGTAGGGATATATATCCTTACCATTATTTGTTTATAAATTCTTTTTTATATCATCTTTTACAATATTATAATTTTTTATAAAGATTTTTAAGTCTTCTTTTTCTAACTCTTTTTTAGAAAATTTAACTTCATTATATTTTTCTATTATATATAAAAACTCCTCACTTCTATCTATCTTAGTTAACATAACTTTATATATTTGAGTAGCTGTCATAGATTGATTAAAAATTTTTTTATTTAAAATTAATTTTTCTAATTTAGAAAACATCATTAATATTTTCTCTTTATCTGTTTTTTTATTATTTTTTAATAATATACTCCTTAATGATCTTTTACTTTTACTTTTGTTTATAATCCTTTCTCTTATTATTTCCTCTCCATTTTCAAATTTTATATTTTTATCTCTATATAATTTAAATACGAGTTTTATTATTGCTATAACTATTAATAATATAAAAATAACAAATAGAATATTAACTGCTATATTTATCCAATAATTTTCTTCTCCAATATATTGCATTTTATTATAATTATTATTTACATCATTCTCAACTTTAACTATAATCTCACCTTTATTTTTTATAATATTAGGCATCTTATTATATATAAATTTAAAAACCTCTGAAATAATAAAGATAAATAAATCTAATACCTTATACATCTGCTTATATAAATAATTAAAAAAAATACTTAGTTTTTCAATAACCCATTGAGATGTCATAATAAAAAGAAAAATAGTTATTAAAATTGTATTACGATTGGTATTTTTCTTATCTAATTTAAATTGATATGTTCTAGATGTTCTTAAAAGAACTATAGATAGTATAAACTCTAAAACATATAATTTTTCTATTAATAATTTATTATCATAATTCACCAAAAAAATAACAGGAATAGCTATAACTAAAATTATTAATATAATATTTAAATTACTTAAATATTTTTCCCTACTTACAGCATGTTCTCTGTCTTTTAACATAATATTAGTTAATATAATACTGTATATAGAATAGATTACTTTGTCATTAAATCCATATACGATTACATTTAAAATAAAAAAAGTTATAAAATTTATAAGATAGATTAATTTTTGTGATATATTTTTATTATCTAAATAACAAAAAACTATTACGTTAAATAACATTATTAAATATAAGTAATATGATACTTGAAGTCCTTGTAGTCTTCCTATAGAAAATAAAGTTAAAATAAATATAAGTGTTGATACTATCACCCCATAGATTAATCTAATAGAACTATACCCTCCCATAAACTACACCTCCCATTTAAGATGTATCTTCTCTATACCTTGCAAAGTTAGTTCACCATTTTGAGATAGATCTATGAGCTTTATAACTATTCCTTTTTTATTTAAATTAATCATAGTTGAAGCTGTTACACTATCTATATATGAGGTAACAAAAATATATACTGTTTCTCTACTCATAGTTTTCTTCATTTTATTTATATACCTATCTATAGTTACGTTAGGATTGTTAGCTATTCTACCACAAAACTCTAAAATAAAATTTAAGTTAGTGGTTAATTGACATTCAGATTTTACTGAATTGTAATAACTAATAATATCACTATTTGTCCACACACCAACAGGAATACCCTCTTTTACAAGCATCTCACTTATACTTGCAACAAATTCTATTTCTTTATCTATATTTTCTTTTTTATTTCCTATCAAATAATCCTTTTGAGTTTGTGTATTTATTATAAAAACTACACTTTTGTTTGATGTAAAATCATAGTTTTTAACCATTAATTTATTCATTCTAAGACTAGAGTTCCAATGAATATCTTTTAATCTATCATTTAAATTATATTCTCTGATTCCCTTAATATATAATTGATCTTCAAAAATCCATCTCTTTATTAAATTTTCTCCCATCAAGCTATTACTAGCCATATTAAATTTTTTTATTGAATTTAATTTTGGGTAAACCACTATTTCTAAAAAATTTTCTTTTTCCTTTTGTTGTGTGGTTAATCCAAATATGTCCCCAAATGATATATTTATATTTTGAATATAATAAACACCTCTATAATCACAACTAATTTTATACTTTCTTTTTATCCTCTCTTTTCCAAGTATATTTAAATATGAAGAATAATAGTTAAACTCACCTCTTTTTATTGTATCTATATCATCTACTTTATATATACCTTTAGGCATTTGTTCTTCTATTAAAAGAAATGGTATTGGTATTATTTTATTATTTTCTAAAGTCATTGTTATTTCAATATTTTCTCCAGGAAATATTTTATTTTTATTAACAACTCTTTTAATAATCAAAGAATTAAAAGCTTTTTCTGAATACTTTTCTCCTATAATTAAGCATAAAACCAAAGATACTATAACTACAATAAAAGTCATATCTTCACCTCATTTAATGAATTTCTTCTAGAGGAGTTTTTATTGAATTTAATATACCTTCTATAGCTCTTTCCTGAGAAGATTTGGTTCCATCACTAAAAACAGATTTTAATAATATTCTATGAGATAAAATATCCTTAGCTATTTCTTTTACATCTTCTGGTATAGTATAATCTCTTCCTCTTATGGCAGCTAATGCTTGAGCTCCTTTCATTAAACTTAAAGTAGCTCTTGGTGATGCCCCTAAGGAAATCTCATCACTTTTTCTTGTTTCTCTAACTATATCTAATATATATGATTTAATATGTTCACTTACATAAACTTTAGAATAATTAGCCTGTACAAATTTTATTTCATCTTTATTTATAACTGGTTCTAATTTTTCTAAAGGATCAGCATCAATAAATCTATTTAATATCTCCTTTTCTTCTGAATACTCTGGGTATCCTAAAGAAATTCTCATAAAAAATCTATCTAATTGGGCCTCTGGTAAGGGAAATGTACCGAATTGTTCTACTGGATTCTCTGTTGCTATAACAAAAAAAGGTGTGTCTAATTTAATTGTTTTTCCTTCTATTGTGACTTGTCTTTCTTCCATACATTCTAATAGTGCAGATTGAGTTCTTGGCGTTGCTCTATTTATTTCATCAGCTAATAATATATTGCTCATTATAGGTCCTTTTTTTAGCTTAAAATCTTCAAGCTTTTGATTATAAAAATATAATCCTGTTAAATCTGATGGAAGTAAATCTGGAGTAAACTGAACTCTTTTAAAATTGCAACTTAAAGTTTTTGATAAAGCCTTAGCTAATTTTGTTTTACCAAGCCCTGGATAATCATCTAATAATATATGTCCAGAGCAAATAAAAGAAACTATTATCTTCTCTATCTTATCTTCTTTCCCCACTATTACTTTAGCTATATTTTCCTTAATTTTATTATTAAAATTAAAAAATTGATTTATATCCATAAAATAATAGATAAGGTTTACAGCCTTATCATAACCCCCCTTTTTATTATTTTAAAAGTAATATATTTATACCAAAATTATACTATATAAAAATGTATTTATAAAACAATTTATGGGAATTTAAAAGAAAGTCAGCTAGCTGACTTTCTTTTAAATTCCCATAATACCATAATTGAAAATTCCGCTTTTTCTTTTTTGTATACGTTCTCATAACCCTATGTTTAAATTATAACACATTTGTTATAAACTTCAATACTTTTTAAA
Source organism: Clostridium fallax (assembly GCF_900129365.1). GTDB lineage: Bacteria > Bacillota > Clostridia > Clostridiales > Clostridiaceae > Clostridium_AH > Clostridium_AH fallax. Next base: position 70,098 of record NZ_FQVM01000008.1, read on the forward strand.
ATATTTGAACTAAGTGGACTACTTTAACTTTCTTAATAATAATGAGGCTTTTTAACTAATGAAAAAGCCTCATTATTATGATTTAAATTAAATTTCAACTAATTTTAAAATACAAACTTAGCTTGGAATAATCCCGGAACTATCATGCAAATTATAGTAATAAAAATAGCAGATATTAAAGCTCCAATAGCTGCACATAAAAATGATTTTTTAAAATCTAATCCTAAAAACGCTGCTACAGCACATCCTGTCCAGACTCCTGTTGTAGGAAGCGGTATTGCTATAAATGTTATTAATCCTATCTCTTTATATTTCTCCAGATTACCCTTATTTTTACTTATCTTACCATCTATTAAATTTACTACTTTATCAAATCTTTCATACTTTTTTAAAAAGTTATAGATTTTATCAAACAATAACAGTATAAATGGCGCAGGAATTAAACTACCTAAATAACTAACTACGAATATTAAAAAAGGATTATATTGATATAAAAATCCTAAGGGAATAGCCCCTCTTTGTTCTACAACAGGTACTGCAGATAATAAAAAAACTGCTAGTAATTTATTCATCTTAAACTCTCCTTAATCTTCTTTATCACCAATCGTACATAACTTAAATTATATTTTAACAACTTCAAAAATTCAATAAAATTTACTTAATTTTTACATAAACTGAATGTTAATGAATTTTTATACTTTAGCTATATTTACAAAGATTTATTTTTATGTATAATTATATATAACGAATAATTATTATTGTTTAATATTTTTTAAATAATATTTGAATTATATTTTAACAAATAGTTACGTATAAGTTTGTTAAACTTTTATTTATGGAGGGATTGCTATGAAATCTTTAGCTATAAAAAACGATATTTATTGGGTTGGAGCCCTTGATCCTAATTTAAGAACTTTTGATATAATAATGCATACACCTTTTGGAACTACCTATAACTCATATGTAGTTAAAGGCAGTGAAAAAACTTGCCTTTTTGAAACTGTTAAAGCAGAATTTTTTGATCAATATATAGAAAGATTAGAAAGTTTATCTATTGATATTCATAATATAGATTATATAGTAGTAGATCATACAGAACCTGATCATGCTGGTTCTGTTGCTAAAATCTTAGAATTATCACCTAATGCTAGTGTTATCGGTTCTGCTACAGCTATTAAATTTTTAAATGCAATTGTAAATAAAGATTTCAAATCAATTATAGTAAATGACGGTGATGAAATCTCTTTAGGTAACAAAACTTTAAAATTTATATCTGCACCTTTCCTACATTGGCCAGATTCAATGTATACTTATATTCCTGAAGATAAATTATTATTTACTTGTGACTCCTTTGGAAGTCATTACTGCTTTGAAGATGTTTTTAATGATAAAATTCAAAATGAAGATGAATATCTTTCATCACTAAGATATTATTTTGATTGTATAATAGGACCATTTAAGCCTTATGTTTTAAAAGCCATTGATAAAATAGAAGGCTTAAATATAGATGTTATTTGTCCTGGTCATGGTCCTATATTAAGAGAAAATCCTTGGAAAATAGTTAATTTATATAGGACTTGGTCTACACCTGTAAAAAGCGATAAATTAATCGTTACTATTCCTTATGTTTCTGCTTATGGTTATACAGAGCAGTTAGCAAAATCTATTTCTGAGGGCATTAAATCTGCTGGTAATATAGAAGTTAGATTATTTAATGTTACTCATAGTAATATTGAAGATATTTTAACTTCAATAAATGAATCAAAAGGCTTATTATTTGGTTCACCAACAATTTTAGGAGATTTATTAGAACCAATAAGAGATTTATTAGCAAAACTTAATCCTGTAATACATGGTGGAAAGCTAGCTGGTGGTTTTGGATCTTATGGTTGGAGTGGAGAAGCTGTTCCTAGAATTGAATCTAGATTAAAAGAATTAAAAATGGAAGTTTTTTCACCTGGATTAAAAGTTAACTTTAAACCATCAGAAAGTGATTTAGAAAAAGCTCATCAATTTGGATTTAATTTTGCAGAAATCCTTTTAGGCAATAAACCATTATCTTCTTTCAAAAATATAAATAATGTTTATAGGAATGAAAAATCAAATACTAATAATAACAAAAAAGAACTTAAACTTTGGAAATGCCTAGTTTGTGGAGAAATATTTGAAGGTTATGAACCACCAGAAATCTGTCCTGTTTGCGGTGCTGATAAAGATCAATTTGTAGAAGTAAAGAAAGAGGTAATTTCATTTTCCAAAGACACTAGCGAAAACTTTGTAATTATAGGTAATGGTGCTGCTGGATTTTATGCTGCTAAAGCAATCAGAGAAAGAAATAAATCATGCTGCATAATATTAATTTCTAAAGAAAAAATATCCTCATATTATAGACCTCAACTTTCTGATTTACTAAGTGAACCTATAAATGAAGATGATTTTTATATAGAATCAAAAAAATGGTATAAAGAAAATAATATAAATGAATTATTAGGTGTAGAAGTAACTTCTATTGATGAAAAATCTAACTTAATAACTTTAAGCAATGGAGAAAAAATCAATTATAATAAACTTATATTAGCTAATGGAAGCTATAACTTTATTCCACCTACAAAAACATCAAAAGGAGAAGAAATTAATTCCCTTAATTATGATAAAGTTAAAGGAGTTCATACTATTAAATACTTAACTGATGTAGAAAGCATAAAAAAAGATATAGATTCTTCCAATAATGCAGTAATAATAGGTGGTGGACTTTTAGGATTAGAAGCTGCTAATGAAATAGAAAAATCAATTAATAACGTTACGGTAGTAGAATTTTCTAGTAGATTATTACCTCGTCAACTAGATTTAGAAGGTTCTAAGCTTTTTGAATCTATTGCTGCAAATTCAAAGGTATCATTAATGCTTGGTGAATTATGTGATGAAATTATAGTAGATGAAAATAATAAAGTTATATCTATAAAATTAAAGAGTGGTAAAACTCTTCCTTGTGATTTATTAATATTTTCTGTAGGTATAAGATCTAATTTAGATTTAGCAAAATCTATAAACTTAAATTCTAATAGAGGTATTATTGTAAATAATAAGATGGAAACAAGCTTAAGTAATATATATGCTTGTGGTGATGTTTCAGAGTTAAACGGAATAGTATACGGTAATTGGCCTGCTGCAATAGAAATGGGAAAAGTAGCTGGTGCTAATGCTGCTGGAGATAATTTAGAATTTAAGGGATTTGTATCATCTGTAACCTTTAACGGATTAGATTGTGAGATTTTCTCCGCTGGAACAGTTAATTTTGATGATGAAACATTAGAACAACTTTCATTTAAAGATATATTAAATAATAAATACTCTAAGTTATTCTTTAAAGATAGTAACTTAATAGGTGGAATTCTAATAAATAATTCTTCTACAGCAGGTAAGATTATAACTGGAATTGCTGAAGGTTACTCTAAATCTGATTGTATAAATGAAAAACTTATATAATCTAATATAAATCTATAATTCTTCATAAATTAAAGGCTTAGTATAAAAACTAAGCCTTTAATTATTTATATTCAATATATTAAACTATACTTTCTGAATTATTAGGGTCTTTTAAGTAATCAACCCTTCTATTATTTACAAATCTAAAATCTTCTGCTACAACTTGAGATAAATATCTTTTATTTCCTAATTGATCTTCATAGCTTCCAGTTCTAAGTCTTCCACTAAGACTTATAAGACTACCTTTTTTAAGATACTTACAAGCTACTTCTGCCTTTCTTCCCCATATAGTTACAGGAATAAGATCTGATTGCCTTTCCCCTGCAGCAGTTTTAAATCCTCTTTCTACAGCAATTATAAACTTTGTAAAAGATTTTTCTGTTCCTTCAACTATCTTTAGTTCAGGGTCCTTAATAAGTTTTCCTAATAATATAATTTTATTCATATTTCAACCTCCTGAAAATTCTCATTGTAAAGTCTATCCTCTTTCAAAATAAATATTCACAGATTGAAATATTTTTATAATTTATTGAGCATAAATAAATTGATGTAGTTTCTTTACATTTTCAGGCTCATTCCATTTCATATAATAAATATTATTTATCATAGTATCTTCTCTTAATCCATCATATGGACATCTACTTTGTTCTATGCCATTTTTAGTATATCCAGCAAAAGCAACCGCTAATTTTAATACTTCAAAGGTATTTAAACTTGTTGTTGCATATGGAGCTAATTGATTAACTATATTGGGGTAATCTGTTATAGGTGATTTTATCAACTTATCAAATATTTTTGTTAATATATTTCTTTGTCTTTCTGTTCTTTGATAATCATTATTTCCTACATAACGTATTCTACAATAAGCAGTAGCTTGTTCACCATTTAGAACCTGAGGCCCTGATTTAGAAATAGGTGTATATTGCATCTTTGTTATATCTGATATATTTTTTGCATAACTATTTACATACTTAACCTCTTCCGGCTTTACATCTACTTCAATTCCACCAACATAATCTATTATATGAGCTAATCCATTAAAATCTACTTTTATATAATCTGTTATATCCAGCTTAAACTTTTCATTTACAGTCTTAACAGATAACTGCTCTCCACCATAATGATAGGCATAATTTAATTTTGTTATTTTTCCTTTTCCAAAATCAACATAAGTGTCTCTCATAAGTGATGTAAGTTTTATTTTTTTTGTAGTTTCATCTATACTTAAAACCATAATAGAGTCTGATGCCTTTTCTTGTTCATCTACTCCTAAAAGTAAAATATTCTTTACCTTATGGGCTTTTTGATTACTGTCTAAATCTATTTTACTTACATCTGTTACAGATAAATTTCCTTCATCTAATCCCACATTCTTTACCTTTTTTATATAATAATATCCTAATCCCATAATTAAAATTGCTATAATTAAAATAATTGGAATTATAATCATCATAAATTTTTTAAGTTTACTGCTTTTCCTTTTCTTTTTTCTTCTTTTAGCCCTGTCTACCCTATAGCCCATAATTATCCTCCTTTAGACATGATATTAATATTTTACTACCCTTATTGATTTTTATCAATTTTAACAATTATAAGAAATATATTTTAAAAGTTAATATTACATTAATCTACATTCCTTGTAACCTGTTATTTATGCTAATTAAAAATAAATTTACATTTAATAATAAAAAAATTAGTATTTTAAAATACTAATTTTTTTATTATTATTTACTTTTTATATGGTCTTCTGCCTTTTTTAAATCTTCAATAGAATCTATTTCAAACCAATCATCTGAATTGATTCTTTCTATATAAACATTCATATTATGAATATTTTCATTTACAATATTATCCCAATATAAATTAGTAAAATCTCTATTTTCTATTGCTTCTTCTAATTTTTCTTTTATAAACTTACCATCTTCTTTTGTCCAATAAGATACTCCAGACATTATATATCCATTTCCATCTCCTACATTTATCTTTAGCACTTTATCATTTTTATCTAAATCAAATATCCATTCGTCTTTAAAGCCTTCTTTTAATCCAGTATAATATGTTGATGTTTTATGGTCAGTCTTAAAGTAATTTCTACTCATATATACATCTGCTTCTGTTACAAAAGCATCTTCTAAATAATCCCTAACTAAATACATTGTATATATATTATTATACTTATCATACTTATCATTATGAATAAGCTTAACACCATACTTTTCTACTAAATATTCAAATTTCTCTGGCATATATCCTGTTGCAATAACAATATCATTTATACCTTTTTCTTTTAAAAATCTAATTTGTCTTTCTGCCATAGGTTCTCCAGCTACTTCAACTAAAGATTTAGGCCTGTCATTTGTTAAAGGTCTTAATCTTGTACCCATACCTGCAGCTAAAATTATTGCTCTCATTGTGTATTCCTCCATTATTTTGCTTACAAAAATATATTTATATTATATAACTATTTATTGTTTGATCCTACGCTCCTTTTAATTCTTCATTTTCCTCATTAGGTGCTGCTCCTAAAACTGTACCAATTAAAACTAATATACTACATATTACAAGTTTAAAAGTTATAGGATTATTTAATATTATAGCATCAAAAATTATAGCCCAAATACAATAAGTTATATTCATTCCCATAGCTCTAGTAGGCCCTATTTTATCTATTGCTTTATAATAAAATAAATAAGAAATGGTTCCAATTAATGCTGTTATTAATATTAAAAGGCCAGCTTTTGAAAATACAACTGTAGGTACATATTTTAATCCCCCTATTAAAGGTAAAATAATTATAAAATAAGTTGATGAAGAAACTACTTGTCTAATTTGCAATGCTATATCTGATGATATTTCCTCCCCCTTCATTCCATAAGAACAAATAACACATTCTAAAGACCATCCTAAAACTCCTAATATAGCAAAAAGAAATCCCAAAAGGAAATTATCTGCCTTAAATCCTGAATCATATCCTAAAATGGCAATAGCAGTTATACTTATTACTAATCCTATATAAGATTTGTTAGATAATTTTTCTTTAAGAAAAATTCTTGCTATAACTGCTCCTATTACAGGATATATAGCAGATATAGCAGCAGCATATGCAGGTCCAATATATTTTACAGCTAATAAATAACCTGTCATTCCCATTGGGCCACCTAATATAGCAGCTAAAGCTACAATCTTACTATTCCTTGTTTTTATAGCCCTCATTACTAATCCCATTTTTCCTCTTATGGTCATAATAATAATCATCCAAATACCAGAAAAAAAATCATGTAAGAAAGAACTTAAAAACGGCGCTAAAAATATTAATTCTGGCCTATTAAAAGGAGACATAAGCAAAACTAAACCTATTAATACTGTATCTAATCCCCAACATATACCTGATGTAAGTCCAAATATATTTCCATTATTATATTTTAATTTCATCATCCCTTTACTCCTTATAGAATCTTGATAAATTGTTTATAGCTCTTTCATATCTATCAATACCATAAGTACCAAAATCATCTCCTCTAGCTTCTTTTAGAATAGTCCATAACGCCCAAAGAAAGTCTTGGCAAATTTTATTCAATAGTATTCTTTCTTCTAATTCTTTAGTAAGCTTTCCATTGAAATATATATCTAAAAAAAGTTCCTCTTCATCATTATTAAATCCTGCCTCTAACATATGGGCAGCAACATCCCACATAGGATCATTTAATCCTGAGTACTCCCAATCAATTAAATACATATTACCATCACTATCCTTTACAAAGTTATCTGGTAAAGTATCATTATGACAAGGATATAGTTTTTTATTTAAACTATAAAATTTATCTTTTAACTTAAATACCTTATCTTTTATTACATGATAATCGTGATAAAATTTACCTTTATATTTTAAAGCCAATTCCTCATAATAAAGCATAAGATCAAAAGGATTAAATATGTTCTCCATTGTTATATTAGAGTTATGAAGTCTTTTTAAAAGATTTGATACTAATTTCATATTATCTTCTCTTTTAGCAGTAGTTGAATTTAAAGTTTCTGCATTTTTTATAAATTCGGCAACCTTAATTCCAGTTTCATCATTCATATATAAGATATTTTTATCAAGTCCTAAACTTACAGCAAGATTTGCATTTATTTTTTCATATTTTCTATTTATCATCTCTTCTGTTCCATTACCTGGTATTCTTAAAACATAAGGTTTCTCATCTATATATATCTTATAGTTTTTATTAGTCATGCCTCCTGCTGGAGTAATACTTCCTATTTGTTTTTCTTCCAAATTTAAGGCATCTTTTAAATATCCTTTTATTATATTAGATTTTATCTCTATTTCTCTTCTCTTAATTAGAGAATAAATTCTATTTATAACTTTTTTATAGTGTCTTATATTATCTACTTCATACCAAACCAAGTCATCAATTTTTGTATAACCTATTTTATAGTTTTTACCAATATCCAGCAAAGAATATTCATAATTTAAATATGGATTTTTATTACCTTCAAAATCCTTAAGCATCTTTTTATATACTTCATAGGATAACTTTATGATTCCAACCATTTCTCCATCTATTTTATTAAACATATGTATATCTTTTGATATTTTTACTACTCTTTCATCTCTTATCTCTACAAAAGCTTCATCTCCTGAACCTGTTTCACTAGTGACTAATATACAATCTCTATTAGGGTTATTTAGCATATCACTTATAGCCCTCTCCTCATATATAACATCACTTTCTACAAGAATAAAATCATCATCTAAATACTCGCTAGCTGCTGCTAAAGATGCCATAGTCCCAGTCCATTTATATCTATCATTTTTTACCACAAGTAAATTTCTCTTTTTAACTATTTCATCATAATACTCTGATGCATATCCTAAAACTATAACTATCTTCTCTATTCCATTTTCTTTTAATATATCTAAAGTTCTTTCTATTATTGTTGTTTCTTCTATTTCTAACGTACCTACCGGTTTACCAAATCCACTTCTTTCACCAGCTGCTAATATAACTGCCTGTTTAACTTTTTTAAATCCATCCTCATGAAGTTTTATTCTTTTATTAGAATTTTGCTTTAGAATGTCTTCTAAAATGCTTATGCCTTTCTCAGTTAATCTATATTCAGTATGCCTATTTACTTTATTTATCGTAATAACTTCTTGTTCTTCAAAATAATTTATTAAATTATTAACCTTTCCTAAAGATATATTTAATAATTTTGATAAATCTCTTTGACTAAGATTTTTATTATTATTAATTAAATCTAATAACTCTATTTCTTTTTCCAAATTTATCGCCCCCACATATCGTTCATTTTTTGAACTATGTATATATTATCGTATATTATATTTATATTTTCAATAGTTTTTGCATAATTTATGAAAACTTATAAATATTTAGAAAAAAAGATAGGTTTAAACCTATCTTTAATATATAAAAATTACTCATCTTCAACTAAAACTGCGTTTACTTCTCCACCAAATAGTAAAATCATAGAACTTATAAAAAGCCACGTCATTAAAATAAATATAGCCGCTAAGCTACCATAAAATCTAGAATAATTGCTAAAATTATTTACATAATAAGAAAAAATATAGGCAGTTCCAATCCATCCTATTGTACTTATAACAGCTCCTGGTAATACCTCTGACCAACCTAACCTTCTACTAGGAGTAAAATGATATAATGAAGCAAAGGTTAATATCATCATAGATATAACAACTATATACCTAGACATATCCCAAGCAAACATAATTGCATCATCAAAAGGCAGTTTAGACAATAAATATTTTCCTATGGTATCTCCAAATACTAATAGAAATAACGTAAATAATATAAGTAGTGCTAAAACCACTGTACATAACATAGAAATTAATTTAACTCTTATATATGATCTAGTTTCCTTTACTTGATAAGCCTTATTTAATCCCTTTATAACAGCTCTAAATCCAGAAGACGCAGTCCATATAGCCAAAATAATACTTAACCATAATAAATTTTTAGATTGTACTGCAAAAACTTCCTGTATAGTAGATTGAACCAAATCATAAGCACTAATAGGTAGAAATATCTTTAGTATTTCTAAAGCTCCATTTTCATTTAAATTGCTAGCCCCTATTATAGTTAGCAAAAATATTAAAAATGGAAAAAAGGATAATATTAAATTATATGCAAGTTGAGAAGCTAAAGCAAATATATCATCTTCCTTAACTTTTTTATATAATTTTTTTATTATATTCCATGCACAGTTCTTTTTAACTAAACAATTTCTTTTCATTAAATCACCTAATTTAAATTTAGCATTAAGAAATATAATTTAAAGTTATATTCTTATACATAAATATTTTTATAACTAAAACATTAACTTTACTATTATTTTAATAATAATACTTATATTTTATAACAATTATTATTTGTATTTTAGTTATTTAAATACTTCTAACTAGTTTTACTATATCTTGAATTTTTAATTAAAAGCTTAATTTACTTTATATCTAAATATTATATTTCAATTTAAAATCTTTGTCCATTTAACCAAACTATAAAACTACATTTATTGTAAAAAATGCCATTAATAAATTTGTCATTTATTGTTATAGTAAAAAGTAGTATAATTTTGATATGGTTTGTGTAAAGGATGGTGACTTTTAATTGGGTAAACGAAGTGAAAAACATATTAAACGAGCTAAGAAAAAAGGAAAAAAGAAAATAATTATTCTTTCAATACTTTTTATCTTCTTATTTGTTGTAGGTTTTGGCGGTGTTTATATATGGAATACTTTTTCAAAACTAAAGAAAACTGATATCTCAAAATCTAATGAAGATCTAGGAATTAGTGACGACTTAGCTAATTTAGACGCAGGTGACATTACAAATATAGCCTTCTTTGGAGTTGACCAAAGAGAAAAAGGTGAACTAGGTAGATCTGATTCTACTATGGTTTTAACAATTGATAAAAAACATAAGAAAATAAAAATGACTTCTTTAATGAGAGACTCTTATGTTCAAATCGATGGTCATGGACAAGATAAGCTTAATCATGCTTATGCTTTTGGCGGCCCTCAACTAGCTATAAAAACAATAAATGAAAACTTTGGATTAAATATCAAAGATTTTGTCTCTGTAAACTTTGGAGATTTAGCCCATATAATTGATGCATTAGGTGGAGTACAGATAAATATAAAAAATAACGAAGTAAAATTAGTTAATGATTACATAAAAGATGTAGCATCAGTTACTGGTCTTAAAGGCGAACCTCTTTCTAATTCTGGAATGCAAAATTTAAATGGAGTTCAAGCTGTTGCTTATTCAAGAATAAGATATGTTGGTAATGGAGACTTTGAAAGAACAGAAAGACAAAGAACAGTACTTACAGCATTATTTGAAAAAATAACTAAAGCTGGAGTTTCTGAATATCCATCATTGGTAAATAAATTATTACCTTATGTTGAAACTAGTTTAAGTACTGGTGACATAATAAAAACTGGTACTAGCGCTCTTTCTGCAGGAATCACTAATCTAGAACAAGAGAGATTCCCTATAGATGGATATTGTAAGCCATTGACCAAAAATGGAGTTTGGTATCTACAAGTAGATTTAACTGCAACTAAAAAACAAATATATGAATATATATTTAATGATGTAAAACCTACTCCTGGAACCGCTAAATTCTAGGCTAATAACTTTATATATCATGAATAATTATAATTATTAAACTTAAAATTATTAAACTAAAAAAGCTGTATTACAATAGTTTATAAATAGCAATTACATAGCTGTGTATTTTTATTATGCACAAACTATATATTGTTATATAACTTAACTTTGATACAGCTTTTTTTATTTATATAAAATTATATTTAATTGAACTCCAAATGTATTATAAATTATTATTCCAAAAAGACTTTAAATTTTTTTGAAATTCATGTTTATCTTTATATACTTTTATATTGCTCCACTCCCCTGGCATAAGCTTATAATAATCTAGAGTGCTAAATCTGTCATCAATAAATAATAATGCTCCTTTATCCTCTTCCGACCTTATAACTCTTCCTGCAGCTTGTAATACTTTATTCATTCCTGGATAAACATAAGAATACTTATATCCTAAACTATTTAATCTATCATAATAATCTTTTATAAGCTCTCTTTCATAACATACCTTAGGTAATCCTACTCCTATTATTGCAGCACCTATTAATTTATCTCCAACTAAATCAATTCCTTCAGAAAATACACCTCCAATAACAACAAACCCTAAAAGTGTCTCCATATTATTTTCCTTAAAATTATTTAAAAAGGTTTCTCTATCTTCTTCGCTCATATCTTTTTCTTGAACTAAAATTTTAACTTTGCAATCTTTCATAACATCATATACTTTTTCCATATATTCATAAGAAGGAAAAAATATCATGTAGTTACCTTTTTTCATATTTACAAAACTTTTTAAATAACTGCAAAGCTCATTAATAGTTTTATCTCTATCTTTATATCTAGTTGAAAGAGGTATTATAGATAAAAATAGTTTATTAAAATCAAAAGGAGATTCTAATTTCATTCTATAACTTTTTTTATCTCCACCTAGCAAATCGAAGAAATATCCTAGGGGAGTTAATGTTGCCGAAAATATTATTTGAGATATTGATTTTTTCAAAGATGACTTTAATTTTTCTCTTGGATGTATACAAAATATTTTTATTTTTACATCTTTATTTTCTAAATCTATATAGGTCAAGAAACCTTCATCATAATATTCCCCAATTGAAAGAAAAGAATTTAATTTAAAATATAATTCTAAAAATTCATCATAGAATTCTAATTTTTTATTTTTTATTAGAAATTCTTCAGAATTTCTAATAAAACCTCTTATTAAAACATATAAATCCTTTGGTTCATCTATAATAAATTTATTTTTTTTAGAATCCTCTTCATATTCATTTCTTATCTGAATGAAATAACTATTTATCTTACCTAAACTTTTATAAAGCATAGGAGATTTCCCCTTTAAAAACCTTCTCATTTTCAAAACATCACTTTTTAATATTTCAGCAGAAAACATCTCTCTTCCTCTTTGTACAAGATTATGACCCTCATCTATTAAAAATATATATTCTTCCTTACTATCTTCAATAATTCCCCTTAAACATACTTTTGGATCAAAGACATAGTTATAATCACAAATAATACCATCACACCAATAGGTTAAATCTAGTGAAAACTGAAAAGGACATAAGTTATGTTTTGTTGCATATTCTTCTATAATAGTTCTTGAAATTAATTGTTCTTTCTCTAAAATATCAAAAATACCCTGATTTAATCTATCATAATATCCTTTAGCATATTTACACTCTTCTGGATTACAGGCTGCTTCTTTTTCAAAACATATTTTATCTTTAGCTGTTAGTGTTATCGTTCTAAATTTTAACCCCTTTTCTCTTAAAAGATTAAAGGTATTTTCCGCCACAGTTCTAGTTATCGTTTTAGCAGTTAAATAAAATAACTTATCACAAAATCCCTCACCTATAGCTTTTACAGATGGAAATATAGTAGATATAGTTTTTCCTATTCCTGTTGGTGCCTTAGCAAATAATATTCCTTTTTTCTTTATTGTGTTGTATGTATTGACTGCTAATTCCCTTTGACCTTTTCTATATTTATTAAAAGGAAATTCTAATTTTTCAATTGAAATATCCCTAATTTCTTTAAATCTTATTGATATTTTGCAAAAATCATAATATTTTTTTATAAGATTAACAGTATATTCTTCTAATTCTTCCTTCTTATAGTATTTTCTAAAACTCTTTACTTCATTAGTTTCAAGTTGAAAATAAGATAACTGTATATATATATCCTCTATTTTCTTATCTAGCATATAAATATACCCATAACACTTAGCTTGTGCCCAATGAAGTTCATTATAGTCCTCAAAAATATTTATAAGTTCTTTATTAGTACTTTTAATTTCCTCTATTATGTAAGAATTATCTTCAAATATAATACCATCTGCTCTTCCTTCTAAAGTTATATCAAACTCATCAAAATTAAAGGTTCTTTTTAAAGAAACTTCTTTTTCATAACTTTTAAAAATCTCCATATTATCTTTCTGTAGTTTTTTATGAGCATTAGTTCCTTCCTGAGCCCTACTAAATCCAATAAATCTATTATCTATATCACCTTTTCTAAGTACTGACTCTACTAAAGATCTTACGGAAATTTTTAAATTTCTTTTATTCATAATAGTTTTACCTCTAAAATTTTAATAAAATTTATTTAATAAAATAGTAAATAAATACTTTAATAAACCGATATATCTATTATATTACAACGTAAAATTATAGAAAGGCTTATTATATACAGATGAAAAATAATTGTCCAAAAAGCTTAAATTTTATTATATTTTTATTTGCTAGTTTAGGCTTAATTTTAGGACTTTTTATTGCAAATAAATATTGGGATACTCAAAGCAGAACAGTAGTAACTTCAAATATTACCTGTTCTAAAGTTTCAAAAACATCTTCTTATTCTAAATTTTATTATAAAGGATTAGTATCAGTAATTGAATCGGATCCATCAATTGTTATTGATTTAAGATACGGATCAACAAATAATTTTACTGGACAAAAATTGTATGCAAAAAGCATATGTTTATTACAAGAAAACACATTAAAAAAACTAATTGCTGCTAATAAAGAATTTAAAACCTATGGTTATAAAATAAAAATATGGGACGCTTATAGACCTCAACATATACAACTTAAACTTTGGGACCTAATTAAAGATAGAAGATTTATAGCTAGTCCTTATTTAAATTGGAGCAGACACAATCGTGGAACTGCAGTAGATATAACTTTAGTAGATATGAACGGAAATGAATTAGAAATGCCAACTGGCTTTGATGAATTCTCTACTACAGCATATAGAAGTAATACTAATATTAGTGCTACTGCAAAAGAAAATGTAAAATTATTAACTGATGTTATGACAAAACATGGATTTTCAACAATTGAAACAGAATGGTGGCATTATGATGATTCGAATGCAGATTCATATCCTCTAATAGATTTGTATTTTGAAAATATTTCATAATATTAAGAGATAATTTTTTACTAATAAATCAAATTTGATTTATTAGTAAAAAATATTATTAATTAATCTCTTTTTAATTAGATATCATGATAATCATTTACTATTTTTTGCACTAATTTTTTTATAACACTTGCTTGAGCAATTAGTGACATAACTACTAAGAATATTTTTATTCTTTCCTCATCATTATTTTTTAAATTACATTCATCAATTATTGAATTTAACTTTTCTTCTTCAAATAGAGGAGTATCTAAGAAATCATTATAACTTTTCATTTGTATTTCAGAGAATACTTGATAGGCCTTTTCCCATGATATTATATCATCATTTCTATCGTTTATTTCATTAAATGCTAACCTAAAAACTTTTTTTATTTCCTCCGTAGTAAGTAAAGGTCTCATATAACTTAATAACACAAGTTGAATTAAATGAAGCTTTGTATATCCTCTTTTTTTACCATCTTCCGGCCTAGATATTACTTCATTTTTTATATAATTTTGAACTATATTATTAGTATATTTATCTTCTGTAAATTTATCATTTAAATAATCTATAACTTGTGAAAGAAACAAATCGTATTTAGGTAAATCCTCATAAGAGACCATGTTATTTTTAGACATTTCCTTTGCCATATCCATCACATAGTCCATATCAAATTTTTTCTTATCCATAAATTCACCTCAAAACTATAAATTATATATTCTTATACACATTATATTATATAGTAAGCATAAACCTATTACAAGTTAATATTGTCTATTTTGCTCTAGTAACTATATTTTAGCCATTTATTCTAATCTATATTCAATATAATTTAACATATTTTATATAAAAGTTCTATTATTATGTGGAAAACTTAAAACTTGTACACATTATCCACAAGCAACTGTTGATAACTTGTTTATTACCTGTGGAATACCAACTACTTTATACACATTTAATCAACAAATTTTATGAAATTTTGCAATTAATTCTATATAAAATATTACATTATTTTTACAATAAACTCTTCACTTTTTGGTATAATATACCTATAATGACTTTTTAATATATTTTAATATATGTTTTTTTCCCTGTAATGATTAAATTTTACATAAATTTTTATCATATGAAAAGTTTTTTTACTATATATTGAAATTATTTTTCTATAAATAGTTATTATACTTATAAATTCGACATTTAAAAGTGTTTGTCCCAATTAATTACTTTTTTATTTAAAGGACAAGCCAATTACATTTTTTAACTATATTTTTCTCTATTTTTAATATTTTTAATAATATTTTTTAAAAATATCTTATTATTTTGGAATATTTAACGTTTTTTTTGAAAAAAAAATGGCTAAAATGCCTATTGACTTTTCAAAAAAATGGTAGTATAGTTTTACTTAGAACAAATATCTTAAACTTAATTTATAAATATTTATTATTTTTAAAATTTGATATTGACTTTAAATTACAAATTTGCTAATATTATTATGGATTTTGTCGAAAGTTGTAAATAACGAGGAGGAAGAAAAATGAAATCAACAGGTGTAGTTAGAAGAGTAGATGAATTAGGAAGAATAGTAATTCCAATAGAACTTAGAAGAACATTAGACATAGCAGAAAAGGATGCTTTAGAAATCTATGTAGATGGTGAGCAAATCATATTAAAGAAATATGAACCAGCTTGTATATTCTGTGGAGATGCTAGAGACGTTATAAACTATAAAGGTAAAAACATTTGTAAAAACTGCTTAAACCAATTAAAGCAAGATAAATAATGTTTTAACCAAAAGCACTTCTCCATTTTAGAGAAGTGCTTTTAATTTTTAATATAATTTATATATTAATAGAAAATTTATATACTTCTGATTTAGATAAGCCTCTTTCCTTTGCTACTATTTTTATAGCTTCTTTTTTACTAATCCCAGTATCTATTAACTTTAGAATATGTTGTTCTATAGTCATATCTTCCCACAAGGATTTTTTCTCTTGTTCTATTTCATCTAAGCTTTTCCCGCTTATTACTAATACAAATTCACCTCTAGGTTTATTTTCTATAAAATGATTTAAAACTTCATCTAAATTACCTCTTACAATTTCTTCATGAAGTTTTGTAAGCTCTCTACATATAGATACTTTTCTATTTCCTAGATTTTCTTTTAAAAAACTTAAAGTATCTAATAATCTATGAGGAGCCTCATAAAAAATTAATGTTTCTGTCCTATCCTTTAAATCTTCTATTATAGGTCGTCTCTCTTTATTTTCTCTTGGTAAAAATCCCTTAAATAAAAACTTAGTTGTATCTAAACCTGAATATACTAAAGCTGTTGCAAAAGCTGTTGCTCCTGGTAACACTTCAAAATCTACACCTTGTTCTATACATTTTTGTACAATAACACTTCCTGGATCTGATATTCCTGGCATACCTGCATCTGTAACAAGAGCTATATTTTTTCCATCCTTTACTTTTTCAATTAAATCTTCACTTTTACCTTGTTCATTATATTTATGGTAACTTATTAAAGGCTTCTTTATTTCAAAGTGATTAAGCAACTTAAGGCTTTGCCTTGTATCCTCTGCCGCCACCATATCACATTCTTTTAAAACCTCTAGAGATCTTAATGTTATATCCTTTAAATTTCCTATTGGTGTTGGAACTAAATATAACTTACTCATTTTTCTCTCACCTTACTTTCTTCCATATATTCTATCTATTTCTTCACTATAATTGCCATTATCATTATACACATATAAAGGTGGATCAAACTTTAAAAATGCTCCTCCATCTCTTTGCCCTTCTACTAAAACAATATTAGGTGCTTTTTTTGTGTTTGGATGAACCATTCTAATTCTTTTAGGTTCTATTTTATACTTTCTCATAAGAGTTAAAATATCTGCTAATCTTTCTGGTCTATGTACCATATATAGCCTACCATTATCCTTTAATAAAATTCTAGAAGCAGCTATTACATCTTCTAAATTACATAAAATCTCATGTCTTGCTATAGCTGTTTTATCTTTAGGATTTAGTATTCCTGAATTTTTCAATTTATATGGAGGATTAACTGTCACTACATCTACTTTATCTAAAGATTTTAAAAGTTTAATATCCTTTAAATCTCCATAGATAACTTTAATCCTATCTTCTAATCCATTTAACCTTATAGTTCTATTAGCCATCTCTACCATTTCTTCTTGTATTTCTATTCCTGATATATGTTTAGCATCAGTTTTTCCTGCTATTATAAATGGTACTATACCAGTGCCCGTACAAAGATCTATTACTTTATGTTTATCTTTTACATCGGCAAAATTAGCTAATAAAACTGCATCCACCCCGAATCTAAACGCATCATTCTTTTGAATAATATGAATACCTTTTAGCTGAAGATCATCCAAAGATTCATCTTCATAAACCATAGATGGTATTAATTCTTTTTTTATCATCTACTTCACACTCACCTTATAATTAATTATTTTATACTCTATTTATTATATCCTAAAATAATTAATTTTCATAAAAAAATAAAAGCTAGAGAAATACACGATTCTCTAGCTTTTTTATTGAAATTCTTATAGAACTCTTCTTCCTTCAACAAATCCATATATAGGTCCAACTTTTACAACATCACCAGTTCTTGGTGCATGTATCATTTGACCATTTCCAACATAAATACCAACGTGTCCATATCCGTTAGTAAGAACTAAATCTCCTGGTTGAAGATTTCCCCATGAAACTGAAGTTCCTGCATATCTTTGTTCATAAGTTGTTCTTCCAAGGCTTATTCCAAAATGCCTAAATACATATGATGTAAATCCTGAACAGTCAAAGCTACTTGGTCCTGTAGCTCCATATACATATGGTGCACCACGGAAATTATATGCATAATTTATTACTGCTGAAGCTGAAGCTGATGCTGGAGCTGATCCTGCATTTCCACCACCTCTATTTGGGCTACTTGGTTTTGATGCTGCTACTGAAGCTGCTGCTGCTGCCTTTAAATCGTCAATACGTTTAACAGCTTTATCAATAGCTTGTTGTGCTTCATTATCTACAACAGTACTAACTAATGAAGTTCTAACTTTCTTTATCATGCTAATTGCATTTTGTAAATCTTCTATTGAGCTTGAATTGCTATCGATTACTGATACTGGATATTGTATTAAAGGTCTTTCACTTTCAGTTAAATCTACAGCTATCTTACTTCTCTCTTCTTTTAATTCATCTACAAATTTTTGTTGCTCGTCTTTTTTAACGTTTAACTCATCAAGTTTCTTTTGATTTTCAGCATTTAAATTTTCCAATTCTTTATTCTTATCTTGTAACTCTTTAACTTTATTATCAAGTTGAGATTTCTTTTGGAAAATTTCGTCTATAACTTGCTTGTCCATACTCATAATTTTTCCAACAGCCTGTGCTTTTGTTAAGAAATCACCAACACTTTTTGAGCTTAATAAAATAGCTAAATAATTTTCTTGTCCACCAGTTTTATAGATAGCTCTCATTCTATCACCAAAAACCTCTTCCTTTTTAGCTAATTCTTCTTTTGCCTTATCAATTTCTTTTTCTGTTGCCGCTACATCTTCTTTTACTTTTTCTATTTTTTGATTATTGTTTTGTATATCTATAGCTATTGGTTGTATTTGTATGTCTAACTCATCAATTTTACTAGTTAAGTCATTAATCTTATTATTTACGTCAGCATATTTATCTCTATTTTCTTGGATAACCTTTTGCTGTTCACTTGTAGGTGCAGCCATTGCTGTAAAGCTTGTACCGCATAGAATAGTTACAGCTATTAATGAAGTTATAATTTTTCTATTCATACTCTTTTATTTCAGCTTTTATACAATTATATAAAAACTGCTCCCTCCCCTTTAAATGTTCTACATCCAAAATTATATCACTAAACTATTAAGTTCTACAAGTTAAAAATCTTTCAAAATTGTTACAAAAATTGAATGTTAACAATTTCTTTACTTTATTTTAAGTAAATTTATCTTATATATCTAAATTTATGCAAAAAAATAATATATAATGTGATAAATATCTTCCTTAATTTCTTTATTGTTGAAATAGATACATTATTGAATTAAAATAGATATGTATGTTTAAAACTTTTCATTTAACAATGGTTAAGTATCCTAAAGAGAGGTGTTATTAATTGTATATTTTTAAGGAAATAAATTGGGATGATGTAAATAAATTTAATAATGTTAACAAAAAAGGACATATATTTCAAACTTCTTATTGGGCTAATGTAAAGAAAGATTGGCAAGTGAAATATTTTGGTGGTTTTGATGAAAGTAATAATCTAGTATTAACTGCCATGATGTTATTAAGAAAAGCTCCTTATATAAACGCCTATATGGGATATGTACCTAGAGGTTTTACTTGTGATTATAATAATAAACAATTGCTTATAGAATTTACTGAGTACTTAAGAGGGTTTGCCAAAGAAAATAAAATTTCTTTTATAACTATAGATCCCGATATACATTTTGCTGAAAACGAAAAAACTATTATTGAAGGCGAAGAAATTAAAAACTTTTTAAGAAGCTTAGGTTATAGAAATAGTGACAGTAAAAATTTTGAGGGAATACAACCAAACTTTGTCTTTAGACTTAATCTTCCTAAATTAGATTCAAAGGAAGATTCTAAAAAAAGTGTATTTAAACAATTCTCATCAAAAACAAGATATAATATAAAAGTTGCTGAAGAAAGAGGTTTATCAGTAGAAGTATATGATAAAGAAAATATAAACGATTCAGTTTTAACAGCTTTTCATGACATAATGGTAACCACTGGAAAAAGGGATAACTTTATAGTTCGTCATAAAGAATACTTTGAAGATATGATAAATTATTTAGCACCTCATTGTCGTTTATATATGATTAAATACAGTTATGATAAAGATTTTAAAAATCTAAATGAGAAATTAAAGAAGCAAGAACAAGCAAAAGAAAGAGCATTAAATAAAATAGAAGATTTAAAAGTAAAACTTGATGCAGAAGAAGATCAAGATAAAAAGGAAAGAATACAAAAAAAATTACATGACCAAGAAAATAGATTAAAGGAAAGCACTAGACAAATAGAAGGCTTTAACAAAAAAATCGAAGAAATAAAACCATTCGAAGGTAAAGAAGTTTATCTATCTGGTTCTATATACCTTTATTATGAAGGTAAAGCTTGGTATTTATATGGAGCTTCAGAAAATATTTTAAGGGATACTATGCCAAACTTTTTAATGCAATGGGCAATGATAACTGATAGTATTGATTTAAATTGTTATTTATATGACTTTAGAGGCGTTTCAGGAGACCTAAATCCTGAAAATCCACTATACGGCCTATATAAGTTTAAAAAAGGCTTTAATGGAGATTTTGTAGAGTTTATAGGTGAATTTGATTTAGTTATAAATTCCTTCATTTATAATGCGTACAAAAAAGCTTTTCCTAAGTTTAAAGAAATCAGAAATAAATTAATGAATAAAAAGCAATAGATATAATAAAAATAGACTGTTTTAAAACAGTCTATTTTTATTATATCTATTTAAAATTTTTGTAAAATAATGCAATCATTCTTAAAATCACTTCTACTAAGAAATTTCAATTATATTCATTATATTATTAATAACACTTAATGGTAATTGTTCTTTTAATGCTCTATTTAATAAATCTACTCTTTTTATTCCATTAAGTTTTAAATACTTTTCTATAAGCCCTACCTTATTTTCTCTACCTTTAATTAATTGATATATAACATACCAATCCTCTAAAGCAGTAAAAGGAATTTTTATCCCATCTATAATTTCTATACTAGAAATAGATTTATTATCAAATATGTATCTATATTTACCATTCTCATGATTAATAGTAAACCCTGCCATAATATCTATATCTATACCATTTACCACATATTCATAAAAATATTCTGTAGAGTAAATTTCTATCTTTTCACTTTTTCTTTTTTCTCCTATAGATTTTAATATTAAATCTATAGTTTCAATATCCTTTATATCAACTAAAATATCTATATCATTAGGTCTAGTTATTAAATCATATTTTTTTAATAAAATAGATGCTCCTACTGCCCAATTAATATTATTATCATTAAAAATTTTTCCAATATATTTTAAAGTATCAAAAATCATATTTTATCTTCTCCCTTTCTTTTAAAAGTAAAGATATTATTATTTTATTATATACTTTTAATTATAATTATAAAAAATATAGAATAAATAGCTTACTAAATAAGTTATTTATTCTATATTTAAAATTTATCTATATTTTCTTCCTATAATAGCCTGAGATATAGATGCAGTAAACATTGAAACTATAAATAAAATTACAAATACCTTGCTATAGGAAGGTATGAAAGCATCTAAGCAACTTAATATAAATCCTATTATTCCTATAAATGAATAAAAGCTTCCATTAAATTTTATGTATCCCTCTGGGTTTTTCATTATACCTGAATTTTTTATCTTATTTTTAAGTTTACTGCTAAATAATAATACTAATCCTAGTATTAAAAAACCAGCACTTCCTATTAACATAACTAAAGTAGTTAATTTCATTACAAATCCTCCTAAAATTATTAATTCTAAAGGATATTATATCAAACTTATCTAATATTAAAAATTAATTTTTAAAAATTTATTATTGACATATATAATTTAATTATATATAATATTAATTGTTGCCGGGGTGTGGCGCAGATGGGAGCGCGCGTGGTTTGGGACCATGAGGTCGCAGGTTCGATCCCTGTCACCCCGACCAAAAGGAATTGCAAATGCAATTCCTTTTTTTATTTTATTTATAAATTCATTCTAAAATCAATATTTAATCCATATAATCATTTAATCTCTTATTCCTTAAAGAAATATAAAACTCCTCTTCTTTTTTAGCAGCATTACATAAAGATAAATTAAAAATAAATATTATAATCCATCCTATTATTAATAGAATATATACCATTTTTATCACCTTATTCCTTTTAAGTATTATAATTAAATATTTTTATCAATTTATTAAAATTTATACTTATTTAATTTGAGTTTGATTAATTAAACTGTTAAACTCAAAAGGAGGTGATTTTATGCTAAATAATATTAAAGCGGCAATATTTGATTTAGATGGTACTTTAGCAGACTCTATGTGGGTTTGGAAGAAAATAGATATAGATTTTTTAAATGATAGAAATTTAAATGCGCCTAAAAATCTTATTAGCGATATATGTCATTTAAGCTTTGAACAGTGTGCATCATATTTTAAAGAAAGATTCAATCTAACTGAATCTGTACAAGATATTATGACTTGTTGGCACAACATGGCCTATGAAAACTATAAAGAAAAGGTAAAATTAAAATCCGGTGCCAAGAATCTTCTATTACATTTAAAAAGTTGTGGAATAAAGATAGCTCTTGCAACTTCTAATTCAAAACCTCTTCTTGAGGCCACTTTAAAAGCAAATGGAATATACGATCTATTTGATGTTATAACTACTACTGATGAGGTTTTAAGAGGTAAAAACTTTCCCGACGTATATCTTTTAACAGCTAAGAAATTAAATGTAAACCCTAAAGATTGCATAGTTTTTGAAGATATATTGCCAGCAGTAAAGGGTGCTAAGTCCGCTGGAATGAAAGTTATTGCAGTTTATGATGAACACTCACTAGATCAAATGCCTTATTTAAAAGAAGAAGCTGATAAATATATTAATAATTTTGATGAATTAGCAATATAAAATAAAAGAACAGATTCTTAAGAATCTGTTCTTTTATTTTATATAAAGATAATTTTTATAATATATTAAATCTAATATTTAAATAAAAACTTTTTAACCATTAAATAATATCTTTATATAACTTTTCTAAGTCTTTTATATATATATCTATATCATACTGTTCTTTAAGTTTCTTATAAGCATTACTAGCTTTTATCTTAAATTCATCCCTATTCAATAAAGCATCTTTCATAGCTAAAACCATGTTTTCTTTATTTCTTTCTTTCAAAACTATTCCATATTCATTAGAAGATATTAGTTCATTAACTCCTGCTACAGGTGTTGAAATTATAGGTATATTCATAGCTATACTTTCTAATATCACCATAGGAAGTCCTTCCCTTACAGATGATAATACAAAGCAATCCATTATATTCATATATTCATAAACATTTCTTTTAAATCCTGTAAATATTATTTTATCCCTTATTCCTAATCTTTCAGCTTGTATCTTAAGGTTTTCTCTTTCATCTCCATCTCCAACTATAAGAAGCTTAACATTATCCCTTTCTTTTAATATATCATTAAATGCATTAATTAATAGATCTATCCCCTTTAAAGGTATAAGCCTTCCTACATATCCAAAAATAAAATCATCTTCTTTTATATCAAGTTCATCTTTAACTATATTTTTCTCTCTAATCTTAATATTATTAAATTCATTAAAATTAAAAGCATTACTTTTTACTACGAACTTATTTGAATTTATTTTCTTATTATAAGTTAAATAATAATCTTTTACTTTATTAGAACAAGCTATATTCATTGCATACTTACTTCTAAAAAATCCATCTATTTTTTTCATAGCACCATTTCCTTTTAGCCAAGGATATGTTCCATGCAAATGAGATATTACTGGAATATTACTACTGCTTGCTAAATATCCTGCTATAGAAGGCTTTACATCATGACCATGTATAATATCTATATTGTTTTTTTTAGCAAAATTTTTTAATTTTAATATTTCAAATGGATTTAATGAAGATATATTAAAAATATGTGTTTCTATACCTTTTTCTTCATAATATTTTTTTAATTCTTCTCCAGCACAAATAGCTATTGGTTTAAAATCTTCTGTTAAATTAGAACATATATCTGATACAACCTTCTCTGCTCCACTTAGCCTTCCAGTAGATACAATATGCATCACTTTTTTAGTCATAATTATTTCACCTCAAAACCTTTATTTAACTCCTTAATTTCATCCTCTGTTAAAATAGGTTTTAATCCTAAATTATGAGGAATTCTTTGATTTTCTGGAGGTAATTTCATATAGTCTCCAAAAGTGGCTTTTAAAAAATTATCATAGTTATTTGGAGCTAAAAATTTACTATCTTCAAACTTTACTTCTACTAAAGGAAATATATCATTTTTATTATAAAATCCAGTCCAATACATTACATCTACGCCATCACCTACAAGATTACTATTACTTGAAGTTATCTCTTTAGCTATCTTATATCTTTTTAACTTTAACTTTTTAAATACTTTTTCTTTACTCATAAAAGTTATAGGAAAGCATAATATTTTAACCATTAGTTTTGATAACATTTTTTATAAGTAATTTAGGTGACTTTATAGTCTCAAAGGGCTCCTTTACAAGAGTATATAATCTATGAATTCTTTTATATTTATTTTTATATATTAAAACTTTTTCTTTATCATTTATATATTCATCTAAAGGAAAAATATCTATAAATATTCCCCTATGATAATTCCCTGGCTTATATTCTTCTATTTTACTTTTTCTATCCCTAACTTTAATCCACGGCATATCATATTCTGTATCTGTTTCATTAGTTTGTAAAAACATATCCTTTGGAAGTTCAATTTTAGCTACTTTAATGAATCTCTCCATATCCTCTCTCATCATAGCAATATCTATATCATCATCCCAAGGAATAAATCCTCCATGTCTTATAGCACCTAATAAAGTTCCACCATGAAGGCAATATTTTATGTCATTTTTTCTACATATATAATCAACAATTTTTAGAATCCTAAGCATTACTAGTTGAGATTCTCTTAAAACGTCTTTTTCTTTTCCTCTGCAGTCTGGAAACATTTCATCAAAATTATCCAAACTTTCATTGTCTATTGTTCTCCTATTCATTAGCTTTCCTCCAAAAAAACTAAAATTTTAATTTAATTATTATAGATTATTTTAAGATAAGCTTTTAAATATCTTTTCATATTTTTCACTTACAGTATCCCAATTAAACATTTTTTCCACTTTTTTACACCCCTCAATAGCTTTTATATTATTGTTATTTAAGGCTTCAATAATTACATCTGATAAATTATTATTTTTATACTCATAAAAATAAACTTCTTTATCAGTAAAATACTTAGCAATTGGCAATAATTTTGATAAAATTACATTCTTGCCACTTAGAAGCGCTTCAACAATAGATATGCCAAAGGTTTCAAACTTACTTATTTGAATATATAAATCTATATTGTTATATACAGCAAAAAGGTTTGCAGGTTTCATAAGCTCCTTAAATATTATTCCTTCACAATCCTTATACTTATCTATAATCTTCTTACTATATTCAGTTGTAGTTTCTCCTATAACTATTAAGTTAGCTTTATGTGATATGGTCTTATTATTTTTAAAAGTTTCTAAAATTTCTTCTATATTTTTTATTTTTCTTATACCTATAGTTAAAATATTTTTTTTATTATTTCTTATGTTTAACTCTTTTTTAAAATCAAAGTCTTTATTACTTTCTATTTTATTTACTCCATTAGGAATAACGACTACATTATTAAGTTCTAAATTTTTATAGTAATTAGCCAATTCCTTTTTTGTTTTTTCAGAAACAACAATTACCTTATCGCATGATTTTAATAAAAGTTTTTCTATAAAAATGCTTAAACTACTAAATGATTTATTTATTTCGTGTTCTTTTTTTACTATTCCATGTGCAGTATAAACTAATTTAAATTTATATCTTAATTTAAGCCATATAAGACTTAAGGCTATTTTAGAATAATATCTTGCAAAATAAACAACATCTATATTATTATCCCTTATAAAGTTCCCTAATTGATTTAAATTTCCTCTAATTATATTTTTATCCCTCTCAATAAGATCAGTTTCATTTTCTAAATTTAAAGAGAAAAAATAATAATTATCTTGAGAGTTTTTCCTTAATCTATTAAATAAAGCATTTCCCACTCTTTTAGGAGCAGAAACAGTTTTTAATTCATCTTCACGTATACCTACAAATGCTATATTCATAAAATAATCTCCTTTTATGTAAATACTAATTTTAATTATAATATTAAAATATTATTGTAACAAATAGATTCTTTATTTATTATTTAAAATTTTTAAATATCTTATAATATAAAAGTAAATAATAAAGAACAACCTATAGCTAAAATCTATAAGTTGTTCTTTATTATTAATATTCCTTTTTTCTTACTAAGTAACCACCTAAAGTTAAATTTATCATATTTATTAATTGAATCATTCCAATTTCTCCAATATACACTTCTTCCATTTGCATATAAGCAAAAATAGATGCTGTAAAAATTATATATAAAATACTAGGTATATCTACCCTTCTATTTATAATCATTCTAAATATTAAAGTTATTGGTGCAAAAGCCATAACCACTAAAAATAATATTAAACCAATAAAACCATGAGATGCGAAATATCTAAATAGTGTATTATGATAGCTTATTCTATCAGCTCCTGCACTACTAGAACTTATAACTTTTGCTACATTTATTTTTTCTATTACTTTATACTTTAGTCCATCACCAAAAGCTGCATATTGTCCTTTATTATTTATTACAGCTTTCCATATAAACTGACGTTGGTTAACTCCCTTATCATTCTTTTCTTTAAGCATATCAGTTATAGATCTATCCTCAGCATTAATAGAAACCTTCTTTTCACCTAAAGCTTGTGATATAGATGATCTTACCTCAACATTAAATACAACTATTAAACCTAAAAGATTTCCAATAATAAAAAATATTAAAAACCTTTTTGTAAATACACTTCTAAGAGTTTTTCTATCAAATAAAAGAAGAGTAATAATTGCAAATATAGCAAATATAGATACTGAAATTATACTAGTTCTCGCAATAGTTAAATATAAAGCATAACACTGCAATATAATTCCTACTAAGTAAAATCTCTTCTTATTGCTCTTAACTAATAAAATTAATCCTGCTATTATAGATATATATAAGTATGTTCCTAATCCATTTACATTATCATAAAAAGATGCTGGATTATATGTTGGCCATTGTGAGATAACAATTCCAAATATTCTATTTGATCTATATATAAATTGATAAAAAGCTACTAATGTATTTATACATCCTAATGCAAAAATATATCTACCTATGGTAAATATAGTTGCAAAAACTTGCTCTTTTGATTGTTTTATAAAGTATAGACCTAAAAATAGTATATATATAACTACTAAAAACCACATTTTTATAACATATAACAAAGTACCTTTACCAGTATAATTTATAAAATAAGTTATTGCAGTCCATATCAATAATAAACCAATAATTAAATTTAGCTTATTTGTTAAAATTTCTTTTATAGAATATATTAATTCATTAACCCCCCCTGAAAATCTTATTATTAAAAACATCAATACTAAACTACAAAGTATAAATATAAGCCAAAACTTATTCATACCTATATAATCTAAAGAATACCAACCTGTAATAGATGCAAATACCACTAAAATAGCCAATAGATTATCTATTACCCTTTTTTCTCTCTCTGTATTATACATATATTTATTCTCCTTAAGTTTTAAAGTGACATTTTATATTGAATTTTATATTGAATCTTATATTAACATTATATACTATAATAGTTTAAATTATTATAGTAAAAACAAGCAACACATAGTAAATTAATCACTATATGTTGCAATGTTTATTAATCTAAGTTTATAAAAGTATATCTAATATTTAGTAGTTAAATTATTTTTGTTTAATTTCTACTCCATATTTGTTCTTTAATTCATTTATAAACTCAAAATATTTCTTTTGTTGATTTTGTTGAATTAATTGATTAACAACTGTTTCTCTAACATCTTCTAACTCTTGAACCTTTGGTTCATTTTTGCTATCAACTTTTATTAAGTGATATCCAAATTGAGTTTGAACTGGCTCACTAACTTCACCTATTGGAAGCTCGAATGCAACTTTTTCAAATTCTGGAACCATCATTCCTTTTGAGAACTCTCCTAAATTACCATCTTGCTCCTTTGATGGACAGCTTGAATATTTTCTTGCAGCTTCCTCAAAAGTTAAACCACCTTCAACTATTTCTTCTCTTATTTTCTTACATCCTTCTTCTGAATCAACTAAGATATGCTTAGCTGATACTGTTTCAGGTTGCATAAACATTTGCTTATTTTTATTATAGAAATCTTTAACTTCTTCATCAGTTACAGTAACTTCTGATAATACCTTATTAACTACCATTTGAGTTAATAATTCTTTAGATAACTTTTCTAATTCTGCTTTATAAGCATCTGTTTCATCATATTTATTTTCTTTACCAAATTCATACATTAACTGTAATCCTATAACTTGGTCTAGAAGTTGTTTTTTACCTTGTTCTGTAGAGAAAAATCCCTGTCTATTTTCAGGATATCTTTTAACAATTTCCATTAAATCATTTTCAGTTATTTCTTTTCCGCCAACTACTGCTAATACTTTATTTTCCATATTAATTCTCCTTTATATAATTTATATGTGGTTAATAAAACATATTTTTATAATAACACAAAATCACTAGATTTCATATTGTTTAAGCTTAAATACAAGGATCAGTAACTTTATTTTTAAGAATTTATTTTTAAACCTTAATTATAAAAATAAATAAAATATTTATTATGATTAATTCTATAACACTTATATACTTTAACTTATTTAAGATAATATTATTACTATATAGATTAGTTCTACTTATTATCATTTAAATTTATCTTAACCCTTAATAAAATATTATTTTAATTTATTGTTATTTGAAAAATTAAATTTTAAATTAATATCTATTTATATTTCTTATATTTCTTTTGTAAATATTTCCATGGATTTATTTATAAATTTGTATATCCTTTTATATCTTTTTATATTATAAAATAATATAAAAAATAGCAAAAAAAATCCACAGCCATAGCTGCGGATCAAGTTTTATGCACAGAAATTAAGTTGTCCAAAATATTAATCCACAAATATTGTGAATTAAAGCCTAATTCTAAGGCAAATTTGTTAATAAAATTTTGCAATGTTAATTACAAGAGAAAACAAGCCTAGTACAAAGTGCACTAGGCTTTTGGTGGCTCGAACTGGAATCGAACCAGTGACACGAGGATTTTCAGTCCTCTGCTCTACCGACTGAGCTATCGAGCCATACTAACCTGGCAACCAT
>NZ_FQVM01000039.1 GCF_900129365.1 Clostridium fallax
TATTTAAATATATTGAAGGTTGGTATAACAGAAAAAGGATACACTCTTCTATTAATTACATGACTCCAGATCAATGTGAATTATTAGCTAGAAGTGCAGCATGAAAAAGTTTGACTTTTTGTGTCCAAAATATTGACATAAGACCATATGTTATTTATTTTTACTGTTATACTGATTTCTGTAGCTTTTGTAAATATATTATAATCAGAATTTGTTAATTCTAAATCTTTTTCACTTAAACTTTTATCAAAAAGTAATCTTAAAGCATATATTAGATTTGTTTTTCCAACATCATTAGCACCAATAATTAATGTTTTATCTGAAAAATTTATGGTTTCATTATCATAATTTCTAAAACCTATTATTTTTATCCAATCAATTTTCATATATATAATCCTTTCATTTTTAAGTATTTAATATAAAATACTCCTTAATAAATATTACCATGTTTTTTTATTAATGACAAATAGTGCAAATAACACAATTTTAGTAAAGTTTAAATATTGAAAATTTATATTAAATAAGTAAAAGAGATTCATTTATTTATATGAAAAAGATATGTTTTTTAATAAATGAATTAAGTTAGTGAAGTAGCCATTAAAAAACAACCCATTGGTATGGGTTATTTTTATTTTAAATTAGTATTTTAAAATTTAAAATGTAAAAATAAACTCATACCAAGTTAATAAATAATAAGTAAAAAATAATAAGTAATAATTAACTATTAATAAGTAATAATTAACAAATAATAAAGTAAAAATAATAAAACATACTTATTTAAAAATAAAGGATGTTTTATTATTAGCTGAAAAAGCTGAATTTATATTATAACTTTATAACCATAACTTTTATCAATTATTAAGCTGTGTGAAGGATATTTTAATAATTCTAATGCCATATAAATATCTCCTAAAGAGCCTATTAAGTTTAATAAGAAAACTATATGACCCAGCCATGTTGAAAGCAATAGTGATAAAAATGATATTATGATTAATGGACTTAAAAGAACTATTGAAAATTTTATTAATGTTATAGGTTTTCCAGAACATTCAAATGTTGCAGCGAATATAAATTTAAAATAGTATTTTACTTTACCGCCAAATAGTTTAAAGAAAAGGCCATGTATTAATTCATGAGTTGCCGTTAATGGTATCATAATTATTAATATATAAATCATAGTATTAATATAATTTATTTCTGTATAAAATATATTACTTATAGTTTCTGAAAAGTTTATTAAGGATTTAGATATAAAGTCATAGAAAACTATAGAGATAATTATTGCTATTAATAAAACTTTTATATGTAATTTATAATCTATTTTGTATTTCAATATAACACCACCTTTATATTGATAATTATTGACATATAAAATTATTGATAAACATTTGTTATAAAATATAGATAATAAATATAATTGTATTTAAGGTTACAGATAAATATAAAAACATATAAGTGTAATTGATTTCAGATTGTTTTGAAAGAAGGTTTTTTATATGGGCCAAAGTAGAGTAGTTGTTTTAAATGAAGTGAAGAAAGGTATAGAAGGTGAGTGGAATTTATGTTTTCAATATTGTAGATATGAATATGGAGATGGAACGGAACAAAAAGGATATAGATTTATTTGGCGTAGACCTAATGGAAATCTACAAGGAGCTAGAGGACAAGCTAGAATGCCTTCAGTTGCAGATATTTTAGAATTAACATCTATAGCTATAAGAGAAGGTTGGGGAAATCATAATGATGATCCTATAGGCTATGATATTAGTGAAGAATAATAAAAATAGTGTTTAATAATTATTTAAGCTTAGGTATTTAATACCTAAGCTTTTTATTTCTAAGCCATTGTGATTGAATCCACTTGCTTAGTTATGATTTCAGCTTTGACTTTTGATACAAATGATCCGCCAGAACTATAGAAAACATCTTTAGCTATTAGAAGATCCATTGTAGCGTTTATTTCATCTTGATTTAGATTATCTCTAATACCTTTTAAGCTTATAGAAACCTTCTTTCCTGCTTCATCTTTGAAGGTCATAAGCAAATATTTTTCAGTCATAGATACTACCTCCTATTAGATTTTTATTTAATTTATTCTAAATTAGTTACTAGTGAAGATTCTTCTTTTTGAATTCTAGTTAAAGTTCCCTTTAATAATCCAGAAATAGATTCTCCAGCTGCATAAAAGTCATCATCTAAAATGTCTAATCTAACATCACCAAATTTAGTTTTCTTATTTATATCTTTACCTTTGTCGTCTTGACCTAAATTAACCTCTATAGATAATTTAACCTCTGTTAATGCTGCACTTGCTGGCATAGTATCAACTCCTTTCAAGTATTTTCATATAGTATATATGATGTTTACTTAGAATTGAACTAATAAAAAAGGTGACAATTTGTCACATCTAGTTCACAGATAATAAATGTAAATATTATAATGTTAATATAGATAAAAAATTAAAATTAGGAGGTGCTTAATTATAGAAGATTTAATATTAAAAGCTAAAATTGGAGATGTAAAAGCTATAAATTTTCTTATTGAAAAGTTTAAAGGATATGTAATCAATAAAGCTATAAAATATAGAGTAAATGGATATGACTTTGAGGATTTGGTTCAGCATGGATATTTAGCGATTATTAAATCTATCAAAAAGTATAAACATAATAGCAATAGTTTTACTACTTATTGTACAAATACCATTACAAATAGCTTTAATGAGCTTTTGCGTAAGGAGATAAAACATTATCGGGAAGTACCTACAGATATAATTGATTTAGAGGAGGATTACTCCTTTAGTATTGAAGATGAAGTTATTGCATATATGCAGTTAAAAGATGTTATTTGGGCAATTAATGAATTACCAGAATATGAAAGGAATATAATTAATAATATTTATATAGATGATAAATCAACAAAAGAAATTGAAAGTCTTTATAACATTAAATATAAAGATATACGGAATTTAAAAAGACGGGCTATAAGGAAAATAAAAAAGAGTTTAAATATTAATGAGTAGTTTTACTATAAAGGGTGGGTTGATTAGCTGAAACTTTAAAGTAAACATTTACTTAATAAACTTAAAAAAGATGATATTTAGTATGATTATAAACTTAAATATATACTAATTTTTCTTTTTTGAATTTGGTAAATAACAAAATGAATATTTGCTTTTTACCAAGAGAAAATGAAAGATTAGTATTAACATAACTTAAAGATAAAAGATAGAAAGTCTTTCTTAAATCTATAAAAATGGGTGGGAGAGTTTCATATTATAAATTAAAGTTATTATAAATAAGTTAGTTATTAAATTAATATATATCCCCGTATATTATTTAATTTCTTAATTTAGCGACAAGGGAAGGTGATATTTTATGTATGACCAGCTAGTTAGTTTAATTAGTACCGTAGGGTTCCCTATAGCAGTTAGTATATATCTTTTAATTAGAATGGAAAGTAAATTAGATGTTTTATCTAAAGAAATTTCTAGTCTTATTAATGATATAGCAGTCGCTATAAAACAACAAAGAGAAGAATAGGGTTTAATCCTTATTCTTCTTTTTTGAATAAAAAATAAATTCTTGAGACTTTATTGTTGTAGACAATATAACTAAATTTATATATTTATTAATTAGGAGGTAATATGGTAAAGATTAATGAAAGTAATTTAAAGTGGAATGGAGTATTAAAGTTTGGAAATAAACCTAATAAAATAATATTTCATCATGCAGAAGCAGAGAAGTGTAGTGTTTATGATATTCATAAATGGCATATAAATAGAGGGTGGATAGGTATTGGATATCATTATTTAATTAGAAAAGATGGATCTATTTGGAGGGGTAGGCCAGAGACTGCTATAGGTTCACATTGTCTTAATTATAATAGTTCTAGTATAGGAATCTGCTTTGAAGGTTCATTTATAAGAGAAAGAATGAATAAAATTCAATTTGATTCTGGAATGGATCTTTTAAATGATTTAAGAAGAAGATTTGGCAATGTACCTCTTCAAATTCATAAGGAATTAAATGCAACTAATTGTCCTGGAGATTATTTTCCTATAGGAGATTTTAGAAATGGAAGTTTTAATGATAATAATTTAGATTATTCAAAGGAAGAGGATAAATATAGTCCACAGGAATATTTAAATAATTTTACTTATCCCAATAATGCACAGATAGTTGGGGATTGGTTTTATGTTAGAGATAAAGAAGGTTCTGTTATAAGTGGAAGAAGAGTTGATGATGGTGATAGAATAACGGTTTTAGATATAAGTTTTTCAAAGCAATTAGTATTAGTTGAGTATCCAACACCTAATGGAATAAGAAGAGGATATATTAAAAATATACCAAGGCTTATTAAATATTATTATGAGGATAAATATAAAAATGGTTCTACTATAGAAATAGTTTATTTATATAGTGATTTAAATGATAGATTTGGATTATTAGAACCTTTTGAGAAGGCTACGCCTCTTTATAGAGAGAATAGTAATCTATGTATTGTTTATGATACTGATAAGGGAAAGAATAGTAAAAATGGTTTTGTAAAATATGATGGGGAGTTTTTGGAGTTTTAAGAAGAGGTTTAAAAGGACTAAATTATTTTAATATCTAGTCCTTTTAAAAATTTCTATAGTATAAAATTATATTATTTTAATTTATTATAAATAAATTCTTTTTCTAGCATGAAACACACTTTTGTTGTATCTTTTTCAAAAAAGTTATCATAAGCATTATCACCTTTTTTCCCTTTAGGAGCAATAACTAAAGGATTGTCTAATTTATCTTCTGTACTATGTTTAGGATAAGGCAATATGCTTATATCATTATTAATAATGGCTGATTGAACCATTAAATAGGATTTTTTAAAGAGTTCTAAATCCTTATCAGAGAAAGTAATTTTTTTAATTCCTTTTAAAATCCTATCTCCATTTTTCTTACCTTTTCCATCATAGCATATTAATATTATAGTAACCTCTTCAAAATAATTTGCCCAATCTGAATCTTCCCAAGAGGAAGTAAATTCTGAAAGTATTAAATTTCTAAAGGATAATCTTTCAATTGGATTATAATTTTCATCAACAGGAATATTTTTTATTATATAAGTAGTTTTATTAAATAGTTCATGCTTTTCTTTTAAATCTGAATCTTTTCCTATAAGCTTATCAGAAATCATTTTATTAAAATTTTTAGGAATTATTGAAGGAATATCAAAACCTAATTTACTCCAAATTTGTTTTTGAGTTAATCTGAAATAAGAAGATAATTTAGATGTTAGATATTCTTCTATCGTATTGAATTCAGTAGATTTTTTAGTTAAACCATAACTTCTTAAAACACCAGTCATATAAGAATTTTTTAAAGAAAAAGCTCTTGGCTTTGCAGGAATATTTGAATTAGGTTGAGAAACTCTATCAGTACCTTTAGCTCCTTTAGTGCATGCACCTAAGTAAGAAGTATCTCCTTCAGATAACAAATGAGCTTCACCGTCTACTACTTTTTTCTTTATTATATAAAAATCATTTCTGAAAACATCTTCATCAATAGACATATCATATAATTGGAAGTCTCTTATTATAAAATCTGCATAAGTTTTATTTTTATCATATTCATACCATATTATTAATAATTTTTTGTTTTTAAAAAGTAACTTACTAAATTCAAAATTTTCATTAACTATATTATTATAGTCTATTTTACTTAGAACTAATCTTTCTTTAGCTTTTAAAGTATGATTTTTATTTTCTTGCAACCCAGCTACTTTTAATTCTATGCCTAAATTTTCAAAATCTGCTGAGGGATTATTGTTTAAAGGATAATTATAAAAGCCTGTTTCAACAATTTTTCCTAATATTCCTTTATCTTTACTCTTTTTACTTAATAAATCTAGCTTGTCCAATTCTTTAAAAGTTTTATTTCTTATATTTTTAGTATAATCGAGAAGTTCTTTTTCAGTATTAAAAATATTCATTAATTCATCTCCTAAAGTAAAAAAAATATATGGAATTATATTCTTATAAAGTAATATTAATATAAATTATCTAAGAAATACAGTCATTTGTATTAAAGATTATAAAATTAATAAATAATATAAAAATAATTTGTATTATGAAAAAAAGTTTAATATAATGATTAAATGAAATAATGTTGATTTTAAGTTAGCAAATAAGGAGAGGTGTAATAATGCCATTAGATAAAACAGTAGTAGAATTATTTGCTGGTGTTGGTGGATTTCATTTAGGATTAAGTAAATCTTCTGATGATTGGAATGTTCTATTAGCTAATCAATGGGAGCCAAGCAGAACGAAACAAGATGCCTTTGAATGTTATGTAAGTCATTTTCCTAATACTAAAGCTTTAAATATAGATATTGCTGAAATAAATAATAATCCAGATATATATAAAATACCTAATCATTCATTATTAGTTGGTGGTTTTCCATGTCAAGATTATTCTGTTGCTAGTACAGGAGCTAAAGGAATACAAGGGAAAAAAGGTGTACTATGGTGGGAAATTGAGAAGATAGTGGAAAGAAAAAGAGCACCTTTTATTTTATTAGAGAATGTAGATAGATTATTAAAATCTCCAACTAAACAAAGAGGAAGAGATTTTGGTATAATTTTAACTTGTCTTAGAGATTTAGGATATAATGTTGAATGGCGAGTTATAAATGCAGCAGATTATGGATTTCCACAAAAAAGAAGAAGAGTATTTATTTTTGCTTATCATAATACTACAGAGTATTTTAAATCTGTAAGAAATTTTATTAAGGAAAATAATATTAAAAATTATTTTGAAGAAAATAGTTTCTTTAGTAGTGCATTCAATATAGAAGGAATAGTAGCTGAATCAAATTGCGTTTTAGATAAAAATATATTAGATATATCTAATGAGTTTTCATTTCCTTTTTTAGAATCAGGTATTTTAAATGGTAATGAATTATGCACTTATAAGGTAATACCTAAAGTTATTAAGCCTGTAACATTAGGTGAAATATTAGAACATAATGTTGATGAAAGTTTTTATTTAGGTGATGATTTAGATAAATGGAAATATATGAAGGGAGCTAAAGCAGAACCTAGAAAGAGTAAAGATGGACATGAATATATGTATAGAGAAGGGGCATTAGCTTTCCCAGATAATTTAGATGTTCCATCTAGAACAATGCTTACAAGTGAATCTAGTAAAAATAGAAGTACACATGTTGTAAGAGATCCTATAACAAGTAAACTTAGAATTTTAACACCAATTGAATGTGAAAGATTAAATGGATTTGACGATAATTGGACTAATACTGGAATGACTCAAAGATTTAGATATTTCTGTATGGGAAATGCTTTGGTTGTAGGATTAATTGAAAGAATGGGAAAAAGATTAAATTATATTTTTGAGAATGAAAAAACTATAATTTCTGAGGTTGATGTAGAGAATGAATAAATAAAAAACACTATTGCTATATAAATTGATTATTGCAATAGTGTTTTTTTTATTTAAGAGTAAAATCGTTAAGAAATACATTTAAGTTCTAATAATTTAGTTTCTCTATTAAATGTATATTTAATTAATTTTAAGTTTGTCCAAATGGATGATGTTATGGGATGAGATTTTGTAATAAAATTTCTTTTAGCTAATTTATTTTTTTCTTCAATTATAGATTTATCAAATTCATTTGCAATAAGAAAGGCATTAATCATTGAATAATCACCAAAAGAATATTGTTGGTTTATCCAATCAACATATTTTAATGTTTGTTCAATATCTTGTATTTTAGCAGCACCTTTCTTAAGTTCTATTACTAAATATTTAGAAATTGTACCATAAAAATTAGGAATATATTTATACCCAAATATATCCATTTTATCCATATAATCAATTGGTTTAAATGGAGATGCGATAACTTGATGTGATATATAATCACAACAATCCAATATATCTATTGTATTTTTAACCTTATTAGATATTTGGCAAATAACAGCAGCTTCTATAGCCATTTCATGATAAATAATATTTTTATTAGATGAATAATATAAAATTTTTTTTGTATCAAGAATATAATTTTTATTCAATTTATTTTTAATATTATTATGATATGTTGAATCAAAACTAAAAAATATATCAGTATTATCAGCATTATCACTAAGAAAATTTTCATTACGTTTTAAAATAATATCTTTAAGAGCTTTATTTTCTTCATCATCAATTTTAAGAAAGGATATTTTCCAAAAAGCTCTAAGCATTTTAAATTTACATGGATTAGATAATAAAATATCATCTATATCAATTCCATTTTTAAAAAAGAAAGGACTAGGCTTAAATATACAAAT
Source organism: Clostridium fallax (assembly GCF_900129365.1). Lineage (GTDB taxonomy): Bacteria > Bacillota > Clostridia > Clostridiales > Clostridiaceae > Clostridium_AH > Clostridium_AH fallax. The sequence continues at coordinate 8,324 of NZ_FQVM01000039.1, forward strand.
CCATCTATTGTTAGGACTATTTTCACCAAAATCTATAAGTAAATGCTTTTTTATATTTTTATATTTTTATATTTTACAATTGATGGTTCATCTGCATTAGGATAGTTATTAAATTTACAATCATTATATATATTTTTTAATACTCCTATACCATATATTTTTCGTTTAATAAAAAAATATATATTATCACCAGCCTTCATGCTTGAATAATCAGCTAAAGTACCTTCTTGAGATACACCCCAGTAATATGAATTTTTAGAACCTTTATGTATCTTTGCTTCTTTTAAAGTAGTAGAATAAACTCCTTTATTTATGAAATCAGTTAATGAATTAATATTATTAAGAGACATTATGTAACCAGCCATAGATATATACCTCCTATACTTTTTATATAGAAATAATCTATTTTTATTATAAAATGATTAACATTATGAATATATTATATATATAAATATTATAAAAATAGTCAAAGGAAGTTTTGGACCAGCATACATTCTGCTATAAAAGGTCAAAGCCAAAGAAGAAGCAGAAAATAAGCAGTTCCAAAAACATTAATCCGCTAAGGCGTAACGGGCAAATTAAACTTTATAAAATTAAAACAATAAATATAATGAAATAAAAATAATAAAAGTAAACTAAGAATATTATTTAAACGGAAGTTCAATTTGCCCTGGTACCAAAAAGGAAAGTTTGTACAAGCATCTATTTGCCTGAAGCTAGGGTAAATTCTCTAAAGAGCAAACAAAAGCTTGTCCAAACTAAAAAAAGAAAAAGACAAGCTTTAGATTTTAATTCTAATTTTTATTCATAAACTTTAGATTATAAAAATAATATACTATGAAAATATATATCATAAAATAGTTTTACAATGATATATATCATTTATATATAGTACATTATAGAGAATAATTACATTTTTTCTCTTTATAAATTAGGCACTAATCCTGCCACCCAAAAAGAGGACAGGCTTCTCCCTAGCACTTCTAAGCGCCTAAAAGTCTCTTCGGCAAGCTCCGAGCCTTTTATTCACTAAGAATTGCACGGTTTTAGCTAGTCCCTTGTTTGGGTCCCGGCAGAGTGCGTGGTGGTGGACATGCTCCCAGTATAAATAGTCAAGTACAAGCATTAAAAAGACTTGTCCTTATCTATTTAACTGCAAGGCAAGTCCACCACTTTTTGTATTCCTATGGGGTCTTTTTAGCGGAGATATGGGGTCATTTGGCTTGTCCTATTAGATAACAAATGTATTTTGGAGTTATCTAATAGGACAAGCCTTTTAGGTATTCCTAATAGGTCCTTTCTAGGGAAGAGCTGCGAGGTCTTTTATTATATATAAACTTTAAATAATGAAAAACTAAAAGATATTGTGGAACTTGCCCCAACAGAGTGGACAAGCGGAGGGCTAGTCCACCTTCCACAAGCCCACCGCTTGTCTAAGGTTGGGGCATAATGTGAAATAACTAAAATAAAACTTAAATTATATATATAAATTTAAAAAAGGATAATAACTGAAATATCATTATAGAAATAGAAAAAGAATTGGTATAGAGATTCATTAAGAATGATTTAATTATAAAAATAAGTAATTTATTAAAATAATAGGGGGTTACTAGGCAAAAACAGTAGATTTTTATGAATAAAACTAATTATTATTAAATCTTATAAATATTACTGAAACAATAATTAAAAATTCACTAAGAAAAAATCAACAGTCCTTTCCTAGTTCAAAAAATAAACAAAAAATTAGTATGATTTTAATTATAAATATTTATACATTTTATTAAAAAAAGATAAAAAACACGAACATTAAAGACTTTTAGTTCCGATATGGAAAAATAGGAAAAAATAATTCGGAGGGCAAATGGAGGGCAAAAGGGTAAAAAAAGAGCTTTGGATATAAATTCCAAAGCTCTAAAACCTAGTGTTTATCTGGTGCCGAAGGCGGGACTTGAACCCGCACGAGTGTGAACCCGACGGATTTTGAGTCCGTTGCGTCTGCCAATTCCACCACTCCGGCTTAACACAAAATATTTTATCATATATAACTTTAAAGTGCAAGAAATTTTTAGTTTATAGGGAATAATAGAAGAGTATTATATTAAAACTTTATAAATTTAAAATAACGATGTAAAAATAATAATATTAGTCTTATATTATTATTTTTATTGAGATTAGTATTATATAATTGATTTCGATAATATAAAATATATAGTAAAAAACTGGTGTTAAAAAATTAATATTATATAATTGATTTTAATTGTTGATCTAAAAAACTATGAGTTTAGATTTTAAATCTTTATTCATAGTTTTTTATATTTGTAAAATACATATATCTTAAATTATTATTTTTAGTATTTATTAATTCATATATAAATTTATAAGAATATAATAATAAAATTTGAGCTTTTATTTTGAACTTTATCTTTATATAGTATTTAGCTATAAAGAAATTCCTTATAAAAAATAACTTCTTATTAATACATATTATTAATAAGGAAGATTTCAAATTAAAGATATAAAGTTGATTTTAAATGTGATAAAAATGCTTTAGCAATAAATCTTAAATAATTGAGATAATAGATATTGTTTTCAATAAATTGTAATTTTAATAATAAAAATTTATTTCATAAAAAGAAAATATAAACGTTTACTGAAATATTTTGTATAAAATCGTAGAAAATTTTTAGAAAGATATTGTTACAATGGTTATGATTTGTTAGAATAAAAGTGTTAGTTAAAAACTAACCCAGTGGGAACAAAAATAACCCAGTTGATAATTATCTATGATCTAATAAATTTTATTTAATAGGTTGTGATTAATTAATATTAGGGAGGAGAAAAAAGTATATGATGTATTCAAGAGAAGTTGAAGAAATGTGTGTAGTTGCCAAAGGTCCAAATCACGGTCCAGCTCCAATTCCTGTAGAAGGAAAATGGGTTCAATCAAAAGAAGTAAAGGATATTTCAGGCTTAACTCATGGTATAGGTTGGTGTGCGCCACAACAAGGAGCTTGTAAATTAACTTTAAATGTTAAAGACGGTATAATAGAGGAAGCTTTAGTTGAGACTATCGGATGTTCTGGTATGACTCACTCAGCTGCTATGGCTTCAGAAATATTACCAGGAAAGACTATATTAGAAGCTTTAAACACAGATTTAGTTTGTGATGCTATAAATACAGCAATGAGAGAATTATTCCTTCAAATAGTATATGGAAGAACTCAAACTGCTTTCTCAGAAGGTGGACTTCCAATAGGTGCAGGTCTAGAAGACTTAGGAAAGGGATTAAGAAGCCAAGTTGGTACTATGTATGGAACTTTAGCTAAAGGTCCTAGATACTTAGAAATGGCTGAAGGATATGTTACTGAAGTTGGTTTAGATGCTGATGATCAAATCATAGGATACAAGTTCGTTCACCTAGGTAAGATGATGGAAATGATCACTAAGGGAATGGATGCTGCAGAAGCTTTAGAAAAAGCTGTTGGTCAATACGGAAGATTTGATGAAGCTGTTAAAAAGATCAACCCAAGACACGAATAATCCCAATTGCATATAAAAAATATTTGAGGAGGATTTTAAGATGCCATTATTTGAAAGTTATGAAAGAAGAATAAAGCAAATAGAAGTTGTACTTAATAAGTACGGAATTAAGTCATTAGAAGAAGCTAAGGCAATTTGCGATGAGAAGGGTGTAGACGCTTATAAAATAGTTAAGGAAACTCAACCTATCGCTTTTGAAAATGCTGGATGGGCATACACTTTAGGTGCTGCTATAGCTATAAAGAAAGGATGCACAAAAGCTGCTGAAGCTGCTGAAGCAATCGGAGAAGGATTACAAGCTTTCTGTATCCCTGGATCAGTTGCTGATGATAGAAAAGTTGGTTTAGGACACGGAAACTTAGGAGCTATGCTTTTAAGAGAAGAAACTAAATGTTTCGCATTCTTAGCAGGACACGAAAGTTTCGCTGCTGCCGAAGGTGCTATAAAGATAGCTGAAAAAGCTAACAGAGTAAGAAAAGAGCCATTAAGAGTTATACTTAACGGTCTTGGAAAAGATGCTGCAATGATCATATCAAGAATCAATGGATTTACTTATGTTCAAACTAAATTTGACTATTTCACTGGAAAATTAGAAATAGTTAAAGAAACTCCATACTCAAATGGACCAAGAGCTAAGGTTAAATGCTATGGTTCAGATGACGTAAGAGAAGGTGTTGCTATAATGCATCATGAAGGAGTTGACGTATCAATCACTGGTAACTCAACTAACCCAACAAGATTCCAACATCCAGTTGCTGGTACTTATAAGAAAGAATGTGTTGAACAAGGTAAGAAATACTTCTCAGTTGCATCAGGTGGTGGTACTGGAAGAACTCTTCACCCAGACAACATGGCAGCAGGTCCAGCTTCATACGGTATGACTGATACTATGGGAAGAATGCACTCAGATGCACAATTCGCAGGATCATCATCAGTTCCAGCTCACGTTGAAATGATGGGTCTTATCGGAATGGGTAACAACCCAATGGTAGGTGCTACTGTTGCAGTTGCAGTTTCTGTTGAAGAAGGAATGAATAAATAATTTTATAATTATTTAATATGATAAAGTTGTGTGATAATGAAGGAGAAATCCTTTGTTATTACACAACTTTTTTTATATAGATTTTTAATATATAAAAACAAAACTTAAATAATAATAATTTCCCACACAATTAAGTATATAAATATTATTTCAATTATTACTATAAAAATAATCATATATAGTTTGTTTTAAAATTATTTTAACTTTAACAGTAGATACCAATAATTTTTTTGAAATTTTATTATTATACTTGAGAATTTTATATTTATTTTTAATTATATTTGTAAGTGGATAAAACTTAATATTTATATATTATCTATAAAATAAAATTAATAATACCTCTAAAAATATAAAATTTTAAAGCATATAGTTATATAACATTAAATATAAAAGAAGTTATAAAAACATATAATATAATAATTATTTTAAATAAATCTATTTATTAATTTATAACTGTAGAGATAATAACTTTAGCTAATTACAGAGTAATTAAGTGTATAAATTAATAAAAGATGCTAATTTATTTGATTTATATTTAAGTTTAGGGGGATATAGGGTATGGGAATTAGAGAAATGCAAGGTACTCCTGCTCATATAGAGTATATTGGTCCTAAAGGAGGAAAAAGAAGAAGTAATTGTGTGTATTATAAATAAGGACTATGTCGTTGTGAAAAATCACAGATATTTTTATTGAAGTGTGTAGGAATATTATTATGTAATTATTACGATGATTCCTCTGAAACAAAAATATTATTAGAAAATAAAAGAAAAAATATTATGGAAAATCTAGAATCAAGATGCAGAAGTTGTTTTGAAGATAAGAATAGGGAGAAAAGAAAAAAACAAAAAGAAACGCACATAAATAATAGAAAAAATAAAAGAAAAAATAGAAATTATCCATTATTAAATAAAATAATTACTTTAAAGTGTATAAAATTTGAAAGTATATTAGAAGTAAAAATAGTTAAGAAAAATGAAAGTAATCAATTTCAAAATTTATTCTCTGAAAAATCTAATTTTGGAAAAGCCTTTTTAAATAAAAGTATTGTAGATAAGGTTAGATTAGTTTTAGGAAATGGATATATGGAATATATAATTTTAAAAATATAATAATATACATTTAAAATAAAATAAAAAAACCCAAATAAATATAAAATAACACCAGTTATTACACGATAATTAAATAGTTAATTATAATAAGATGAATTTAGAATTATAAGTAATAATATAGACAGCAAAGACAGCAGGAGGATAACTTATGGGATTTTTTAAATCACTAATTCAGTTGTTTGGTAGTAAATCAGAAACTTTAAAAGGACCTACTTTTGTTAAAAAATTTAGTGAAAATAATAAGCAGCTTAAAGACTTAGAAAAAATTTTAAAAATTGCACCGAAGGATTTAGAAAGTAAAATAAAGCAAGAGATGAAATGTATTTCTTATGGAATAAATGGGGAGAAAAATATAGCTTATGAGCTTAAAAATAGTCATATGCCTATTTTGATTTTACATGATTTATATCTTAAATATAATGGACTTTCAGCTCAGATTGATTATGTTGTTATTGGTTCAAAGTTTATTTTAGTTATAGAATGCAAAAATATGTTTGGAGAAATAGAGATAACTAATTCTGGAGATTTTATTAGATATTTTAAGGACTTTAATGGAAAGCTTTATAAAAAAGAAGGAATATATAGTCCTATAGTTCAAAATGAGAGACATGTAGAACTTATAAAAGATATATTAAAAAAAGAAGGTCTATTAAAAAAAGATTACAATGGTTTAATAAATCATATAGTAACTATTGCTAATCCTAAAACTGTGATAAACAGTAGATTCGCTAAAAAAGAAATCAAAGATCATATAATAAAGCATGAACAGCTAATAAACAAAATGAAATCATTAAATAATAATAATAATAATAATAATAAGTGTATTTCTCAGAAAAATATGAATGAAATTGCAAAAATTTTATTAAAATATAATGGTAAATTTAATATAGATTATAAAAGAAAATATGGTCTTTCAAAGGAAACTTCTATAAATAATAAGGAAAATAAAATAACCCAAAAAGAAAAAAGAAACAATTTTAAAGTATCTAAGGATTTAGAAGACACTAAAATATATAAAGATTTAAAAGAGTATCGTCTAAATAAGAGTAAAAAAGAGGGTATACCACCTTATTGTGTATATACAAATCGTGAACTTGAAAATATAATAAATTCTATGCCTAAAACTTTAGATGAACTTAAAACTATAAATGGTTTTGGAACTGTTAAATGTGAAAAATATGGTAGAGATATTATTAAGATAGTAAAAAAGAATAGATAAAATTTATATTAAAGATTAAGAAAGTAAATTAATATAAATTAAAAAAATATAAAAAGTAAAAAACTATAAAATAAAGATTTCAAAGAATCTTTATTTTATAGTTTTTTTATTTATATGATA
>NZ_FQVM01000023.1 GCF_900129365.1 Clostridium fallax
ATTGTCAGTCGATTTCATTTTATCATAGGAGTTCTTTTTTTCTTCAGAGCTAAAGCCTTTTTATCCACTGGCATAGCCAGTGGTTTTCAACGCAATATAAAAAACTCCTAGAAAAATCTAGGAGTTTTTTAGGTTCTCTCTATTTAACTGTCTTTGCAGACACAATATCAACACCTGTATCTAAAACATTGTGAATTATAACTTGTCCTACTTCCACAGGTAAAGTAACCTCTACAGAGTCTATCTCTTTCATAACGTCAAATATTTTACCCTTTGGAATAGCATCCTTAGTTTTTACAGGAACCATTTTATTTTTTATATCTTTTATTTTAACGGTAGAAGTAACAACCCTCACTGGATTTTTCACTTCATTTAATCCATAAATTTCTCCTCTTTTACAAGTGTTTCCTGTTACCTTTTCATTTTCTATATCTACTTTTAAATGACATCCCTTAGGACATACTATACAAATTAATTCTCTTTCCATTTTATTCACCATCCTCTAAAGAAATTGTTATATCTGATTTAACATCTTTTAATTTATCTTTTAGAATGATTATTCTTTCCATCTCTGCTGGTGCTAGGTGAGCTCTCTTAAAGCTTTGAATAACTCTATCTCCTTCTCTAACAACTATAACTTTATTTTGGAAAACGTCTCTAACTCTCATAAATACATTTAATTTATCATCAATTGCATTTATATCTACTTTTTGAGGTACTGTGTAATTTATATTTTTACCATTTAATATATTTATAAATTCTTCACCTTTTTTCTTACCATTTATGTATTTAGCTGCATTTCTTCCTGCACTTTTTGCTTCTTCTGTAACAAAGTCAACTAGATCATGAACATGAACTACATTACCACATGCAAAGACTCCATCTTTTGAAGTTTCCATACTTTCAGTTACAATAAGTCCATTTGTTCTTCTGTCTAAAGTTATTCCTGCTTGCTTTGATAATTCATTTTCTGGAATTAATCCAACAGAAAGTAATAATGTATCACAATCAAATTCCATTTCAGTTCCCTTTATAGGTCTTCTATTTTCATCAACTTTTGCAATTATAACTTTTTCTAATCTATCTTTACCTTGTACATCTACTACTGTATGTGATAAATATAGTGGTATATCATAGTCATTTAAACATTGAACTATATTTCTATTTAATCCATTAGAATATGGCATAAGTTCAACTACAGCCTTAACTTCTGCGCCCTCTAAAGTCATTCTTCTTGCCATTATAAGACCAATATCACCAGAACCTAATATTAAAACTTTTTTACCTACCATATATCCTTCCATATTTATAAATCTTTGAGCAGCTCCTGCTGTAAAGATTCCTGAAGGTCTATCTCCTGGTATATTGATTGCTCCTCTTGTTCTTTCTCTACATCCCATAGAAAGTATTATTGCTTTAGCTTCTATAATAATATATCCTTCTTTTGAGTTTATTGCATGTACTCTTTTTTCATTATCAATATCAAGAACCATAGTATCAAGCTTTACATCTATATTGGTATTTTTAACCATATCTATGAATCTTTCTGCATATTCTGGACCTGTTAACTCTTCTTTAAAAGTATGAAGTCCAAAACCGTTATGAATACATTGGTTTAATATTCCACCAAGTTCTTTATCTCTCTCTATAATTAATATATTTTTTACTCCGTTTTCATAAGCTTCATAGGCTGCTGCTAATCCTGCAGGGCCACCACCAACTACTACTAAATCATATTTCATAACTAAGCCCTCCTATTTTGTTTCACCAGTTAAAATATAAGAATTTTCTTTGTCTAACATTACATCTTCCATTGGCATTTTTAATTCTCTTGCAATTATTTCTTGAACTCTTGGTCCGCAGAAACCTCCTTGGCATCTGCCACAGCCTGGTCTACATCTTCTCTTTACACCATCTACTGTTCTTGCTCCTAAAGTTCTATTTATACTATCTACAATTTCTCCTTCTGTTATGTTTTCACATCTACAGATTATTCTTCCATATCTACTATCTTCTTTTATAAGCTTTGCTTTTTCTTCTGGTGAAAGATCTATAAAGTGAATTTGTTTTCTTGTTCCATCAAAGTTTTTGTTTTCTTCTAAATTTAATCCTGAACCTTTTATCATCTCAACTACATCAACTGCTATAGCCGGTGCTGATGTAAGACCTGGAGATTTTATTCCAGCAACATCTATAAAGCCTTTAACATCCTTAGCTTCTTCTACTATAAAATCTTTTCTATCTGAAATTGCTCTTAATCCAGCAAAGTTTCTAATACTTTCTCTAAAATTAACCTTATCTGTTGTTTTTAATGAAGTCTCTTTTATAAAATCAAGTTGTGATGATTCTGTTGATAAATCCTCTTTATTTTCTCCATCTGTAGAATCTGGACCAACTAATAAATTTCCGTGAACTGTTGGTGTTACTAATACCCCTTTACCCATTTTTGTTGGACATTGGAAGATAGTACGAGTAACTAAATCTCCTTGATTCTTATCTAAGATAAAATATTCTCCTTTTCTTGGATGAATAGTGAAAGCTTCATCACAAATCATATTATGTATTTTATCTGCATATACTCCTGCAGCATTTATAACACGCTTAGCTTCAATAACTTCTCCTGATGATAATTCAACTTTAAATACATCATCTTTTTTATCAATTGATTTAACTTCTGATCCTAATCTTATTTCTCCACCATTATCTATTCCATTTTCTATTATTGCTATTGTTAGTTCATAAGCTCCTACTATTCCACCTGTTGGTGCATATAAAGCTCCTTTTACTTCACCCTTTAAATTAGGTTCCATTTTAAGAACTTCTTCTCTATCTAAAATTCTTAAACCTTCTACTCCATTTCTAACTCCATTATTATATAGCTCTTCTACTGTTTTTAAATCTTCATCGTCAAAAGCTATTATTAATGATCCATTTTGTTTGAAAGGTACTGATAAATCTTTACACAATTTAGGAAACATTTTACTACCTTCAACATTATATTTTGCCATTAAAGTTCCTGCTTCTGGATCATATCCTGAATGGACAATTGCTGAGTTAGCTTTAGACGTACCCATTGCTACATCTTTTTCTTTATCTATTATAACTACCTTTGAATTATATTTTGTTAATTCTCTAAATATAGAACCCCCTACGATTCCTGCTCCAATAATGGCTACATCATACATTATAATCTCTCCTTCATTTTCCTTTATCTTTAAATCTAAATAATTAAAAAAGCCAAGAACAAAAAGTAGGATATAGATATTTCACTATCCTTCTTTTTGTGCTTGACTCTAACTCTCTTTGCACAAATTAATAATATTTTCTTTTCAAACATATTATATCATAATTTTTTTGAAAAGGATATCACTTTTTTTAAATTTTTATTATTTTTTTATTTTTTACCTAAATTATTCTGCATCTTCCCAATTCATAGCTCTCTTAACAGCCTTTTTCCAACCCTTGTAGTATTTATCTCTCTTTTCTTCATCTAATTGTGGCTCAAAAGCCTCTCCTGTATACCAAAGTTTTCTTATCTCATCTTTATCCTTCCAAAAACCTGTAGCAAGACCTGCAAGATAAGCTGCACCTAAAGCAGTTGTTTCCGTTATTATAGGTCTTACAACTTTTTTACCTATTATATCTGATTGGAATTGCATTAAGAATTTATTTCTACTTGCTCCTCCATCTACTTTTAAGTTATTTAACTCACACTCACCATCTTCTATCATAGCATCTAAAACATCCTTAGTTTCATATGCTATAGCTTCTAGTGCTGCTCTAATTATATGATTTCTATTAGCTCCTCTTGTTAAACCAAATATAGCTCCTCTTGCATACATATCCCAGTATGGAGCACCTAATCCAACAAATGCAGGAACAATATATACTCCCCCATTATCTTGAACTTTAGTTGCAAAATAATCTGTGTCTGTTGAATCACTTATTATTCTAAGTTCATCTCTTAACCATTGAATAACAGCTCCTCCAACAAATATTGATCCTTCTAAAGCGTATTGTACTTTTCCATCTATACCAACTGCTATTGTTGTTAACAATCCATTCTTACTTCTAACTGGAGTTTCTCCTGTATTCATTAATAAGAAACATCCTGTTCCATAAGTATTTTTAGCATCTCCTTTATCAAAGGCTGCTTGTCCAAATAAAGCTGCTTGTTGGTCTCCTGCAATACCAGCTATAGGAACTCTTACTCCACCTTTAACTCCTAAATTAGCATATCCATATACTTCTGATGAATTTCTAACCTCTGGTAACATTGATTTTGGAATATCAAGTATTTTTAATAGTTTCTCATCCCATTTTAATTCTCTAATATTAAAAAGCATAGTTCTTGAGGCATTAGTATAATCAGTTACATGAACTTTACCATTGGTAAGTTTCCAAACAAGCCATGTATCTACTGTACCAAATAACAATTCTCCCTTTTCTGCTTTTTCTCTAGCGCCTTCAACATTATCTAAAATCCATTTGATTTTAGTACCTGAAAAATAAGCATCTATTAGTAAGCCTGTATTTTCTCTTACATACTCATCTAATCCTTCTTGCTCTTTTAATTTATCGCATATACTAGCTGTTCTTCTACACTGCCATACTATTGCGTTATATATAGGTTTTCCTGTTTTCTTATCCCAAACTATTGTAGTTTCTCTTTGATTCGTTATACCTATAGCTGCAATGTCCTCTTGAGTTATATTAGCTTTAGCTAAAGCCTCTTGTAATACCCCATATTGAGTTGCCCAAATTTCCATAGGATCATGTTCAACCCAACCTTCCTTTGGATAAATTTGAGTAAACTCTTTTTGACTTACTTCAACTATATTTTGTTCTTTATCAAATATAATTGCTCTTGAACTTGTTGTTCCTTGATCTAATGCTACTATGTACTTTTTCATATTACCACCTCTAAACTATTTTTTGATTTTTGCCAATAAATGTTTAAAGATGTCATAAAAAAAACCACATAAAAATTCCATAAATTTTATGTAGTCCTCTCTAACATCTCTATCTCTACATACTCCAAATGTTTTCTCTAGTTGTTGATATACAGGTTGCCCCACATTTTAGTGCTTGCATAACATCATCTTTATCAGAAATAAGTCCCCCTGCTATTAATGGCATACTTATACTTTTTGATAAATTTTCTATAACCTTTGATAATAAACCTGGTAACATTTCTAATGCATCGCATTCCTCTACTAAGTGTTTTTCCACACTTGCTAAAGATAAGCTATCTATGATGAATATTCTTTGCACTGCTATAAATCCTAGCCTCTTTGCGGCTCTTACTATTTGTGGTTTAGTACTTATTATCCCTTTAAATTTTGTAGTTATTTTTAAAAACTCTAAAGCTACCTCTTTGTTAGATAATCCTTCTACTAAATCCACATGTACTATTCCTATTTTTTGAGCATTTTCTATTTTTTCACTTATTCTTTTTACATTTAAAATGTCTCCAAAGAGAACGAATATAACTTGTACATCTGTTTTTAATACTTTGTCTAATTGCTTCTCATCTTTAACTGCTGCTACTATTGGATTGTTTTCTAATATATCTTTAAAATTCACCTTACCGCTCCCTTTGTAATCATTTTCATTATTTATTTTAATATACCACCCTTATTATTCTCTGTCAATGGTTCTTTAAAATTTAAATCTGCTTTATTTAAACGAAAAAAATTGACTTATAAAGGTAATCTTTTTTTATTTACCCTTATAAATCAATTTTATAAAAATTTTTATTCGACCTCTTTTTTTAAATTTTTACTTTTACATTGAGATACAGTCTCCATTATTAAAGCTACTATTGTTCCTAAAACTAACCCATTACTTAAAAAAGATGTTAAGGCTGGAGAAAGTGACATAAAGGCAGTGGTTGGAACAAACATAATTCCTGCACCTATAAATAATGGAATTCCTATTGTGCTATGTAATTTTCCTCTTTCTAAAACTTTATCAAACTCACCAATTCCTAATCCCACCATCTTAGCAAAAACAATAAAAATAGCTGAGTATCCAACTGGTGTTGGTAAAGTTGAGAAGAATGCAGTTACTGGAGTTATTGTGCTTATTACTATAACTAGAATATTACCTACTATAAAAGGCATCATAGATGTCATTTTAGTTTGTGATAAAAAACCAGCTACTGCTGATAATGGTACTGGCCCAATTGCAGAAAATCCTCCACTTATGATTTGATTTATTCCCGTTATTATTCCTGATTTTTTTATATTTACTTTCTTTTCTTTTCCTTCAATTCCTTCTACCACATTTTTTACTACTTGTATACTAGCTAACATATTTGTTAAAAGCAATAAGGTTATAAGTAAAACCGTAGGAATCATACTAAATTCCACTTTTGGAAATCCGAAGACGAAAATTCCTGGAAGTTGAAAAAATCCATTTACTTCCGGCATTGCTTTAGTTAAACCTAGCAAATAAAATAATCCCCATCCAACTATAATTACTATCATAACTGCATAAGAACTAAGATTTTTAGATTTAGAGATGGAAATTGATATTAAAACTAATATGATTGATATAAGTAAAATCTTAGGAGAAACATCATTTCCTAAATATCCAACTCCCATCATTCCTTTTAAAAATCCACTTGCTAGTTGTATAGCTAATAAAATCAAATAAACTCCTACAACTTTAGGAGTAAAATACTTAGATAATTTATCTACAATGCCTAATAAACTCAAAACTATACATATAATACCACTTAGCATTAGTGAAAATGATAACACTTGTAAAGTTGGATTTGCTCCTCCAAATAAAGCTTGAGCTAAACTTGCATATAAAGTAAAAACTCCCCACCAAAGTCCAGCTGGTCCTTCATATATAGGCAGTTTATGTCCAAATAACCCTTGTATTAACCCTGCTACTCCTAAAACAAAAATAGTTCTTTGTAAAAATAGCATAGTATCTTGAGGGTTAAGTCCAAAACTTGCAGCTACAGCTATTGGCGGTATTAGATTACCAGCAATTATAAATATAGTCCACTGTAAAGATGCTATTATTTTTTTCATTTAAATCCCTTCTTTCCTTTTAATCTATATAATAAATAAGTCTAAAAATCAGGAAGTTTTTAAAAGGAAACTATTTTTAATTTTAACATAGTAATTTAACTTTGTTCAAGAAAACAAGTTTAAAGTAAATTTTATATAAAAAAGCCTTCCCTAAAAAGGGAAGACTTAAAAAACATCTTTTGTTTAAAGATTTTAAAATTATGCTTTTATTTATATATTTTTAAATACTATATAATATAGAAGGGATTGTTAAAATAAAAACTATCACTCTAACTTAAAAAAGATTGTTAAATGAAAAACTATCATTTTAATCTTCTATTATTTCACCTTTATAAATATACTTTTTAGGAATATTTATTTTTAAATCTTTTTCAAATTCCTTAATTATTTTCTCTTCTCTAGGATCTATCAATGAATAAGCTATTCCTACCTCTCCTAATCTTCCTACTCTACCAACCCTATGTAAATAATCCTTTTTGTCTCTTGGCATAGTTAGATTTATTACATGAGTTATTCCTTTTATATCTAATCCTCTAGCTGCTACATCTGTTGCTATTAAAACATTAGATTTACCTTTTCTAAAGTTTTCTATAGCTTTTTGTCTTTCTGCCTTTTTTGCTTCACCATGCAATGCTTCAACCTTTACCTTATGAAATCTAAGCTTTGAAAGAGCTAAATCTACATTATAACTATCTCCTATGAAAACTATAGTTTTATTATTTTTCTCAGCATGTAATATTTTTCTTAACATATCTATTTTTTCTCTATTCTCTGCTATAAAATATCCATGAATAATATCTGAATTAACTTTATCTTCTTCTTTTACTTTTATAACTTCACATTCTCCAATTAAATCTTTAGCAATTTCTAAAGTTTTACTTCCTAATGTAGCTGAAAATAATAATTTTTGAGTATCTTTTTGAGTTGACTTAATTATTCCTTTAACAATCTCTAGATTTTTCTTATCAAAAAGTTTATCTCCTTCATCTAACACTATAGTTTTTATAGTGTGAGCTGCTATCTTCTTTTTCTTTATAAGCTCTAATATTCTCCCTGCAGAACCTACTATTATATTAGGTTTATTTTTTAGCTTCTCTATTTGTCTATTTAAATTTCCACTTCCTATTAAAGTAGTTGATGTTATATTTAAATTTCCTTTTTGTTTTAATGAAACTATTTCATTATTTATTTGAGCTACAAGCTCATGAGTAGGTGCTACAATAAGAGCTTGCATCTCTTTTTTTCCTTCTTCAACTTTTTGTAAAACTGGTACAAGATAAGCCAAAGTTTTCCCTGTCCCTGTTTGAGATTGACCTATTATATTTTTTCCCTCTAATGCTAAAGGAATAGATAATTCTTGTACTTCTGTGGGCTCTTTTATATTTAAGCTTTGTAAAGCTTCAATTATTTCTCTTTTAATTCCTAGTTCTTCAAATGATTTTATCATTTTTTTCTCCTTTATAAGTTAATTATTTAATTATATCATATATATAATTAGTAGACTTTTATAATTTAAAAGTTTATTGTTTATTATTTAGGTTTATTTTTAATCTATAATAAAGCAATTATACCAGAATTTATTATTGCCATCTGTGCTAAAACATAAGTTATCCAAATCCATAAATCAGCTGCTTTTAATTTTTGTTTTAAAATATAAAAGTAAGCTATTAATCCATCTGATACCATAAACATTATTGCTCCTAAAAAAGTTACTATCCATTGACCTCTTGCACTTAAATAAAGTAATAAAGCTGTAGTTGCCATAACAATAATCCAAGCACCATATAATATTGATGCTTTAAAAGTGTTATTAAACTTTGTACTTTTTTCAATATATATTTTCCAAAAAACATATATTGTTGTTATAAATATTAGTCCCCCAAAAAATACATAGGGAACTATCTCTCTATCTATATCTTTTATTATCTTTAAATAAGCTAATATATAAAACAAATGAGTTATTGAAAAAATCTTCATTCCAGATACAATATTATTTTTAAATTTAAAATAATATGCCATAGTTAAATCTCCAAAAAAAGCTGCTACCATTCCTGGCAAAATGAAGCTATAGTATTGTCTTACCATACCTTGTCCAAAAACAAATCCTAAAAAAGCTATAGATACAAAGGAAAGACTTAACACCGCTTTAATAGGAACTGTTAATCTTCTATTTTCCCTTTCCTCTGGCGCTTTTTTTAAAGATTCTATAATTCCTATTATAAATGTAATTACTTGAATCAAAATTATAACTACCATTGCACCTTTTAAAATACCCATATACAACACTCCTTATATATTAAAACTTTACATTTTCTTTATATAAACAATCTAATAATGAGCTTCTATATATTAATCTTAACATTTACTATAAACAAAAAATAGTTCAATAAGATTATATAAGGTAACTATAGTATATTTATAAATAGTAATTTATATTAATTTAAAAACATATATAGAATTAAATTATAAGAATAATATAATTCTATGTATTTTATGTAATAAATAGTATTATTTATAATCTTCTTAATTTATCTTCTTTGTAATACCTTTCCTTTATCTCTAAAAATTGTTCCATATCATTTAAATACTGATAAAGCATAGCTCTATTTTCAAATTCCTCCCTAGTTTTAGGTAAAGATTGATCTTTAAGGTCTTCCCTTAAAGTTTCTAAATCCATAAGCATATATTCTACAGGTAAATCCTCTCCAATCACTTGTCCAACCCAATTAGTAAAATCAGCAATTAAATTAGTTTGATGAAAAGTTTTAAAAAGTCTGTTAAAATGCTTTCTCATATTTACCATAATTTGAAATTGATTAGATCTCATCTCTATATATTCTACATAATCTTTTACATCTCCAAAAAGATAATTATCTAAATTGCTATGAGCTCTCTTCTCTGCTTCTTTTAAAGTTTTTTCTAATTTATTATATAAATTTTCTTCATCTATAGATACAGATTGAGTTTTTAAAGATATTGCCATATTAGTTATTATTTTTTTCATAAGATCTTCTATAGATTTCTTATCCTCTTTTAGCTGTCTTTCAATACTTGGCATATATAAATTTAATATTAATGCTACTCCAGCTCCTACTATCATAAGCTCTATTTCATTTAATATTCCAAATATAGTTATATTTTTATCAACCAAAAGATGTGTTACTAAAACGGAACTTACAACTATTCCATCTGAAATATTTAATCTAACAGTTAAAGGTATAAATATTAAAAGATATAATCCAAACATAGCTATATTAAATCCAAAAATTATAAATACAACTGATGATATAAATAACGCTAATAATGTGGCTAAAAATCTTTTATAAGCCATTACAATTGATTGCTTCTTAGTACTTTGTATGCTTAAAATAGTTATAATTCCTGCAGAAACACCATATTGAAGACCTAAATATTTTGCTAAAATCATAGCAGCAACTGCTCCAATAGCTGTTTTCAAAGTTCTAAATCCTAAAAAATTCATATGTATTTTACCCTTTCTAAAATTTTAACATAATTGATAAATAATCTACTAAGTATTAATTATTTAAATATTTATTTGTTCATGTTTTATTAGCCACCTTTTTCTTTCTAATCCCCATTCATATCCTTTAAGGCTATTATTACTTCCAATAACTCTATGACAAGGTATAATTATAGAAATTTTATTTTTATTATTTGCATTTCCTACTGCTCTATAAGCTTTTTCTTTTCCTATCCTCTTTGCTATTTCCTTATATGTAATGGTACTACCATAATTTATATTCTGTAATTCTTTCCACACATTTTTTTGAAATTCTGTTCCTTCTAATTTTAGTTTTAAATCAAAGCTTTTTCTTTTTCCATTAAAATATTCATCTAATTGATTATAAGTATTTTTTAAAATATTAGGCATATAATAACCTATATTAAAATCTATCTTTTCTTCATCTAAAAAACATAAAGATATAACTTCCTTATGCGATGTTACTATTTCTAATTGCCCTATTGGACTTTTATAATATGCTAAAAATATATCTTCCATAAAATCTCCTCTAAAAATTTAATAAGTTTCGTAATATAATAATACTTTATATAACATAGTAAAGTATAGTTCCTTTTATTATATAATTTATAAAAAATAACCTTAAATAAGAGTTTAGAAATTCTCTCATTCAAGGTTATAATAATTGAAATTTATTTTTTTGACAATATTTTATATACTTTTAATAACTAGCGCTGAAATAGAACCAACTTTTATTCTATCATCCTTTATATATTGTAAAATATCTAATCCTGCCTTATTTTCATTAACTAGTACTCCCCAATTTCCAAATGGAATTGAAATTTCTACTTCTTTATTGTTTCCATTATATATAACTATAAAATTTTCATTTTTATTTTTTAATGAATATGCAACTAAATTATTTTCATTTGTATCAAAAAAACTTATACAGCTTTTTATATCCTCATTTGTTTTCATTCTAAAAATTGAATATTTTTTTCTAAGCGCTATAAGTCCCCTGTAATAATTAAAAACCTCTTTAAATTGATTTTTTCTTTTCCAGTCAATTTTATTTACTTTATCTCCTGATTTATATGAATTTTCATCACCATACTTAGTTCTTAAAAATTCTTCTCCACTATGAATAAAAGGTATTCCTTGAGAAGTTAATACTATTGCATTACTTAATTTATCCATTTTTATTTTATCTTCTATTGAAAGATTTTTACCTGTTATTGAAATTTTATCCCAAAGAGTTAAGTTATCATGAGCTGATACATAGTTAATACATTGTGAGGGTTCTTTTGCCCAAGGGTTATTAGAATAATTTATTTTAGAATAATTTATTTGAGGATGTTCTGTTGATGCTACTACTCCAAATTTTATAGTTTCTTCAAACCCTAATCCATTAACAAAGCCTCCATCCTTTTCATAAAATACATGTCCTTTAACTCCATCTCTTATATCATCACTAAAAGCTGCTATATTATTATCTAGTTTTAAAACATTAGCTTTAGATGCCCTCTTATTTTCTGGTAATGTAGAAGGTCCACCATTCCATCCTTCTCCATAAATTATTATTGATGAATCTATTTTATTTAATTCTTCTCTTATTTTATTCATAGTTTCAATGTCATGAATAGCCATAAGGTCAAATCTAAAACCATCAATATGATATTCTTTAGCCCAATAAGTTAAAGAATCTATTATAAACTTTCTAACCATCTTTCTATTAGATGCAGTTTCATTAGAACATCCAGAGCCATTAGAAAAACTTCCATCTGAATTTTGTCTATGATAATAGTATGGAACTACTTTATGAAAATTAGATTCTTCCGTTTTCTCTGTATGATTATATACAACATCCATAATTACTCTTATTCCATTATCATGAAGAGACTTTATAGCTTTTTTAAATTCTATTATTCTTGTTTCAGGATTATATGGATTAGTAGAATAAGATCCCTCTGGTACATTATAGTTTTCCGGATCATATCCCCAGTTATATTGGGAATCTAAAGATTTACTTTCATCTATTGAGTTAAAGTCATAACATGGCAATAAATGAATATGTGTTATTCCTAACTCCTTTAAGTGACTTATTCCTGTACTATTTCCTAAAGAATTTTTTGTATTTTCTTCTGTAAAAGCTAAAAACTTTCCTTTATTTATCATTCCAGAATCTTCATCTATAGAAAAATCTCTAACATGAAGCTCATAAATTATTGAATCATTTATAGATTTAAGTTCTGGTTTTGAATCATATATCCAATCAGTAGGATTTGTATCTTCTAAATTTATTATCGCTCCTCTAAATCCATTTACTCCCACTGCCTTTGCATATGGATCTACCGCTTCCCTTTCCTCTCCATTTATAGTTATTAAATAGTTATAAAACTGTCCTTTTAAATCTCCCTTTGCCTCAAAGGTCCAAAGCCCTTTTTCACTTTTCTCCATACTTTCTATTTTTATAAGTCTTTCTCCTAGCCCTCCTGAATAAAAAGCAATGTTAACATTTTCTGCAACTGGTGACCAAAGCTTAAATATTGTTTTATCCTCACTATATATAATTCCTAAATCTCCATTATAAAAATAATTTTTTTCAAATTCATTACTTTCATATATAGGTGAAAGATCTTTTTTATCTTTTATGCTTTTTAAAATATCTTCTTTTAGTACTTTCATTTTATCTCACCCTCTTTAATTTTTTATTCATACCTTTAATTCTTCTATTACATCTAAATCATATCAATATTATCATTATTTATTCAATTAAAAATTCCTATGAATTTAATTGATAAAATTTATGAGTTATAACAAAAATCATCTAAATTTAATAAATATTAAATTTATCTTTAAATAAAAGGTATAGAATAATGATTAATTCTATACCTTTTATTTTTAAGTTCATTTTATTTTATTAAAAGCTTCAATAAATTATTACAGGGATTTTTTTAAATCTTTAAATTTTTCCAAAATATTATTTAATTTTTTCTTTGTAAAATTAATTCCTTTAAATTGCTCAGTAGTAAGATTTTTTATATAATTTATAGATCCATTACTCTCTTCTGCCGCTATTGAAAATTTAGATAAATCATTATTTAATAAAGATAATTCTTTATTTAATGTATCTGTACTATAATTTACTTCTCCTAAAGATATCTCAATTGTATCTACAAACTCTATTATATTTTTAAAAGATTCTTCTGCAATATTTACATACTCTACTCCCTCTTTAGTTTCTTCAACGCATTTTTTTGAAGTAGATTTAGCTTTTTCTAAAGTACTATTAATTTCCTTTAAGCACTTATCTATCTGCTTTGCATATTCTTCAGATTGATCTGACAATTTCTTCACTTCATTTGCAACAATTGCAAATCCTCTACCAGCTTCTCCTGCCCTTGCAGCTTCTATTGATGCATTTAAACCAAGCATGTTAGTAGCACTAGATATTGTCTTTATAATATTTAATATATCTTCTATAGTCTTATTATGTTCCTCTATTTCGTTCATTAAAATAACCATATCACTAACAGTAGAATTTATATTGTTAATTTTATAATTCATATTTTCCATATTGTGGGTATTACTACTACAGACATCCTTTGTTTTAAAAACATTCTGCTCTATATTACTAAAATTTAAAATTAATTCATCAAAATTATTTTTTAACGCATCAAAAAACTCTATAGTTTTATCTAATGCTTTATTTTGATTATTTAAATTATTAGAAATATTCTCTACTGAATCTTCTATTTTTTCAGAAGTATCTATCATGTTATCAGCTTCACTATTTAAATCTGTAATAAACTCTTTTACAGAATTTGATGTAGTTTGTATAACATTTAATGTATCTAAATTTTTATTGTTAGCTTCCTCTAAAAGTTCTGCCTTATCATTAATATTTTTTAATATATTTTTATCTTTCTTACACTGCATATATCCTATTATTCCATAAAAAATAATCATAACTATATAAGTTAATATATGATTAAAAGTTATAAATTCATATATTCCCTTAAACATTTTATCGTATAAAAAAGTGTATGAAAATAATAGATAAACACTTATAGAACCGCTAAGTGTTAATGAAACAAAATCATTATCATATAAATTTGAAACCATTATTGTTAAAAACATGGCTAATAAAGTTAAGATACTAAATCCATCTATATACATTATAAAAAATAAAATTGTTAACATACTTCCTGGAACTATAATATAGCTATATTTATCAAACCTTGATAAAAGTACTGGCGTTAATGTAATTATAGCTCCTATAATATCAGCTATTGCAATTTCTAATGTAAAATCTCCTTTGTATAGAAATAAATATCCTATACACAAAATAGTAAATATAGATATTATCTTTATATTTAATTTTCTATTCAAATTTTTTCCCCCTATTAAGTTTCTATTTACTATTTAATAATCGGAGAATTGTTATTTTACTTAATCGCATAAATCAACATTATTTTAAATATATTTTTGATTATTTTTAAATTATGTTTAATTTTTTTAAATTTAATTATCTGTAATTATAGAAAAATTCACTTATACTTTCAAAACATTTATTTATCATTATTTTTATATCTTTTTCTTCTATAGTATGAGGTGGTATAAAATATAAAACATTTCCTAAAGGTCTAAGTAATAGGCCTTTTTCTAAAGCAATTTTATATATACTATATCCTACTCTATCTTTCCAATTAAAAGATTCTTTAGTTTCTTTATTCTTTACAAGTTCTATAGCAGTAATCATTCCTATACTTCTAACTTCTCCTATAAAGGGATTATCTTTAGCCTTTTCTAACGTTAATTTTTTGATTAACTTACCTTTTTCTTTAGATTTTTCTAAAATATTATCTTCTTCAAATATCTTTAAATTCTCTAATGCTATTGCACTTGCCATAGCATTTCCTGCATAAGTATGACTATGCAAAAATGCTCTAAGTTCACTATAGTCCCCATAAAATTCATTATATATATCCTCTGATGTCATAACTACAGACATTGGCATATACCCAGCTGTTAATCCCTTTGAAAGGCACATTAAATCAGGGCTTATTCCTGCATGCTCACAGGCAAACATTTTTCCAGTTCTTCCAAATCCCATAGCTATCTCATCTGCAATTAAATGTATATTATATTTATCACATAATTCCCTTAATTTTTTAAGATATATAGGAGAATATATTTTCATTCCTGCTGCACCTTGGACCATAGGCTCAATTATAATTGAACATATTTCATCATGTTTGTTTTTCACTATATTTTCTATATGTTCAAAACATTCTGCGCTACACTCTTCTCTATTTTTATTATATTTACATCTATAGCAGTCTGGTCCTTCTGATCTTATTGTATCTAGTAAAAGTGGTTTATATATTTTACTATATAAATCTAAATCTCCTACAGAAAGAGCTCCTAAAGTTTCCCCATGATAAGCATCTAAAATAGCTAAAAACCTTTTCTTATTTTTATGTCCTCTTTGCTGATGATAATGAAAACTCATTTTTAAAGCAATTTCCACCGCTGATGATCCATTGTCTGAAAAATAAACTTTAGTTAATCTCTCTGGAGTTATACTAACTAACTTTTCTGCTAACTCTATAGCTGGCTTATTTGTAAAATTTGCAAATATAACATGCTCTATATTATCTATTTGACTTTTTATGGCTTCATTTATTCTTTTATTACTATGACCTAATGTACTTGTCCACCATGATGATATACAATCAAGATATTCTTTGCCATTAGTATCATAAAGATAGCATCCTTCCCCCTTTTCTATAACTATTGGTGGGAGCTCTTCATAATCTTTCATTTGAGAGCAAGGATGCCAAATATATTTTAAGTCCTTCTTTACTAAATCCTTCATAACAATATCCTCCATTATTACTTTTACATTTAAATCTCCAAAAACAAATTACTTTGATAATAAAAGTATTTTTCTATAATGTCAATAAATATTCCTATTCACTGTTAACTTTATTACTTATAAAATTATATTTAAATTTCTCTATAATTGAAAAAGATATGAAAATTTAAAATAAAATTTTCATATCTTTTTTATAGTTAATTTCATAAAAAATTATAAATCAAATAAATTTATATTAATTCTTCTACTTTTATATAAGGATTTCTATATCTATTTTTCTTTATTGTTTTATTGCCTATATTAATAGCTTTTTTAGGACAAATATTTATACACCCCATACAATCTACACATTTACCATGCCATTTAGGTTTAGAATTACTTAATGATATATTTTGAACAGGACATATTTTTTGACAAAGTCCACATCCAATACAATCATTATTTACATTAAAGTTTTTATCTTTTATTATAAATTCTTCTTTCCAAAGCTTATAGAGTATATTAGTAACTTTATTTTTATTTATATTATTACTAATCACTCTCCTATATTTTATACTTTTTATAAAACTTAATATTTTATTTTCATTTTTTTCTATAGCTTCTAAAGCTCTTTCTTGAGTTGCAGACCTTCCCATTCTTATATAATTAGATATATATTTTACCTCTTCTATATTGCTTAAACTCATATTTTTCTTTTTTAAAATATCATTTATCATTGCAAAGGCATTCTTAGAACTTCCTCCCCCTGTTGTTTGAAGTGCAAATAAATATGCATTTTTATTTAATTCAGCTTTACTAATAAATTCTCCAACAACTGGTGGTAATCCGAAACAATGTAATGGATATATAAATCCTATGGCATCACTATTACATGAAAGTTTATCTTCTTTCAATGCTTTTACCATGGAAATTATTTCACAATTCTCTAATCCTTCTTGTAACTTCTTAGCTGCATATAATGAATTTCCTGTAGAAGAGAAGTAATATATAGTAATCTTCATTTTAATCAACCTACTTTCTACAACTAAAACCCCTAAAATAAAAGTTTAATTTTCAAAATTTTTAAATATACTTATACGTTTAATTTTATACGACTTCCTTATTTTTGTAAAATATTTATTATTAAACAAAAAAAATAGTATATTTTATGAATAATATTATAAAATATACTAAATATTATTTACTAAAGTTATATTATATATTTAAGAAAATCATAATAATAAGACTAATCTCATAGTGTCTTAATTTTAAATTATATCTATAATTAAGCTATGTTTAAAGTCTATTTAATTTCTTTATTTTAAATCAAATACTTTAAATTACTTAAAGTATTTGCATTCTAAATAATTAATAATATCCTCTTCATTACTAAATTTATTTTTATAATTTATAGTTTCTCTTTCTAATACATAACACTGAACATTTAAATCTAAAGCGCTTTTTAGCTTTTCTTCTGTAGCACCCTTTTCTCCACTATCCTTTAATAACATTACCTTTATATCATAAGCTTTTAAAAATGCTAAATTTAAATCATATCCTATAGGCCCTTTAATTCCAATAATATCTCCAATATCAATACCTAAATCAACACATTTTTCTATAACTGATTTGGTGGGAAGTACTCTATGAATTATTCTATTTGGAAGATTTAAATCTAATATATCCTTTATTTTATTACTACCCATAGTATTTAATATATTACCTTCATTATCTTTTAGATAAAAACTTAAATCTTCTATTTTTTTTATAAATTTAACATTTTTATTTTCTTTATATTTATCTATAACAGCTTTTCTTTCATATCTTATATATTCTATATGAAGATCATCACAGCAATCCATAGCATTTTTACTTATTTCTATTGCATATGGATGGCTTAAATCTACTAATACCCTTACTTTTTTCTCTTTTAAAAGTTTTTTTAGCTCTTCTTTATTTAATGGAGTAGTATTTAAATATCTATATTTATATTCTTTTAATAATTCTCCTCCGTAAGTAGTGGCTGTTGATAATAATATATCATCAGTAAATTTATTAATTTCTCTTAATAATTTTCTACCATCGGAAGTTCCTAAAATAAAAGCTATCATTATTTATTTCCTATCTTATATCCCCTAGGAGTTATAAAATAGCCATCTTTCCAATAACTCTTTGAGTTTCCTATTATAACTATAGACATCATATTAACTACTTCATCATTAAAATCTTCTAAAGTAAACTTTTGTATATTTTGTCCTTCTCTTAAAGCATGCTCAACTACAGCTATTGGAGTTTTTCCGTCTCTATACTTTTTAATTATTTCTATACATTCTTTAAGATAATGAGGTCTTCCCTTACTTCTTGGATTATATAAAGATATTATAAAATCTGATGCTGCAGCCATATCTACTCTCTTTTTAATATCTTCATATGGAGTTAATAAATCACTTAAACTTATATTGCAATTATCATGCATAAGTGGTGCTCCTAAAACAGAACCTGCTGCTGAAGATGCTGTAATTCCAGGAATTATCTCTATATTATCTTCTTTTGTGCTTAATTCTAAAATAAGACCTGCCATACCATATATTCCAGAATCACCAGTACTTACAAGGGCAACATCATTATCTTTAGCTAATTCTAAAGCTAATTTACATCTATCTTCTTCACTTTTCATTCCTGTTGAATGTACTTCTTTACCTTCTATAAGTTCTTTTATCATTTCTATATATTTTGTATATCCAACAATAACATTACATTTTTTTATAGTATTATAAGCTCTAAGACTCATGTTTTCTACAGAGCCCGGCCCAATACCTATTACATATAATTTACCCATTCTTTATCTCTCCTACACAAATCGTTATTCCACCTAATTTTTCCTTTGGAAGTATTATTTGTCCACCTAAAAGAATTGCTGAAGGCTCACAAACAGCTGGAACTCCTGTAATTTTCTTAACGAAATCACTTTTTTCAAAATCACCTTTAACCTTTGAAATTTCCTCTTTAGAAAAAGTAACAAAATCGCAGTTTAACTTCTCCTTTAAGTTTATAATAGCCTCTTCATCTTTTTTTAAATCAATACTTCCAATAGCCTTAACTGAGTCCTTATCTAAATTATGATTTTCTAAATAATTTAAGACTTTTTCTTCTAGCTCATCTTTAGGAGTATTTTTTCTACATCCTATACCAAGAACTAGGTTTCTTCTCTTTAATCTTAAAATCTTATTATAATTTTTATTTCCTATAAGTTTATTTGTAATCCATAAAAGCATTTCTCCAAAACCTTCATATTTAGAATATCCCTTAGGAAGTGATATTAAATTATAATCATCTAAAAAATCTATTTTTTTGTCTTCTATAAGTGCCGCAGCAAAATCCTTAGCCTTCTTTAAATCTTCTATTATAAGTGAATTGTCCTTTGCAATAATATCTGGTGCTACTACATCTTTAATGTCTGTAGCAGTAGTTATTATACATTGATTATTTAATAAAATAGATATTTTTTTAGCTAAAGAATTTCCTCCACCTAAGTGTCCAGACAATAAGCTTATTGAAAATTTTCCTAAAGAATCAACAACAACTACTGCTGGATCCTTGGTTTTATCTTTTATATAATCACTTATTGCTCTTACTGCAATTCCTGTAGATGATATAAAAACAATTCCTTGAAAATTTTCAAAAAGTTCTTTAGTTATATTTTTAAGTCCAATATTTTTAATATGATCTCTTAAAAATAACTTACCACCTAACTTCTTCTCTAACTTTTCTCCTATCTTATCACCATCTTTAGTTACACTTATAATACCAATCATTTTACTCTATTCCTTTTCTATATTCATGAGTGAAGGTTGGATCGTATAATAAACTCTTATCATACTCTGTATCTATAAAGTCTCCTACTAA
Source organism: Clostridium fallax (assembly GCF_900129365.1). Classification (GTDB taxonomy): domain Bacteria; phylum Bacillota; class Clostridia; order Clostridiales; family Clostridiaceae; genus Clostridium_AH; species Clostridium_AH fallax. The sequence goes on from NZ_FQVM01000023.1 coordinate 20,297, forward strand.
GATTTGAGCACATTTTTTGATTCCAGCTTCTTTAACTTTTTCACTTATATCATCTAATGTACCTAATATTGATCTTTCATCTCCCCATGTAGCTCTCTCTATTACTGCAACAGGAACATTTCTTTTATACCCTCTTCTAAGCTTTGCTACAACCTTATCTATCATTCCAACTGAAAGGAATAAAGCCATTGAACACCCTATTGATGCTAAATTTTCTAAATCTTCATTTTCAGGCACTGGAGTTCTTCCTTCTACTCTTGTAAGTATTACTGTTTGAGTTACATTTGGTAAAGTAAACTCTCTATTAATACTTGCTGCTGCTGCTGTAAAAGAGCTAACACCTGGTATAACCTTATATTCAATAGATAACTTTGAAAGCTCATCCATTTGTTCTTTTATAGCTCCATAAATACTAGGGTCTCCAGTATGTAATCTAACAACATTCTTTCCTTCTAATTCAGCTTTTTTCATAACTTTTATAACATCATCTAAAGTCATTGAAGCAGAATTGTGAATTTCTACTCCTTCTTTACAAAACTTTAAATGCTCTGGACTTACTAAAGAACCTGCATAAATAACTACATCTGCATTCTTTAAAGTTTCTCTTCCCTTTACTGTAATTAAATCAACATCTCCTGGACCTGCTCCTATAAAATAAACCATATTATCCTCCTAAATTTATAAAATATTTTGGACTTAAAATTTAATAAAAATCTTAATTTAGTATTTTATAATATTCTTTCTAATTATTCTCTGCTTGCAATTATTAATGACATATAATCTCTATGGTTTAATATATCATTCTTCTTATATAAAACCTTTTGTCCTTCTCTTCCTGCTCTAGAAACCAAAACATAGTCAAATCCCTTATCTTCTAAGAAATTAATAACCTCTTCTTCTTTTCTATAAACTTTCATTATAACTAAGAATTTCTCATCTTTTATTTTATCTAAGCTGCTAGCTGGAACTATCATTAAAGGTTCGTCACCAATTACTAAAGTTCTATTTACTATACTTGCAGCTGCACAGAAAGATGTTACTCCTGGAACTGTTTCAACTTCATAATCTTTATCTTTAAAATGAGTTAAAAGATATATATATGTACTATATACATAAGGATCTCCTAAAGTTAAAAAAGCCACATTTTTTCCTTCTTCTAAGTACTTTTCTATTACTTCATAAGCATAACGTATCTTCTCATCTTTTCCATCTCTACTCATTGGAAAATGAAGTACTCTAACTTCTTTATTTTCATCTATATATTCTTTAACTATGTTTAATGCAATGCTTTCCCCACCTTCTGTAGCTGTTGGACTTATAATTACATCACATTCTTTAATTATTCTTAGTCCCTTTAAAGTTAGTAGTTCACTATCTCCAGGGCCTACACCTATTCCATAAAATTTACTCATCTATATGTTCTCCTTTTCTGCTTTCATTATAAATATTGGATTGTTAGCTTTAAGCATCATTGACTTTCCCTGCGCTATTGAAGACTGTAGTAATGTTATTTCTGTTTTTAATCCTCTCTTTTCAAAAAACTCTGATGCTCTAAAAGCATTTTTCATTGTAATAAAGTTACATACAACTACACCATCATCTAATAATAAGTTTAATGATTTTTCTAAAAGCTCTTCGATATTTCCACCACTTCCTCCAATAAATATAGAGTTAAATTTTATATCTATATCTTTTAGAATTTCTGTAGCTTCTCCTTTTATTATATCTACATTACTACAATTAAATTTTTTAACATTTTCATTAGAAACTCTTATAGCTTCGTCATCTTTATCAATAGCTAATACCTTTCCTTTAGGACAAAGCTTTGCCCCTTGAACAGTTATACTTCCACTGCCGCATCCTATATCTAAAAAATTTGAGTTTTCATCTATATTAAGCTTTCCAATAGTTAAAATTCTTATGTTTTCTTTAGTCATAGGAACATCGCCTCTTATAAACTCAATGTCTTTTATAAATTTCATATGACCTCCACCATAATAACAGAGAGATTTGTATATTCTCCTTTAACAAGTTCTAAAGGAGTTCCCTGCCATATTTTTTCATCTTCATAAGAAAGATTTTCTCCTATATAAAGATTGCATTTTATATTTTCCTCTATTAAAATCTCGCATAATCTTTTAGGTGTATTTTTCTTATCTGTAAGCCAAAAACTTTTTTTATGCTCTTTTACCTTTAATAAAAATTCCTCGCATCTTCCGTGCATACTTCCAAGATAAGCTCCATTCCAGCACTTGCCTATTTTAGAACTTAAATATTGAAAAGAACTAATACCAGGTATTACATTAATATCTTTTTCTGTATTCTTTTTTAGATAATCAACTATACCATAAAAAAGTGGATCTCCAGAAGCTATTATAGAAACTTTTCCCTTTAGACTTTCCATAAGGTCTAAAGTTTCTTTTAAAGAATCTACTATTATAGTATTTACTTTTAAATAGTCTATTGATTCTACTGCTCTTTTAAATCCAATTACATAATCGCTTTTCTTTAAGACCTCTTCACCTTTTTTTAACATATAATCACGATGTCCAGGTCCTATTCCTACTACATATATCATTTAATCACCTATCTTTATTTAAGCCTTGCTTAAAAATTTATGATTAACTGTTCCAGCATACATAACTACATCTACTTTAAATTCTCTATAAACATGTTCTTCACATTTATCTTTTATTTTCTTTGCTATAACCTTATAAAGTTCTTCATTTCCTTCACCTAAAATATCTACTGCTCCATCTGTAGTTTTTTGTGCTAAAACTTCATTAACCTTTTTCATATCATATCCTAAAAGAGCCATTTCAAGAGCTAACACCTCAAGCCTTACACCACAAACCTTACTATGAGTATTAAAGCATCCATAGGCTATTTTACACATCTTACCTATATGTCCTATTAAGGTTACTTTTTTAATATTTTTTGTTAGGCAACTTTGAAGAGCAAATCCTACATAATTTGAAATTATAACCATATTATCTCTTTTAAACCCTAACTCTACTCCATAGTCTTCTCCAATATGTCCAAATACAAATATAAGCTCATCAAAGTTTAATGATTTTTGTCTTATTTCTAGTTCAATTGATGCCTTTATTGCATCCTCAGACATTGGATAAACTATTCCTGTAGTTCCTAAAATAGAAATTCCACCTTCTATATTTAATCTTGGATTAAAGGTTTTTTTAGCTATATTTTTTCCTTCTGGTACAAATATAACAACCTCAACAGAATAATTTAAAGACTTTAGAAGAGATTTAACTTCACCTTCTATCATTTTTCTTGGAACTGGATTAATAGCTGCTTCTCCTTTTTTAACATTTAAACCGTCAGCTTTTACTCTTCCAACACCTTCTCCACCATCTAATAAAAAATTACTACTTTTTTTAACCTTAGCACCAATTTTAATTCCATGAGTTGCATCAATATCATCTCCACCATCTTTTATAACAAAACATTCCACGTAATCTTCATAAATATTTGTTTCAAAAATTGGTATATCTATATCCATTCCACTAGGAGTATTTATAGTAACAAAATCTAAAGTTTTACCATGAATTAAAGTATATGTAGCAGCCTTTGCAGCTGCTGTAGCACAGGAACCAGTTGTGTATCCACACCTTAACTTTTTACCTTCACTTTCTATATACATTTCAAACATTATCTATCAACCACCATATATAAAAGTGCATTTACTATTGAAGCAGCTACTGTACTTCCACCTTTTCTTCCTCTTATTGTTATATTTTCTATATCATATTTTAATAATTCTTCTTTACTCTCACTAGCTCCTACAAAACCCACTGGTGCACCTATTACAAATTTAGGCTTTATAGCTCCCTTATCATATAATTCTAATAGTCTATATAAAGCTGTTGGTGCATTTCCAAATACAAAAAATTCTATTCCTTCATCTATAGCCATTTCAATAGCAGCCATAGAACGAGTTATTCCTTTCTCCTTAGCTATTTCATAAGCTTTTTCCGTAGAAACATAATTTACAATTTCACAGCCTAATTTTTCTAAAGCTTTTTTATTAATTCCAGCTTTTATCATTTGAGTATCTGTATAAATTTTACATCCATTTTTAAGTAATTCTAAAGCTTCATCTATAGCTTTAGGACTTATAGTTATTAAATCTTTATACTGAAAATCTGCTGTAGTATGAATTGTTCTTTTTACTATTTGAAGTTCTCTTTCTGAAAAATTATGAGGTCCCATTTCCTCTCCAATTATTTCAAAACTTCTCTTTTCTATACCCATAGGATTTTTATTATAACTCATCTTTTTTCTCCTTAATTCCTACTATTTCTTTTAAAAACTCTATATTATTAAAAAAATGTAAGTGAGCATATGCTCCTAATGTATTATTTTTTAAATATCCACAATTCCATTTTTTTTCTTCATCAAAGACATCTACCTTTGAAAGCTCATATATTGTATCTTCCTCTAATTCTACCTTTGATTTATGAAATTCATGGCAATTTATCTTAAGCCCTTTATGAAGCTTAATATTTTCACTGCAAACTGAAAGAGTTGCATAACCAAAGTTATTCAATCTATTTGTCATATAAGAAAAGCCTTTAAAAAACCCAACCATCGGCACATTATCTATAGCTTCTGTTAGATACATAAGTCCCCCACATTCTGCATAGCAATTAAGACCTTTAGAAAGTTTATTTTTTATATCTTCTAATAATGATTTATTTTTTGATAAAGTCTCTTTATAAACCTCTGGATATCCTCCACCTAAATATAAAAAATCAATATCTTCCGGTAACTTTCTATCCTTTAGTGGACTAAAATAAACAACTTCTCCTAATTGTTTTAAAGCTTCAATGTTTTCTTTGTAGTAAAATCTAAAAGCTTCATCATAAGCAATTGCAGTCTTTATATTTTTGTTTTCTAAATTAAAAGCTTTATTATTAATTTTTTTATATTTAGCTTCTTTAAAGTTATCTATAAGTAAATCTAAGTTTATATATTCTTCTATAGTTTTACTTATAGAATCTATTCTTTCATCTAGATCCTTAATCTCTACTCCTTGAACTAAACCTAAATGTCTGCTTTTAAAAGATCCTTCCTCTATTTTAGGTAAATATCCAAATACCTTAAGGTTAGTATACTTTTCAACAATATTTTTTAAAAGTAAATAATATCTTTCACTAACTTTATTTAAAATTATACCTATAATATTATTTTTTTTAAATTCTAAAATTCCTTTAAGCTCAGCTACAAAAGTTGTACTTTGGGCCTTTGGAGTTAAAACTAAAACTGTTGGGAGATTTAAAAGTTCTGATACATCATAAGTAGAATAGTCTGTATCTATTCCTTTTCCATCATAAAATCCCATTACTCCTTCTATAATAGAAAGATCTCCCTCTCCTCTTTCATAGCTTTCTAAAACTCCATTTTTCCCCATTAAAAATATATCTAAATTTCTAGAACTTTTTTTGGTTGCAAGAGTATGAAAATCAGTATCTATATAATCTGGCCCTACCTTATATCCTTGTACATTATAACCCCTATTATATAAAGCTCTCATAAGACCTAAAGTAACGGTGGTTTTTCCACCACCACTACTATTAGATGAAATAACTATTGATTTCATTTACTTCTTAACTCCTTTTTTGGTTTTACCTAAACTTTCAAAGTTTCCAAGTATAGCATCTTCTAAATGATTTATATAAAGATTTTCTATTTCATCAAATTCTCCTAATCCACGTAAAAATACTTCTACTTTAAAGCCTTCTGCTTCCAGCATATTTTTCCATGAATCTTCATCATCTCCTGCTATATCATTTTTAGCATGATCTCCTGCTACAAGCATCATTGGTGCTATAAGAACCTTTTTTGCTCCTAGCTTTTTTAATCTTTTAAGTACTTGCTCTGGACCTGGATATCCTTCAACTGTACCTATTAATATATTCTCCATATCATTATCTATAAGCATACTTTGTAACGCCCAGTAAGCAGTTCCTTGAGGGTGCATAGTTCCATGACCTACTAAAACATAGCTTTCACATTCTGGAAGTATATTTTTTAATACTTTTACAAAGTTAGTATAATCTTTAACTCTTTCTTCTTCTCCCTCAAAATATAATAAAGGTCTTGCAAGCTTTATTACTTTAAATTTATCTTTATATAAATTATAAACATTTTTTATGTAATCAAATTCTTCTCCACCAATTACATGAAGTGGCTCTAATATAACTTCGTCATATCCTTTTTCATATAATTTTTCTAGCATTTCTTCTGGAGTTTCAACTTTTATTCCATTATTTTTCACAAGTCTTTTTATTATTATATGGGATGTAAATGCTCTAAAAACTTCATAATCTTTAAACTTGCTTCTTATTTTATTCTCAACTTTTACAATTGTTTTTTCTAAAGTATCTAAATGAGTTGTTCCAAAACTCACTACTAATATAGCTTTTTTCATTTAAATAAATCCTCCATTAACTATCTTTATTTTATTATTTATCAAAATCTAAATCTACAAAAATCTCTTTACTTCAATATAAATATATAATCTAGGAATTACATACATAAATCATAAAACTTTACAAACCAATAATCTGTCTTAATTTCTCTATATCAATATTTTCTTCAAAAAGCTTTGCTAGTTTATCATACTGATCATTTTTATATTTATCATAATCTTCTATTTTTTCATTAGAATCATTATTAATTTTATAAAAACTTTTTAAGTCTTTAGTAAATGCTTCATTAAATTCTAAAGAGTCAAATACTCCATGAAGATAAGTTCCAAATACAGTAAAATCTTTACTACAAAGTCCTACAATCTCTCCATCTTCTGATTCTATAAATATATTTGAATTTTTTCCTATATCACTTATACCATTATGAATTTCATATCCTTTAACAGTTTTATCAAAGGAATCTTTCATAAATGAACCCTTTGTTTTAATCTTTCCTATAGTTTGCTTTGTAGTTTTCTCTTTATTAAATATTGTATTTATATCTAAAAATCCAAAACCTTCTTCCTCTTCATTCTCTCCTTCTTCTAACCCTAAAGGATCTGATATTTTATTACCAAGAATTTGATATCCACCACATATTCCAAAAATTATAGTTCCTTTATCCTTTAATTCTTTTATTTCTTCAAATAATCCACTTTCCTTTAGCCATCTTAAATCTGCTATAGTATTTTTTGTTCCTGGAATAATTATTATATGAGGATTTTTCATATCCTTTTTAGTTTTTATATATCTTATATTTATACCTTGTACCCTATTTAATGAATTAAAATCAGTAAAATTCGACATATGAGGAAGTCTTATTATCCCAATATCTACAGTATTTTCTTTTACATTGTTATTTATCTTATCTGTTACTCCATCCTCATCTTCAATATCTAATTGGAAATAAGGCATAGCACCTAAAACTGGTATTTTTATTATATCTTCTAATTGCTTCATAGCAGGTTTAAAGTATTCTACATTTCCTCTAAACTTATTTATTATTACTCCTTTTACTCTATTTCTTTCATCTTCATTAAGAAGCATTAATGTACCTACTATTGATGCAAATACACCGCCTCTATCTATATCTGAAACTAAAATAACTGGAGCATCTGCCATCTTTGCAGTATGAGTATTTCCAATATCATTATCTTTTAAATTTATTTCCGCACAACTACCAGAGCCTTCCAAAACAACAAGTTCATAATTATTTGATACTTTTTCGTAGGTTTTTTTAACCTTTTCCCTTAGTTCTTCTGTTAAGGTTCTATACTTATAAGAGTCTATATTACAGTAAACTTTTCCATTAACTATTACTTGAGTTTTTGAGTTACCTGCTGGCTTTAAAAGTATTGGATTCATATCTACATGAGGAATTAGCTTACAAGCTTCAGCTTGCACAACTTGAGCTCTTCCCATCTCTAACCCTTCTTCTGTAACAAAGGAATTAAGAGATATATTTAAGGCTTTAAAAGGAACTGTTTTAATATCTTTATTAGTAAAATACCTACATATAGCACTAGATACTGTACTTTTTCCAACTCCAGATGCTGTTCCTAAAAGCATTATATTTTTTGCCATAACATCCTCCTAAAATCATTATTCTATATTTAAATATCCATATCCATTCAAAATTATATTTTCTTTAAGCTTATAATTTATTTTTTCATTAAAAATAGGTCCATCATATACAAAGGTATGATATTCTCCATTTTCTCCACAAGGGTCTGCTCCCTTTTCTTTAATGTTATTTACTAATTCCTTAGTTAGAGTTTTTCCCAGGAAATTTTCATCTAAAGAATCTAATCTAACTTTTTTTATAACAGTTTTAAATCCACTTTCTATAAATTCATAAGTTAAACTCTCTCTATTTTCTTGCCATAAAGGAAAAATCTCCTTAAGATTAGCTTCTTTGCATCTTTTAGTACACCATTCTCTATGAGAATCTATATCTATATCTCCAAATACACAGGATTCTGCTCCTAACTCTTTTCCTTTTATTAAGGTTTCTGTAAAGACAGCTTCATAATCATCCCCCTTAGAATCTGCTAATAATAGAGGAACCCCTAAAGACTTAGATACCTTTTCTAAAAGAGTTAGAGGCACTTCATGAAACCATGAATTTTTTTTATCCTTGTCTACTGTTACAAGTAATGCTAAAGGAGTATGACCTTCTTTTATCATTCTATACAAAGCTAAGGTACTATCTTTTCCACAACTATAAGACATAATAAACTTTTTTTTCACTTTATTTTGCCTCCATTATCCTTTTTAAATTTGCAGTAAGAATATCATTTTCTTCTCTTGTTCTAACTGCTACTCTATAATAATTATCACTTAAACTTTTATAATTACCACATCTTCTTATAACTATATTTTCTTTAAGCAGTTCATCATATAAATTTATATCATTATTTACTTTAAACATAATAAAATTAACTGCTGGTTTTAGCGGTTCTATTTTATCTATACTTTTTAAATTTGTGTATAAATACTCCTTTTCATAATCTATAAAATCTATTGTTTTCTCTATGTAATCTTTCTCTTTAAGAGCAACTACTAATCCATCACAGGCAATAGTATTTATTGACCATGGTACTGTTATTTTATTTATTTTATTTAAAAAATCATTATTTTTTGAATATCCATAGCCAATTCTTATTCCTGGAACTGCAAAAAACTTAGTTGCAGACTTTATTACTATAAGATTTTTAAAGTTTTCACATTGATCTAAAACTGAATATTCTTGTCCATTTTTTACAAAATCTAAAAAAGACTCATCTACTACAACATAAACACTTTTCTCTTCTGCTTTTTTTAGCACCTTTTCTATAAAACTTTTCTCTGTTAAAACTCCCGTTGGATTGTTAGGATTACATATAAATAAAATATCTATATCCTCATTTATTTTATTTAAAAAATCTTCTTCTAAATGAAAATTATTTTCCTTATTTAAAAAGTAATATTGAACATTACAATCTACACTTTTACAAGCATCTTCATATTCTGAAAAAGTAGGTGCAGGTATTAATGCTTTCTTGGGTTTTATTGCTCTTGTTACATTAAATATAACCTCTGCTGCACCATTTCCTAAAATTAAGTTTTCTAAATCTAAATTATCATAATCACATATAGCCTTTTTAACTTCATAATAGGTTATATCTGGATATTTTGTTATTTTATCTATAGCCTTAATCATTGCAGCCCTTACATTTTCACACAATCCTAAAGGATTAATATTTGCAGAAAAATCCTTAAGTTCACTTCCTTTTATCCCTAAAGTTCTTCCTATTTCATAAACATTACCACCATGAGTATAAGTCATTTTAAAATTCCTCCTACTAATAAATTAAGTAATAAAGCTACCACTAATCCTAATGTAGCTGTTACATAAAGAATCTTTGATACATCATATACATGGTGTATTTCAATCTCATTAATATTATCTCCAATAGTAGGTTTAACTACTGGCTTTCCAAAATAATAGTTTGTACCTCCAAGCATAAGTCCTAAAGCACCAGCTACTGCAGCCTCTGGATGGGCACTATTTGGACTAGAATGATTTTTTCTATCTCTTTTGTATATTTTATAACTATTTTTCCCATCTAAACCTAGTATGTAAGAAGCTATTATTATTAATATTCCTGTAATTCTAGCTGGAATTAAATTAAATAAATCATCAAGTTTTGCTGCTACAAATCCAAAATCCTTATATTTGTCATTTTTATATCCAAACATAGAATCCATAGTATTTACTGCTTTATACGCCACACCTAAAGGAGCTCCTCCAAGCCCTATAAAGATTAAAGGTGCTATAATTCCATCAGACATATTTTCTCCAATAGTTTCAACTACTGCCTTTAATATTCCCCTTTTATCTAAAGATTCAGTATCTCTTCCTACAATAAATGAAAGCTGTTTTCTTGCTGCTTCTATATCATCATTTATAATATATTTAATCACCTTAAATCCCTCTGTCTTTAAACCTTTTGTTGATATACAAAAATATATTAGAATTGATGAAATTCCTATAAATAAAAATTCATTAATGCCATAAATCCACTTTAAAAAGAAAAATGGTATTATAAAGGATACTAAAACTACAATAACCCAAGTAACTCCACCTGCAAACTTTAAATAATTTTTAAATATTTTTCTATTTATTTTCTCTATAAAAGCTGCAAAATTTCCTATTATTCTTACAGGATGAAGAGGATTATTAGGTTCACCAATTATTAAATCTAATATAAATCCTATTATTATTTCTATCATTTTTATCCTCTCTCTTTTGGTATATTATTTAAAATCTTAATTTTTATATTATCTTTTTCAAAAATTACCTCTGTTTCATAACCAAAGCCACATTTAGGTTGAAGACTATAAAAGTTCCCTTCCACTTCTCCAAATATTTCAAGCAAAGTCCCTATAGTACCTCCATGGCATAAAATCAAAGCAGATTCTATATTTTCTTCATCTAATTTCTTTAAAAATTTAGTAAATGCCTTAGATATTCTAACTCTATAATTTTTTTTATTTTCTCCATTAGGACAAGAAACCTCTCCATCAATGTCTTCAATCCACTTTACATAAGAAATATCTTCTTTTAACATTTCATAAGATTTCATTTCAAAATCACCAAAATCATATTCCCAAAATTCATTTATTTTTTCATAAACTTCTTTTCCATAAATAATTTCAAAGGTTTCATTTGCTCTTTTAGCCCCACTTGTATAGTATTTACTATACTTTGGATATGATTTAACTTGTAAAATCTCTTTTAGTTCTTTCTTTCCATTATCGCTTAAAGATAAATCTGATTTTCCACAGTATAATCTTTTTTCATTTGCTTCTGTTTTTCCATGTCTTATAAAGGATATTTTAAAATTATTCATCTTTAATCACCTTACCAATTCCAAAAAACACCCTATAAACCTTATCTGAATTTTTTGTAATCCATTGAAGACACTTTCCCGTACTTTCTCTCCAAATTCTTTCTGTTTTATCTATAGGCACAACTCCTGATGATATATCATCACAAATTACTATTTTATCCTTTAACTCTTCTTTATGACTTTTTAAAATATCTAAAGGTGACATTCCTAAAGAAATTGCTTTATATGTAAATTCTTCTAAATTATAAATAATTTTTTTATCTAATTTTATATTCTCATCTTTACAAAAATAAACATCATCTTTAGTTAAACCAAACTCTTCTAATACAAAATCTAACTTTCCATTGAAGGATCCACCAAAAACTAATATCATAATTTCTCCTTTTCTCTATACTTACAATAAATAGATTCATTTTAGTTTTATTTAAAATTCCTAATTCAAATTTCATCTTTATATCTTATTTTACTATCAATTATTAATTACATAATTGATAGTAATAAAATAGATAAAGCTTCTCCTATAACAAGTCCATATCCTGCTACGTCTCCATTTATTCCACCTAATTCTTTATAAGCGTTTCTTACAAAAATCATAACTATTCCTATTAAAATTCCTATAAATAAAATTCCCTTTACTCCCATAATAAAAATTAAAAATATTGATGCTATAATTCCAAATACTTCTATTAATAATCTTTCTTTTTTTCCTATATCTTTTACAAAAAAAGCTACTAAAGAACTTTCCTTTAAAATAGGCATTTTTGCCATAATTAAAGCCATCATTGTTCTTATTAAAATAGGAATTAATATTAAAGCTTCCATATTAGAGTTTTTAATAAGTAAAGTTCCCATAGCTGAGTATTCTACTATAAAAATAAGTCCAAGACATATTACTGCAAAGGCACCGGTATGAGAATCCTTTAATATTCTAAGTTTTTCTTCTCTATTTCTTCTTGATAAAAGAGCATCACAAATATCCATATATCCATCTAGATGTAAAAAACCTGTTACTATATGAGGCAAAAACATCATAGCTGCAGTAAAAATCATAACTGGAGTATTTACAAAAAGTAATATTTTAAATAATAAATACCATAAAAGTCCTATAACTAGTCCTACTAAAGGATAAAATGTTAATATGTACTTTGCTCCATCATCATCCCAAGGATTAAAAGGTAAAGGTATTATGGTAAACATACTAAAGGACATAAAAAATCCTTTTATATAATTTTTCATGACATCCCTTCTTTTCTTAGTTTAATTTTTAATATCTTATTAAGGATTGTTAAAAATTGAACTTTATATATTATAAAGATTTATTTTTAGCATTCTTACATTTTTCTAAGGTATAATATTAAATTAATCTTCACATATATTTATTTCTATCCTTAATTTAAATATTGTCTTGAGATTTTTATAAAAATCTTTGAAATTATTTATGGTAAGTTATATTGCTAAAATTACATTCAATAACCTTATTGCAAACTTTAGCTAGTTCTATATTAATAGAAGCTAATTCTTTTCTAAACTCATCAGTAAACTCATCAAATCTTTTAGCCTCTGAAAATATATAATCTGATACAACTATAGTATTACTGCAAATTTCAAGTATTTCTATAACCCCTTTAGATATATACTTAGCCCAATCTTTTTCTTTAAGGTCTTTAGATTCCTTCGAAAACATCTCACTACATAATAAGGATGTTATACAATCTATTAAAACTACATCATTACTTTTTACAGTATCTTTTAAATCACCTATATTAGTTGACTTTTCTATTGTAATAAAACCATATCCTTCTCTTTCTTTTATATGATTTTCTATTCTTTTTCTATCCTCCTCATCAAAAGGAGTCATTGTAGCTATGTAATAAAGCTTCCCATCTTTTTCTTCTAATTTCTTTGCAAGATTTTGAGCATATAAAGACTTTCCACTTTTACTTCCTCCAATTATTAAGTAACTCATAATAGCCTCCAAATTTATACTATATCATCTACAATATAGTTTCTCTTTTCCCTTACAGGATCTAAATGACTACTAGTCATATTTCCTTCCTCAAAAGTAATCATATTACTCATAATGGCACATGCAGCTTCAACTATAGAAAAAGCTATAGGACACCCACTACCCTCTCCTAATCTCATTTTAAGATTTAACATAGGCTCTATATCTATCTCATTCATAATTAAGTTATAACCAACTTCCTGTGAACAATGAGAAGTTATAAGATACTTTTTTACTAATGGATTTAATCTAACTGCTACTAAAGCTGCCACTGCTGATATAAAACCATCTATAACTATAGGAATTTTAAAATAAGCAGCACCTAAAAAAACTCCTGCCATTGCAGCAATATCAAATCCACCTACCTTTGATACTACATCTATACTATCTTTTATATTGGGATTATTTACTTTTATTGAATTTTCAACTACATATTTTTTTCTTTCAAAGCCTTCATCAGTAAGACCAGCACCCTTACCTACAGCTTTTTCTACTTTACAACCTGTTAGCGCCATCATAACAGCACTACTTGTAGTAGTATTTCCAATACCCATCTCTCCAACACCTAAAATATCATAGCCTTCTTTTTTGCTTCTTTCAGCCATTTCAACTCCAATTAATATAGCTTTAACAGCTTCATCATAAGTCATAGCAGGCTCTTTATTTATGTTGTTTGTCCCCTTTCTTATCTTTCTATCTATAACCTTTGGTTCATTAACATCTCCATTTATTCCAACATCAACTACCATAAGGTCAACTCCATAGTGCTTTGCTAATACTCCCACTCCAGTAACACCTTTTGTAAAATTTATAGTTTGAGCTAATGTTATATACTGAGGTCCTGAAGCTACCCCTTCACAAATAACACCATTATCACTACTCATTATAATTATTCTTTTTTTATTTATATTGTTTTTTACCTTTCCAGTAATTCCAGATAACTGAGCAGCTAAATCTTCAAGCTTTCCTAAGCTACCTAAAGGCTTAGCTAAAGAATCTAATCTTTTTTTTGCTAGGCTCATTGCACTTTTATCTATATCTTCTATTCCTCTTATTATTTGTTGTAACTTTTTATAACTCATATGATTCTCCTTACATATTAGTTAAGCTTTAAGATAAATATTTAACGTTAAAATTTTAAACATTATTGTATTTGTAAAAATCTCTTAATCTTCATAAATTTAATAATTATGTTTAATTTATGTTGAAAAACAAATTAAATATTTATTAGATAAAGTTTTTATAATTTTTCTAAATAAAAAACATCTTCCAAAATGAAAGATGTAAATTATATAAAACCTAAATTAATTTTATAAATTTTATTTACACTCTTCATACACCGTGAAGCTATTGTGTTTAAGTATAGGCAGGTCTTCCGGCTTAGTATCATCATAAATTTTTACCTTCCCAGTTACCCAGTGGTATAAAAAAAATTTACTTCTCTTCACGGCGGCGGGACCGCATAGGCATTTTACCTATTTCCCTTTTAATGAAAATAATCAACCTAAACTTTAATTTTATAATTATTAATTTTTCTTTAAATAATCTTGAATAAAGTTATAATTAAAAGAAATATATTAGATATCTAATATATTTCTATATAATTGTTCTTCTTTATATCAATTATATAATACATTGAAATTTAAATAAATTCTACATATTTTTATTTAATTATATTCTGGAGAAAGTTACTAAATTTTATGATAATATTATCCTATAAGAATTTTTTGTTAAATAAGGAGGCATTATGTTAAAAAAACTAATTAAAATCATAGGAATAATCTTACTAATCTTTATTATTTTAATACTATGTTATGTGTTATTTATGGTAATTACAGATTATAGACCAAAGCCAGAAATATCACTAAAAGTAGAAAACAATAAAAGTACTAAAGTTGAACCTGAAAAAGATCTAAGCTTAACAACATTCAATATAGGTTATTGCGGAATGGACAAAGATGTAGATTTCTTTATGGATGGAGGGGTTATGTCTAGATCTATAAGTAAGGAAAAAACAATAGAGAACCTTGAAGGTAACACAAAAACTATAGAAAACCTAAATTCTGATTTTGTATTTTTACAAGAAGTAGATAAAAAAGCTTCTAGAAGCTATAAAGTAAATGAATATGATTATATGAAAGAAAACTTAGGTAATGATTATAGTTTTACCTTTGCAATAAACTATAAGGTTCCTTGGGTGCCTCTTCCAATAACTCATCCACATGGACAAGTATTAGCTGGTTTAGCTACACTATCAAAATATGATATAGAATCAAGCACTAGATATGACTTACCTGGAAAAGAATTTTGGTTAAGACAACTAGGAGATTTAGATAGATGTATGATGGTTAACAGGCTTCCTGTAAGTAATGGTAAGGAATTAGTATTAATAAACGCTCATCTTTCAGCTTATGATAAAGGTGGAAAAATAAGAAAACAACAGCTTGGATTTATATCTAATTTCTTGAAAAATGAATATGAAAAAGGAAACTATGTTATTATAGGTGGTGATTGGAATCATCAAATTCCAGGAACAGATGCATTTAAATTTCCAACTACAGAAGAAAGACCTGATTGGCTTCAGGATATTCCAAATACTGTAGTTCCTAACGGTTTTAAATGGGCTTATGATGAAAACATACCAAGCTGTAGAACTGTTGCAACACCTTACGTAAAAGGTAAAAACTTAACTGCAGTTATTGATGGGTTTTTAGTATCAGATAATATTAACATAACTTCTGTGGAAGGTACTAGTTTAGATTTTATATATTCAGATCATAATCCTGTTACTATGAGATTTAAATTAAAGTAAAAAAATATCCTGTAAAATCTATAGATTTTACAGGATATTTTTTTACTTACATTAAGTATGGAAGAAATAGTGTTGCAAGTCCTAAGAAAAAGAAAAATCCTAAAACATCAGTAACAGTTGTTACAAAAACAGCTGATGCTAAAGCTGGGTCTATTCTTAATTTTTTTAAGGCCACTGGAACTAAATATCCAGCCATAGTGGCTGCTGTCATGTTTAAAATCATAGCTAATCCAATAACAACACCAAATATAGGTTTCCCTGCCCATATAGCTGCTAATATAGCAATTGCAAGTCCTGTTGCCGCTCCTGTTGAGATGCCTACTATTATTTCTTTAAAGAAAATACGCTTTGCATTCTCAAAGGTTAATTCTCCTAAAGCTATACCTCTAA
Organism: Clostridium fallax; assembly: GCF_900129365.1. Lineage (GTDB taxonomy): Bacteria > Bacillota > Clostridia > Clostridiales > Clostridiaceae > Clostridium_AH > Clostridium_AH fallax. The sequence goes on from NZ_FQVM01000023.1 coordinate 36,893, forward strand.
CTATAATTGTTAAAGTTTGAGTGCCAGCATTTCCACCCATTCCTGCTACAATAGGCATAAATGTTGCTAGTATAACAACTTTACTAATTGTTCCTTCAAATAAACTAACTGTAGCTGAAGCTAATATAGCTGTTAATAAATTTATATATAACCATGGTAATCTACTTTTAACAGATTGACCTATAGTACCATCTACTTTTTCACCTTCATCAATACCTGCTAAACGATGTATATCCTCAGTTGTCTCATCCCTTAAAATTTGCATAATATCATCTACTGTAACAATACCTAGCATCATATCTTTATAATCAACAACAGGAATAGTTAATAGTCCATATTTTTCAAACATATGACCAACTTGCTCTTGGTCTGTATCAAAGGTAACATTTATAACATTTGTATTCATAATTTCTGATATCTTAGTATCAAAAGATGTTATAACTATCTCTCTAAGAGAAATAACTCCCTTTAGTATCCCTACATTATCAAGAACATATATATAATAAGCTGTTTCTGCATCTGGTGCAGCTGTTTGAAGATATTCCAATGTATCTTTTACAGTCATATTTTCCTTAATGGAAATAAATTCTGTTGCCATTATACCACCAGCTGTATCTGGAGCATAAGTAAGAAGTTGCCTTACATCTTCAGCCTCTTCCTGCGTCATTTTTTCTAGAATTTTTTTTGACTGTTCCTCATCTAGGTGACCTACTAAATCTGTTAATTCATCTGATGACATTTCTTGTACTATTTTTCTTTGTTTACTATCTGAAAACTTACTTAAAATTTCAAATTTTTCCTCATCCTCTGCCTCATCTATAATTTCTGCCACTATAGATTCTGGTAGTCTTTGAAGTATTGTCTTTATATAATATTGATTTTCATCATCATGAAGTAAATCTAAAATATCTGCTGGATGAATATCATCTACTGCATCTACAAGTTCTTTTTGTGGTGCATGAAGTAAAAATTTCTTTAATTCATTTTTATCCATTTCATTTTTCATACTTTTCCTCCTTCATAAAATTAGAAGAGGAACCTAAAATAAGTGATATAAATTAGCCTCTCTTCTATTGTATTTTTAATACAACCCTCTCTACTTTGAGGATCAGAATCCATTTATACCACCTCCAAAAATTCGAATAAAATATTCTAATTAATCTTAAATATAAATTAAAAATAATTATTAACAAATATAAAAAAGATTTTTTAGTTATACACTAAAAAATCTTTTTTATATTTATAACTTTGTCACTATAAATTATAATCACATAATTTTATAAATTACAATACAAAATATATTACAAATTAAATTTATTTTAAATTTAATTATATATAATTTATTATATATGTTATTTTATTACTATTTATGTATTAAAAAAAATATATTTTTTAATTTTTGTCAAACTATATAGAAAAAAATTATTCTTTTTAATTTACAATTAAATATTTAATATCTATTAACTTTTTGAATTTTTAATAATCATAGTAAAAATTTAATAAATATATTTTTATAAAATTAAAAATGCAGATTTTATAGCTTATAATCATAAATCTATAAAATCTGCATTATAATTTATTTTATCACATCAAAAAAAGTACCATTTACCACTTTTAAAAGCTCTTTTGGATTTAATTCTATTTGTATTCCTATTTTACCGCCACTTATAATTATATTATCTAGTTCCTCTGCATCACTATGAATGAAAGTTTTATAAAGTTTTTTCATTCCTATAGGAGAGCATCCACCTCTTATATAACCTGTATTTTTATTTATATCTTTAACATGAATCATCTCTATTTTCTTTTCACCAGAGGCTCTAGCACCTTTTTTTAAATCTAACTCTGCTTCCACTGGTATAACAAAAACATAGAATTCCTTACTATTCCCTTGAGTTACTAAAGTTTTATAAACTATTTTAACATCCTTTCCTATCTTACATGCAACAGATACTCCATCTATCTTTCCATCTTTATTATCATAAGTTAATACTTCATAATCTATCTTATCTTTATCTAATATTCTCATTGCATTAGTTTTTACCTGTGCCATAAAAAATCTCCCTCTTTCGTTTTTATTTATATAATTCTAAATATAATTTTTATAAGTTATACTTTAAAGATATAAAAGTATCGCAAAATAATGTAAAACACTTCCCATTATAACAAAAATATGCCATACCGCATGATTATAACGCCATTTATCAACAGCATAGAATATACAGCCGAAAGAATATGCTAATCCTCCACAAACTAAAAGTATAATTCCTTTAATATCTACAGTAGCTATTAAATCTTTCATTACAAAAACTATACCCCAACCCATTATAAGATAAAATACGGTTGCTATTTTATCAAACTTTTCAAGGCATATTGCTTTTAAAGTAATACCTATTATAGATATTACCCATACTATTCCAAATATCCACCAACCTACTGTAGCCCTTAAAACTGTTAAAGCAAAAGGAGTATAAGTCCCTGCTATAAGTAAATAAATAGATGAGTGATCTATTACTCTAAAAACCTTCTTAGCTCTTTGATTAGTTATACTATGATATAATGTAGACCCTAAATATAAAATTATTAAGGTTATTCCATATATAGTAAAACTCACTATTTTATAAGGGTTGCCACTAAAGGATGCAAAAACAATTAATATAACAGCACCTGCTATAGCTAAAAGAGCTCCTATTCCATGAGTTATAGCATTAGCTATCTCCTCACCTCTTGTATAAAAATCTATATCTCTCATATATAATAATCCTCCCTAACTTTTTAATCACTTACTAGAATACCAATCTTTTATAGCTTCTTTTCCATATTTACCAGGATAATAATTTTTATCTTCGCCTTTTTCTCCTATGGCAAAAATAGAAAATCCTAAATGCCATGGTTTCTTTTCAAAAACCTCTTTATACGCATTAAAGCATCTTCCTTGCTCATTTTCATTTTCCACATTAGAATAAAAAGCATTCCATGGTTCAATAGAACATCCATTCTTTCTTGGGAATCCTAATTCTCCAAAGAAAATAGGCTTATTCCACTTTTTTGATAATTCCTCTAATTGACTTTCTATAGGTTGTTTTCTATTAAACCTTTCTGATGAATTAATAGACTGTACTAACTGATCTAATGTATTATTTTCTCTATCTGTTAACTCAAAATATGCTGCAACACTTATAAAATCCACCTTTGAAAAAAGTTTATTATTAAGTCTTTTTTCAAAGTTTTTTATTGTTTTTTTATCCCAATCTGCAGTATACCACCAACAAGTTCTATAGGTTATAAAACCCCCATATTTATTTCTTACAAAGTCTATTATATCGCACCACTTATCATCATAATTTTCAAGATACACTAAATTAGAAGCTACGTTCATTGCATAAACTCTATATGGATTAGCTACTTTATCTATTAATACAGATAATATGTTGTTTTTCCAGTTATAAAAAAATTCTTCTTTGTCTTTTGGATTCCATTGAGTTTCATATCCTGCTCCATTATTAATCCAAGGATACGCCTCTAAAATAACATTAACATTTTTATATTTAAGCTTTTTTATAAGATCTATAGCTTTATTTAAACTATACTCATCAATAGTCATATTACTAGAATCTAAAGAATCTATATTTATAACTACTGGTATATTTACAGTATTTAAATTCAATTCATCTATATCAGAAAGTGCTTGCTTTATATCATAGTCTGTAGATAAATTCCCACTTTTTAGCTTGCTTTTAAATCTTTCATTTGATACTGGATATAATTTATTGTCTATTGAATTTTTAAAATTAATTCTAGGATTAATTAAATTTCCAATAAAAACTGCAATTATAACAATAACTAATATCTTTGCTTTTCTTTTGATAATAAATCACCTCTTTTAATTACTTAAAGATTTTAATTTTATAACTTCATTGTACATTAAGTATACACTTTATTTCTACTTTTAAAGATTTAAATTGTGAACATCTATATATCTTATCATAATAAAAGACAAAATGTTTTTATAATACTTTATTGAATATAAATTTTTAAACTAATAATATTTATATAAAAAAGCTGTTTCTTTAAAAGAAACAGCTTTTTTGCCTTAAAATATTTAAATTTAGTTTTTAGAAAACTTGCTAATTAATTTTATTTATTACTTAAGTATTCATCAATTGCAGCGGCAGCCTTTTTACCAGCTCCCATTGCTAATATAACAGTGGCAGCTCCTGTAACTGCGTCTCCACCAGCATAAACCCCTTCTTTAGTTGTTTTACCAGTTTCATCTTCAGCTACTATACACTTCCACTTGTTAATATCTAATCCTTTAGTTGTTGATGAAATTAATGGGTTTGGTGATGTTCCAAGAGACATTATTACAGTATCTACATCCATTATAAATTCAGAACCTTCTATAAC
>NZ_FQVM01000025.1 GCF_900129365.1 Clostridium fallax
CTAAAGATTAGTATATAGAAGATTAGTTTAAAAAATATTGAAGGGTGTAAAAGATTAATTATCTTTTATACCTTTTAATTTTTCAAACTTTTTATAGGAGGATAAAATTTTGGGTAAACGTATATTAAAAAGATTTTGGATTTCGCTATTAGTGTTTTTTGGAATATCTATTATTGTATTTATCTTTGTTCATAGTCAGCCAGGCAATCCATATATACAAATGATTAATCCTAATGTACCAGCGGAGCAGACAGAGGAAATGTTAAAAAAATTAGGGTATTATGATTCTTTACCAGTTAAATATATGAAATGGTCTAGTAGAGCTATAAAAGGTGATTTAGGATATTCAATACAATATAAAGAACCAGTTATTAATGTAATAAATAAAAGAATGGGAAATACAGTTCTTTTATCCTCAGTAGCTTTAATATTAAGTGTAAGTATAGCAATTCCTTTAGGAGTAATATCTGCTATGAAGAAGGAAAAAACTATAGATTATTTGATAACAATATTATCTTTTATTGGAATATCTATACCTTCTTTCTTTTTTGGTATGCTTCTTATAAAGCTTTTAGCCTTTGATCTTAAGATATTTCCTATATCAGGTATGAAAACTCCAGGAGAAAATTATATAGGAATTAAAGCTTTTTTTGATGTATTAAAACATATGATTATGCCAGTTATAGTTCTTGCTCTTATGAATACAGCCTCACTTATGAGATATACAAGATCATCTATGCTAGAGAATATGAGTAAGGATTTTATACAAACTGCAAGAGCTAAAGGTATGACAAAGAAAAAAGCTATTATGACTCATGGATTTAAAAATTCTTTAATACCTATAATAACAATTCTTTGTTTAGAGATACCAGGAATATTTTCAGGAGCATTAATAACAGAAACTATATTTGTATGGCCAGGAATTGGAAGATTAAATTATGAAGCTGTGTTAAATAGAGATTATCCATTAATAATGGGTATACTTATGATTATAGCTATAGTTATATTATGTTCTAATATTTTAGCTGATTTACTCTATTCTTTAGTAGATCCTAGAATAAGATATAGTAAAAATAATTAGAGGAGATATATTATGAAAAATAAAAATATGGCTTGGATTAAATTTAAAAAGAACAAACTTGCCTTATTTGGCTCTTTAATATTAATAATACTTATTATATTTTCCTTATTAGCTTCATTTATAACTAAGGTAGATATAAATAAAGTAGACCTATCTAATATATCTTCACCTCCAAGTGGAGAGCATATATTAGGTACTGATGAAATGGGAAGAGATATATTTTCAAGGCTTATATATGGAGGAAGAGTTTCTTTATTAGTAGGAGTTATGGCAACATTTATTCAGGTTACAATAGGTGTTACATTAGGAGCTATTGCAGGATACTTTGGTGGAGCAGTAGATTTTATAATAATGAGAATTGTAGATATATTTATGTGCTTTCCCTTTTTTGTTATAGCTATTACCTTAGCAGCTTTATTAGGTCCTAGTGTTTGGAATGTAATTCTTATAATAGGAGTATTGTCTTGGACAAGTATAGCTAGAATAGTAAGAGCAGAGATATTAAGTATTAGAGAAATGGAATACATAGAGGCTTCTAAGGCCATAGGATTAAATTGGAATGAAATAATAATAAGACATATAATTCCAAATGTAATTCCTTCTATTTTAGTTACAGCTACTCTTGCAATTGCAGGAGGAATATTAACAGAGTCTGCTTTAAGTTTTTTAGGCCTTGGAGTAAAACTTCCTAAACCTAGTTGGGGAAATATGCTATCTTCAGCTCAAAAAATGTCTACACTAAAAAATCAATGGTGGCAATGGGTACCTCCAGGCCTTTCAGTATTATTAACAGTTTTATCAATTAATTTTATTGGCGATGGATTAAGGGATGCATTAGATCCTAAGATAAAAGTTTAAGGATGTGATAGATTTTGGATAATATTTTAGAAGTTAAAAATTTAAATGTAAAGATTAAAAATTTAGATAAAGATATAAGTATTTTAGAAGATGTTAGCTTTTCCTTAAAAAGAGGCAAAATTACTGCTCTTGTAGGAGAATCTGGAAGTGGGAAAACTATTACAGCCTTATCAATAACTAAACTTTTAAAGGATAACTTTAAGGTAGAAGGAAAAATTTTATATGAAGGAAAGTGTATATCAAGCCTTAAAGAAGAAGAGATTTGTAAAATAAGAGGAAAAGATATATCTTTAATATTTCAAGATCCTATGACAGCATTAAATCCTATAATGACTGTAGGAGAACAAATAGAGGAAGTTTTTACTCTTCATTTTAATGATATGAATAAAAAGGATAAAAAGAAAAAAGTCTTAGAAGTATTAAAGCTTGTTAAAATACCTAATGTAGAAGAGGTAGCAAATTTATATCCTTTTCAATTGAGTGGAGGATTAAGGCAAAGAGTTATGATTGCTTTAGGAATATGCTGTAATCCTAAAATTATAATTGCTGATGAACCAACCACCGCTTTAGATGTAACTATACAAATGGAGATATTAGACCTTTTAAAAGAACTTACTTTAAAACTAGATGCTACAGTGCTTATAATAACCCATGATTTAGGAGTGGTAGCAGAAATATGTGATGAAGTTATAGTTATGTATTTAGGAAGAATTATTGAAAATAGTGATATAGTAGAGTTTTTTAATAATAATTTTCATCCGTATTCTAAAGGTCTTATTAAGTCTAATCCTTATAATATTAAAAATAATAGGTTTTTTACAATTAAAGGTACCGTTCCTAGAATTGATTTTAAGCCTTTAGGATGTAAGTTTAATACAAGATGTGATTTTGCTATGGAAAAGTGTAAAGGTGAAGAACCAGAGCTAATAAAAATAAAAGAAAATCACTTTGTAAGATGTTGGTTAAGTTTAAAAGAAAGCTAGGTGAATTTAATTGAAGAATTCTTTAGATAAAGATTATATATTAGAAGTTAATAATTTAAAAAAATATTTTTCTATGAATACTAGCTTTTTTAATAGAAATAAAAAATACTTAAAGGCTATTGATGATGTTTCCTTTAAAATAGAAAGAGGAAAAATAATGGCTTTAGTAGGAGAATCAGGTTGTGGAAAATCTACTACAGGAAAAGTTATTTTAAATTTAATTAAAGGAACTGGCGGAGAAGTAATTTTTGATAAAAAAGTATTATTCAATATAGAAAAAAAAGAAAAAGTAAGTAAAAAAGAAATTACAAGTATAAGAAAAAATATGCAAATAATTTTTCAAGATCCTTATGGAAGTTTAGATCCAAGGAAAAATATTAATTACATAGTTTCAGAAGGACTTATAAAACATAAATTAGTAAATAATAAAATGCAGTGTGAAAAGGTAGTTAAAGAGTATTTAAACTACTGTGGAATAAATGATGATGTTTTAGATAGATATCCTCATGAATTTAGTGGAGGACAAAGGCAAAGAATTGGAATTGCAAGAGCATTGGTTTTAAAACCTAAATTTATAGTTTGTGATGAGCCAACGGCAGCTTTAGATGTTTCAGTTCAATCTCAAATTTTAAATTTGATGTTACATTTAAAGGATAAATTTAAGTTAACCTATTTATTTATTTCTCATAACCTAAATGTTGTTAAGAATTTTTCAGATTATATAGGGGTTATGTATTTAGGAATTATTGTAGAAAAGGGAAAAACTAAAGACATATTTGAAAATCCTCTTCATCCATATACAAAGGCATTAATATCATCTATACCTAAAAGCCATCCCTTAGAAAAGAGGGAAAGAATTTTATTAAAGGGAGAGATACCTACAGGTAGTTCTATTCCAGAAGGTTGTAGATTTCATACAAGATGTCCTTATGCTAAGGATATATGCAAAAACGAAGCTCCTATCTTTAAAGAAGTTAATAGAGAACATTTTGTATGCTGTCACTTTGTATAAATATATAATTTTAAGTGATATTAGAAAAAATAATAAGTATATATTATAAAGAAACCTTTTATTAATGAAATAAAAATTTAGGGAGAATTCTTGTGAGTGTAAGTGGTAACTTATTTAATTTTACTCCTTTACTTATGAATAAAAATTTAATGCTTGAATTATTTTCAGTTAATGGAGCATTTTTATCAGATACTTTAAGTATAAGGTATTCTTTAGAATGCTCAGATGAAAGAAGAGCAGCTATTGAAAAACAATTGGATAAAGATATTCACGATTGCTTAAAAATATGTGATGATTTTACTGGAGAAAGGTTAAACAGAGAGGTAACAGTAAAAGAAGTTACTCTTTCTAGAACTATTACTCTATTTTCTATATTTTTTAATTTAAGAAATCAATTAGAGAATGAAAAAAAATTAGTGATTATAGATAAAAAAAATTATGAATTTAATAAGATTAGGGAAGGAGATATAGTTGAACTAGAAGGAGTTATTATGGAAAATCAACCTATAACAACCTTGAAACTTTTAATTAATATACTAGAAAATATAGATAAAGATTTTATAAAAGCAAGATTTAAGGAGTTAAAAACTATAATAAATTATGATATTTTACTTAATAGTTTAAAAATGTGTTATGAAAAATGTACAGAATATAATACTAGGGATTTAATTTTAAATTTAAACAATAAAGAGGTTGTTTTAACAGCTAATATGGATCATCTAATAGATAATCATCCTTACGATATATTAAGAGGTAGGTGTAGAATTTTAGCAAAGTCTATTAGGGTAATAAGAGAAGAAGAGGAGATAAATTTATTTAGAAGAACTGGAATGGTAGAGTATTATAATAGCTTTTTTAAGAATATAGAAGGTCATTTAAATATAATAAGAGAAAATGGAATTGTAATACCTAAAATAAACCCTGTTATTAAGGGGCCAACTATACAGGTTGTTCCTATTGCTGTTTATCTATAAAAATAAAAGCTTATAGCTTTTATTTTTATAGTTTTTTAAAGGATTATAGAAACTTCTCCAGATATTAATTTAATTTTTTCTAATGTAGATTTTTCTATTAAAAGAGAACCATCGTCACAAATATCTAAAACTTTACCTTTGAACACCGAATTATTATATATGTATTTTATATTTTCTCCAATTATAAGAGAATTATTTCTACATATATTTAGAAAATTAATATTATTATTTAGTTTAAAATTTTCATATCTTAATTCTAAATCATTTAAAAAGAAAGCTATAAATTCTTCACGATTTAAATCTATACCTGTTTCTATTTTTATAGAAGAGGCTTTATTTATTAAATCAGGAGATATATCAGATATATCTAAAGATATATTAACTCCTATACCTAGTATTATATGACCTTTATTTTCATTATCAAAAACTTGTTCTATTAATATTCCAGAGATTTTTTTATTATTTAGATAAATGTCATTAGGCCATTTTATCTTCGTATGTATGTTATATTTTTTAAAAGTACTATGTATAGATGCAGCAATAAGGTGAGGAAGAAGCATTAATTTATTTAAAGATAAATCATTATCTAAAATAAGAGACATATAAATTCCTTTACCTTCAACAGAAAGCCACGGCTTTTCTTGTCTTCCTCTTCCCATAGTTTGTTTTTCAGAGATTATTAAGGTTCCACTATAAGAACCTTCTTTACATATTTTTTTTCCGTAGGTATTTGTAGAATCTATTAAATTAAAGGTTAATATGTTATTTCCAAATAAACTAGTCTTTAGATGTTTTTTTATTAAGTTTTTATCCATAAAAAAATCCTTTCAAATTTTTAAAAAGTTAAGTAGTTTTATATAAAAAAGATGCTATCATAAAAATTATTAATGATACCATCTTAAAATACTAATTTTTATATCTATTTATTATAATTGATATTAATAAGGTTGCAACAGAAGTTATAGCAATGGTACCACCTGGGGCAGTATTAAAAACATATGAGGTTATAAGTCCTAAAAGTATATCAATAAAACCAATAATCATAGAAATTATTAAAGTCTTTGAAAAGCCTTTTTTAAACTGCATAGCAGCAGCTACAGGAACTACTATTATTGATGATATTACAAGAATCCCCATAACTCTTATTGAAACAGAAATTGTAGCACCTACTATTAATGTAAAGATATAATTTATAAGTTTTACATTAATGCCAGAAACCTTAGCACCTTCCTCATCAAAGGTAGTGTATATAAGTTTTTTGTAAAGGAATCCTATTAATATAAAGCAAATAATACTTACAATAAATATTATTAGTAAATCTTCATTTGATACTGTTAATATGCTACCAAAAAGATATGAATTTACTTTAGCATTAGTTTTACCACTACTTACTAATATAATAGCAATACCTAAACTTAAAGTTAAAATAATTGACATAACAAGTTCTGCATATCTTTTAAAATAGTTTCTTAAAAGTTCAATAACTACAGCACATAAGGATGTAAATATAAAAGCTGTAATTAGAGGATTATATCCTAAAACTAAACCGATTGCTACTCCTGCAAAGGAAGAGTGAGATAAAGTATCTCCAATCATAGAATATCTTTTAAGAACTAAAAATAATCCTATACATGGACATAGAAGGGAGATTATAAGTCCTGCCAAAAAGGCATTTTGCATAAATTCAAGCTGAAACATACTGAAAAACATACTAAATCTCCTCTCTAGTTAAAAAGATATTATTTTTATTAATAAGATTTTTATATTCTTCTACTGTATAAAATTTAGCATCCCCTTCAAAAAGTTCTAATATATGAGTAGAGTATTCTAATGCCATTTTTAAATTATGTTCTACAGATAAAATAGTTATATTTAAAGTTTCATTTAAATTTTTTATAAGAGAATATATTTCTTTTTGTGATTTATGATCTACCCCTGTACTTAATTCATCTAGTATTAAAAGGTCAGGACAACCCATAAGAGCCCTGGCTATAAATATTTTTTGTTGTTGCCCTCCAGATAAGCTACCTATAAGATTATTTTTAAAGTTTTCCATTTTTACTTGAGATAGAGCTTTATCTATTATGCTCTTATCTTTTAACTTTAAAACAGAAGCATGACAGCTTAAAACTTCTTTTACTGTAATGGAAAATTGAGAATTAAAACTATCAACTTTTTGAGGTACATATCCTATTTTATTATAGTCTAAATCTATAGAACCTAAACATGGTTTTAATTGATTTAATATTAATTTTACTAGTGTAGTTTTACAACTACCATTAGGTCCTATAATAGAAACGTAAGCCCCCTTAGGTATGTTTATTGAAACATTATCTAAAGCATAAGGAGGCTTTGAATTATAGGAAAAACATAGATTATTTATTTTAATCAAAATTATCAACTCCTAGTTTAATTTACTTATATATTATATATGGAAATGCAAATTATTTGCAAGAACTAGGATTAATAAATAATATTTATATTAATTTTAAGTGAATATTTAACTTTCCAGTAAAGTGACATCTTCAAGTGTCCATTTATCTGATTTGTTTTTCTCAAAATAAGCTTTATACATAGTTTTAGGATGAGGTGCTTTTGGATGCATTCCAGTAACTTCTACTACAGCAGAATTACCGTCAGAAAAAACTAAGTTCATAGCTTGTACATCCAATACCTTGCTGTTATTAAAAGGGTAAGTTGTCATATAATATTCTGTTGCATAATAAAGGTCTTTACATTTAGAATTAACATATATTAATCTAATACTAATGATAAAAGTAATAACAAAAATAATAGCACTTGTATAAGTTATTATTCTTCGTCTTTTCATAATTTTAGAGCGTCTACTTCTTGTCATTCTCATTTTTTTAGACATAAAATCACCTCCTAAAAATATAATACCAAATTATGGAAAAACATTAAACTATTTTTATAGATTTAATGAGAATAATTTTATCTATATTACCTAAAAAAATAATATGAGGTATAATATTAAAAAATAGTATATAATAAAATCCTATTTAACAATAATAAATATTTATTTATAAGAATAAAATAAAAAGAAAGAAGGGATTATAAGATGGATTTTTCATCATTAGTTTTAATGGAAAGAGATAAAGAAGGAAAGTTTATTAAAGAAGTTGGAAGCTATGCTGTGGGAGATGGAGCGGATTATGTAACAAAATTATTTTTAGTTGATGGTGAAGTGAATTTTTCCTTTGATACTAAAAGAGATGTGGAAGAGTGGGAATATTCAGCGATATTTGATCTTTTTAATGAAGATGCTTTTAAAGATTTAGGATATATAATAGAAGAAGACGATGATAAATATAATCCGACATGGATAGTTAAATTTAAATTTGATGATGATCATGAAGAAATGAAAGCTATTATTAATGAACTATGTAATTTGGTAAAAGAAAATATGGAAAAGGTTTTTAAGGATATAAAAGACAAAGAAGAAGAATACCAAGATTAATATTAAAGTGTTATACTTATATATAGAAATTAAAGTATAATTTTCAAAAAATAGGTTAAAGGTAGGAGGGCTATATAAATGGAAAAGGTGAAAAAACTTAGAACAAGAGATGAAATACCACAAAGGGATAAGTGGCAAGTAGAAAAAATTTATGAGAATGTAGATCAATGGAATAATGACTTTGAAGATTTAAAAAAAGAAGCTTTAAATCTTAAAGATTTTCAAGGTAAATTAAATAATAGTAAAACTATATTAGATTATTTAAGTCTATCTGAAAAAGTAGAAAGAAAAGCAGAAAAATTAATGGTATATGCTCATTTAAGATCTGATGAAGATACAGCTAATGTAGAATTTCAAGTTTTAAAAAATAAAATTGATGGATATTTAGCTGAACTTGGTAGTTATACTGCATTTTTTGTTCCAGAGATTTTGTCATTAAAAGATGGTACTATAGAAGAATTTATAAAAGAAGAGCCCAAACTTTTAGATTATAAATTTTTCTTTGAAGATATACTTAAAGAAAAGCCACATATTCTTTCAAAAGAAATGGAAGAGCTTATGGCATCTGTTTCCGACTGTTTATCAGCACCTCAAAATATATATGGCATTTTAACTAATGCAGAAATGAATTTTAAGAGCATAAAGAATGAAAATGGGGAAGAGGTAGAATTAACAGAAGGTAATTATAATAATTACATAAAAAATAAAAATAGAGAAGTAAGAAAAGAAGCTTTCCAATCATTATTTGGAGAATATAAAAAGTTTGAAAATACTATAGCGACATCTTTAACATCATCAATTAAGAATTTTATATTTAATAGTAAAACAAGAAAATATAAAAATTCTTTAGATGCTTCCTTAAGTCCTAATAATATACCTACAGAAGTTTACTATAATGCTATAGAAACAATAGATAAAAAATTACCTTCACTTCATAGATATGTTGATATAAAGAAAAAGCTTTTAGGATTAGATGAAATTCATATGTATGATTTATATGTACCTGTAGTAGAAATAGAAAAAGAAGATATAGCTTTTCCTAAAGCTGTAGAGATGGTAGAAGAAGGACTAAGACCTTTAGGAGATGAATATATAAGCCTATTTAAAAAGGGAATTAATAATGGATGGATAGATATTTATGAGAATAAAGGAAAAAGAGGCGGAGCATATTCTTGGGGATGCTATGATACAATGCCTTATGTTCTTTTAAATTATAATTATGAATTAAATGATGTGTCTACTTTAGCTCATGAAATGGGTCACTCAATACATTCATATTATTCAAAAGAAAATCAACCATTTCATTATTCTCAATACACTTTGTTCTGTGCAGAGGTAGCATCAACTACGAATGAAATACTTTTAATACATCACCTAATAGAAAAAGAAAAAGATGATAAGAAAAAGTTATTTTTAATAAATCAGGAGTTAGAGCAAATCAGAACAACAGTATTTAGACAATTAATGTTTGCAGAGTTTGAACTTATAACTCATGAAAAAATAGAAGGAGGAACTCCTCTATCTTCAAAGGATTTAGATAATATTTGGCATGACTTAAATGTTAAGTTCTTTGGAAAAGATATAATTATAGATTCTGAAATAGATGTAGAGTGGGCAAGAATACCACATTTTTATAGAGATTTTTATGTTTATCAATATGCAACAGGATATTCAGCAGCATCAGCTTTTGCAAATTCTATATTAGATAAAAAGGAAAATGCTGTTGAAAAATATAAAGGATTCTTAAAGGCAGGAGGTTCTAACTACCCAATAGATATATTAAAAAATGCTGGAGTAGATATGACAACATCAAAGCCTTTAGAAGCTACAATTAATAGATTTGATGAATTATTAGATATGCTTGAAAAAATTATAAAATAATATTTTAGGTAAGGTAAAAGTAAAAAAGGTAGTTTTATGAAAATAAATGAAGAAACTATATTTAATTATCTCATAAAAAAATATGGATTTGTTATTGAAGAATTTTATGTAAAAGAAAATGGAGAAAAAAATTTTATAGCATTAAATTATAGTAATAAAGGAATATATGGAGTTATATTTTCTTTAGATAGTAATAAAAAGTTATTAGGAAAAAATGCTTATGATTTTTTGATAAAAAAGGGAAAGAATTTTGCTTTAAATAATATTATTATTTCAAAGGAAGATTCTATAAGAGAAAATAGCAATTTTTATAATTCACTATATTTTGATAAAGAAAATTTAAAAATTATAAGCTATGATGTAGGTTGTGAATTTTTAGTGGAAGTAATAAGTTCTTTATTAAATAGTAAACTAAGTAGAAAAGTATCGCCTTTTAAATTACCATCTAAAGTAACTACTATATTAATATCAATTAATATCTTAGTATTTATAATAAGTGTATTAATGTCTGGAAACTTTATAGACATTGATATTGGTACTTTAGTAAAGCTTGGAGCTAAAGTAAATCCTTTAATAGATAATGGCCAATATTATAGACTTATAACAGCTATGTTTTTACATGGAGGAATTATGCATTTATTATTTAATATGTATGCACTATATTCCCTAGGAAATATAGTAGAGCAAGTTTATGGCGAAAAACAATACTTAATAATATATTTTGTATCTGGAATAATTTCATCATATACTAGCTATTTATTATCTCCATCTATTTCAGTAGGTGCTTCAGGAGCTATCTTTGGATTATTGGGTGCTTGCTTGGTTCTTGCAGTAAATCAAAAAAATAGAATAGGAAAACAATTTTTTTGGGATATTTTAAGTGTTGTATTTTTAAATATAATAATAGGAATTTCAACACCTAATATAGATAATTTTGGTCACTTTGGAGGGCTCATTGGTGGAATATTAATAAGTTTAATATTAACTAAACTATTAATATTAAAAAAGTAATAAATAAAAATTGAATTTTATTATGAATACTTAAACTTAAGAAGGAGACTGTATATTTTCATACAGTCTCTTTTAATTTTTATAAAAATTTTATTAATTTCTCTTGAAAGTTCCTTTGTTTCCTTTTACTTTAATTTGCAATTCTAATAGGGTATACTTAAGTATATGAGTTATCTAAATATTGGAGGGGAAGTTATGAATATATCAGAGATTAAAGTTAAATTATGTGGAAATGACATTATTTCTATTATAAATGACTTTGTTAAAGTAGATGGACTAAAAATAAAAGATGTTGAAATAACAGAATACATAAACTTAAAAGGAGAATTTAAAAAGATTATAACTGTTCCTTTTCAAGTAGAAACAGAACTTTTAGGTATGCAAGATAACAAGCTTTTATTAAAATTAAAAAAAATAAAATTAATGAAGCTTGGAATATTTAAATTTATAAAAGCAATAGCTTTAAAATTAGCCTTAAAAAATTTAAAGGATTCAGGAATAGCATCTAAAAGTGATTGTATTGAAGTAGACATAAACAAAATATTAGAAAAATTACCTTTTTTAAAATTTAATTTAAATTCTATTTCCTGTGAAAATGGATTTTTAGATGTAAGAGTAGAAGAAATAGACTTTGACTTTGGACGAATAGGGGAAAAGGTAGAAAAAGTAGAAGAAAAGGAAGAAGATAAAGAAGAAATTGATATAAAAAATATTAAGGTACATAAAGTTTCTGATTATTATACAGAAGGAAGATGTTATACTAAAGCTATGTTACCTAAGAAAGCTCAAAAGTATTCAGATTACATATTTATTATTCCAGATATATTAGCACTTATATTTAGATTATTAGGCGATAATAGAGTGGATACAAAAACAAAAGCAGCAATTATAGGATCTTTTACATATATAACCTTCCCATTAGATATATTACCAGATAAGATTCCTTTTATAGGTAGAATAGATGATATGGGAGTAATTTTCTTTGTTTTAAATAGAATAGTTAATGATGTACCAATAGAGGTTATATTAGAGAACTGGCAAGGAAAAAATGAATTTGTTATAGTATTAAAGCAAGCAATAGAATACTTAACTAAATTTACAGTAGCAGGTAATGTGGACAAGGTTTATGCTGTTATTGAAGATTTAGTAACAGAATAAAAATTAATATGTTTTAGTGAAGAATTTTTATGTTAATATGTGGTAAAATTTTCAATGTGATTAAATTACAATAAGGAGCAATATAATATGGGAAAAAAAGTTTATGCTATAAAAGAAGGTTTTGATTTTAATACTAATGAAAAAATTGAAAATAAAATCGTTAGTACATGGTCAGAATGCTTAAAGTATGTAAAAGGAGTAAAGGGAGCAAAATATAAAAGTTTTGAGGATATAAATAAAGCAAAAGAATTTTTAGCAGAAGGAAGTAAGATGCTAAAAAAGGGAGTAGATGAGTATCCAAAGGATTGTTTAAATATATATGTTGATGGAAGTTATAATATAAAAACAAAAAAATATGCTTACGGATTAGTAGCAGTTAGAAATGATGTTATTGAATATATAGATAGTGGAGCATCAGAGGATACATCCCAAAGTAATATAAGACAGATAGCGGGAGAATTAGAGGCAGCCATTAAAGGTGTTCAGTATGCTTTAAGTAAAAAAGAAAAAAAAGTATTAATTTTTCATGATTATGAGGGTATTGCTCATCATGCCACTGGTTTTTGGGAAAGAAGAGAGGAATCTTCTATAAAATATTATAATAAAATGAATGAATTAATAAAACTAGGAATAGAAGTTATATTTGTTAAGGTAGATAGTCATACAGGAGAATTATTTAATGAACTTGCAGATGAAAAGTGCAAGGAAAAATTATTTATAGATTCTGATAAAGTTGTTGATAAGTGGTTAAATAATAATGTTTTATATGTAACTGATGATAAGATAAAAAAAGAGATATTAGAAATTACAAATAATAAAGAAGATAAGATTATAATAGTTAACCAAATAGATAAAAACAAAAATAATAAAATTGAAGAAAAAATAGATTTAGATATTAGTAAAAAGATTAATGAAATGGTTAAATCATTATCAAAGGAAAAACAGTTAAAGGTATTAGATTTTATTAAAAATATTACTTTAGAGTAAAATAATATAATAAAATATTTTAAATTATATAGTTTTTATTAATAAATATAAAATGTATTATAAATTTTTTAAATCTGCACAAACTAAAAATGTCTATTTAAATAAAGAATTAGAGGTGTTAAATATGTGTAGATATGTAAAAGGTATGGCTGCAGGAATGTTAGTAGGTGCAGCTATAGGAATGATGATGATGCCACAATTTGATAGAAGAACTAAAAGACAAATAAGAAAAATGGGCAAAAGAGCTATGAATATGGCAGGAGATGCCTATGGTAATATGATGAATTTTAGAAGATAGTATAAATAAAAAATTCATATTTTATCAAAAAGAAAAAGGCTATAATTTAGAATGTTCTAAATTATAGCTCTTTTTATAAACATTTTGATTAAAAAAATATATTAAAAATTTTAATATATTAAAAAATACATATATATTTTTTGAAAAAAGGATACAGGGAGAAAAATATAACTTTTATGTCGAATTTTAGTTATTTTTTAAATAAAACCTTAAAATCAAAGAACAATTGGCAAAAGAAGTACTATATTTTTTTTGTTTTATGATATAATTTATATAAATGAATAAATTATAAATTACAGCAAATATAAAAGAAGGAAGAGAGAGAGGCAATGGAGATTCTTTCATTAGGGGAAAAAATAAAAAGAAGAAGAAAAGGATTAAATATGACATTAAAGGATTTGGCAGGAGATAGAATAACTCCAGGTCAAATAAGTTTAGTTGAGTCAGGAAGATCTAATCCATCTATGGATTTATTAGAATACTTAGCTCAAACATTAAAAACTTCAGTAGAATATCTTATGGAATCCGAAGAAACTCAAGCTGAAAAAATTTGTTCTTATTACGAACAAGTAGCAGAGTCTTACATATTAGCGGAAGATATAGAAATTGCAGAAAGCTTTATAGAAAAAGCTCTTTATTATGCAGAAAAATATAATTTAGAGTATAGAAAAGCTAGAAATTTATTTTTAAGAGCAAAGGCATATAAAATTAAAAAAAATCTTGTTCCAGCTCAGCAATACTTTTTAGCTGCTAATGTTATATTTATGAAAAATAATAACTATGAAGAAATTGTAGATACTTTTTTAAATTTAGGAAAAATAACTTTAGATCTTAAAGCATATCATTCTGCAATTTCATATTTGCAACAGGCAGAGAAGGCTTATTGTAATCATGAAATAGGAAATGACTATGTATTAGGAAATATCTATTTTAACATGGCAAAAACTTATTTTAAACTTGAAGATTTCACTAATGCTATGAATTATGCTATTTTATCAAAAGAGAAGTTTGAACAAATATATGATAGAAAAAAATATGCAAAAAATTTATTATTGCTAGCAGAAGAGTTTAATCAAAATGGAGATTTAACTAATGCCATAAAATATTCAGCTAAATCTTTAGGCATTTATAAAGAAATAAATAATTTAGATAATATATCTAATATTGAGCATAATTTAGGAAGAATGTTTTATGAGTTTGAGAATATAGAAGAATCTTTTAAACATTTTGAGATTTCAAAAAGATTAAGATTAGAAAGAAGAGATACAAAACTTACAGAAACATTAACTCAAATATGTGAAAATTATATTCAGCTAAAAGATATTGCAAGCTGTAGCAAAGTGTTAGAAGAAATGGAAGAACATCTAAATGAAGGTGGATTAAAGGCTATAGTTGAATATAATTTGTTAAAATATAGATTATGTTTATTAAGAGAAAACTTTGTAGATGCTGAATCAATCTTAAAAGAAACATTAGAGCTTGCAAAGAATAATAAAGATTTAAATAAAGCGGGAGAAATTGCTATTATTTTAGGAAAGTTTTATTTAGAAAGAAGAAATGATAGTGAGGCTGCAAAATATTTAGATGAGGGTGTCTCTATATTTAAAGAATTAGGAACTATAAAAAACTAAAATAGTTACAGGTGATGGGAATGGAAATATTATCAACTGGGGAAAAAATAAAAAGAGCAAGAATATATAAGGGAATAACCTTAAAGGAATTATGTGAAGATAAAATATCAATATCAAAAATGAGCTGCATAGAAAATGGTAAAGTAAAGGCTGAACCATGGATAATAAATATAGTAGCTGAAAAATTAGATTTAGATGTAAAATATTTAAAACAAGATGTAAGAGAACAAATAGAAAAAAGTTTAGAAAAATCTCTAAACAATAAAGAAGACAAAAATTTTGAAGAAGATTTAAAAACTTATTTAAGTTATGCAAAGGATTATAAATACTATGATTTAGCCTTTGATATAATGCATGAATTATTTAGATTTTATTTAAGAGATGAGAAATATGATAAAGTTCAAGATATAATAACAGATTATTATTCTTTATATCAAAATTATTCTAAAGGGGCAGAAGAATACTTTAAGGATATGGCATATTATTTTTATAAAAGTAGAGAATATATAGAATCTATAACTTGTATAAATAGATTAAGGGAAGCTCTTAAGAATGATTTAAATACTGAATTAGACTGTGAATTGCTTTTTGCAGAAGGTATTTGTTATTATAGATTAGGATATGATGATGAAGCTTACTCAATAATTTTTAAGGCAAAAGAAAAAAGTGTAAATATAGATAATAAGCTTTTAAAAGGACAAATATTAGGAGCCTTTGCTGCTGTTATGATTGAAAAAGAGCAAAGAGGTGCTGAAAAATATATGGAAGAATCTGAAATCCTTTTAAAGGATAGGGCAAAAGCTAGATGCTATTTAAAAGAAACTTATGGAGATAAATATTTTAAGATAGGTAAAAAAGATATAGCAATAAAGGAAATTAGAGAAGCTTTAGATGAATTTCCACAAAATCAAGGGGCTGCTTATGGAGATTTCCTAAATAAATGTGTAGGAACATTAATTAAAAATCAAGAATTTGATTTGGCTCAGCACTATTCAGAAATGGCTTTAAATATAGCTATTAATTGTAATAATATAAAACTTATAGAAAAGGCATATTATTTAAAAGGATTAATTCTTCAAAAGAAAGGTATGTATCTGCAATCAGAAATGTATATGAATTTATCTTTAGATGCATTACTTAAGTTTGGAACTAAAGAAGAAAAATATGATAGATATTTAGAGATGGCTAATATGTATTATATATTAAATGAAACAAGAGAATCATTAAAATATTTTACATTAGCATTAAATTTAGAAAAAAGACTTTAATAAAAAAGGTTTCTTAAAATGAAAATTCATTTTAAGAAACCTTTTTTATATCTTTAAAATTAAGCTTTTATACACTCTTTTCTATAATTATTTTTATCTGAATATCTATATTCTTTTTCAAATTTTTGACTAAAGGCTTTTTTCATAAAGAATAAAGAAGTTATTGCAGATATCATATCAGATATAGGAAATGAAAGCCAAGCTCCCATAACTCCGAAGAAGTTAGTCATAATAAATACTAAAGGAATAAACACTAACATTTGTCTATAAATTGATAGCAAGAATGATTTTTTAGCTTCTCCAATAGCTTGATAATAATAAATAACTATATAATATAAACCAACTGCTGGAAGAACAGAAATACAAATTCTAAAAGCTTGTATTGCTTTAGAAAGTATTAAGGTATCTTTTAAGAAGAAACCTATAATTGGCTTTGTAAATACCATTAAAATAATCCAAAACCCTATAGAAGCTAAGGTTACAGTTAATATTGAAAGTTTTAATGTTTTTTTCATTTTTGTATAATTTTCACTACCGTAATTATAAGCTACAATTGGTTGCATTGCAGAACTTATACCAATTATAGTTATAAACATAAACATAGAAACCCTAGTTACTGCTCCGATTATTACTATAGCAGTGTCTCCACCTATAGATGATAATAAGTTATTTAATATTATTGCAACTACGGCATCTGAAATCTCTATTATAAATGTTGAAAAACCTACTGCTATTATTCCAAAGATTATTTTATAATTAAGCGATCTATAAAACATTGGTAATGTAAATTCAATTTCAAAAGACTTTTTAACTTTTCTAAATTCTATCATTGCAAAAATAAATGCAACAATTTGAGAAAATACAGTTGCTATAGCAGCACCACTAACGCCCCAACCTAAAATTGCAACTAAGAAAAAGTCTATAATTATGTTTGTTATTGCTCCAATTGAGTTAGAATATAAAGTGATTTTAGTATTACCTAAAGCTGTCATTATATAACAAGCAACTACTCCTAAGCATTGAAATATTCCACCTATTAAAATTATAGATACATATTTATTAGATAAAGGATATATTACAGAACTAGCTCCTAATGCTGTAATTATTGGTTTTTTAAAAATGAATACAGATAATGATATAAAGACTAAGATAACAAAGGTCATTGTTAAAGCATTCATTATAGTTTTAACTAAGCTCTTTTTATTTTGTTCCCCTAAGCTTCTAGCAACAAAGGTAGAAGCTCCTACGGCTATAAGAAGCCCTAAGGCTATTATAAATCTTTGAACTGGAAATGCTACTGTTAAAGCTGCAATAGCGTTTGGCCCTATATAACGTCCTACAAAGACTGTATCTACCATATTATAAAGTTCTGATACTAATAATGATATAATTGCAGGTATTGCAAATTTTAAAAGCACTCGTCCTATTTTGTTGTCCGTGAAAATTTTATTGTCCATTCCCATAAATTACACCTCTCATTTAAACAATTATTATATATAGATTTAAATTTTTTAATATAAAATTTCATTTTTTAATAATCAACCCTCTTTCTGAAATCTCCTATAATATTATTATACGGTAATTAGCATTTTTTTTAATTGCTTAAAGTGCTAGGATAAAGGTACTAATATGGGTTTTTAAAATCATTACAAAAAATGTAAAATAACAAAAAAACACCTTATTTAAGGTGTTTTGGTACTTCTTTTATTATTATTAATACAGCTCCATAACCATTTAGCTTACTTTGTATATTAAGAACAGTGCTTTTTTTAGTAAATTTAAAAGTTATGTTAGGAAAAGATGCTTTATGTAAAATTTCCTTTTCCTCTTTATTTAATCTAACAGGTCTTCCCATATTAACCCAGTAATTATAAGAAGAACCTATCTTTTCACTTATTTCATAGGTTATCATCCTTGTAGAATTTGGGATTCCTATAATATTTAGTGAAAATCTTTTAGATGGAGTTGCTTTTATAGCTCTTAACTTATTGAATTTATTAAATTCAATAAGCTTTTCAAAGTCATCATTATCATTATATAAAAGTATTTGATATTCAGAATCTTTTTTTGTTACTATATATCCTTTATCTTTTTCAATTAAGGTATCTCCTAACTTATTAATTAGATAATAGGCATAGTAAGAAGGTTTTTTAATTCCTCTATCATTTACAAGACCTGGATAACCAAAGAAAACTTCATTAGTAGGATTTTCCTGTTTATCTAAAACGTCAAATGCTTTTAAATAAGATAAATTATTATTTTTGTTAGCTTCATTATGAATTATGAAAGGTAACATATATGCTGTATCAAAGATAAGATTCATATCTTCCGAAGCATGGAAGTACTCATCAATTACTATAAGATTATAATGTTCTTCTATTAGGTTTTTAACTTCATTTCTAAAACTTTCTGTAAAGTTGTTTGAAAATTGAAATTTAAAATTATTGAAATTTAAAAGTTCTAAATTCATAAAGTAATCTAAAAATGAAGTTAAAATTTGAAGATAATTATTTTTATCAAAACCAGAATCATTTAAAACTATTAAAGGTTTTAAATTTAAGTCTTCTAAAAATTCTAATACTCCAAAGGCTCTATTCCAATTATAAAATTTAGCTTCCGGAAAAATCCCCATATCCCTAGAAAATAGATTAAAAAGCCTTGCGTATTCAAAGCCTATTTCGTATTGAAGTTCTTCTAAAATATCTTTATTATCTTCTATTAATAAATCAAAGGAATCTCCAACATTTATAACTTCTTTAAAGATCTTTTCAAAGGAACCTAAATTATTATCTACCTTTATATCAATTTTATTTATTCTATCATCATAGTTAAACCGATTATAATCCTCAAGATAATATAGAAGATATTCAAGACTTTCTTCTAAAGGATATAATTTTATTTGTTTTTGTTTTTCTAAAGTTTCATCATCTACTTTATATTTTTTCCTAAACTGAAGAGGAGTACATTTATAAAGGGACTTAAAGTGTTTATTAAAGTATCTGGTATGAGAAAATCCGATTTCTTCTGAAATTTCTGAAATAGTCTTATCACTATCTAAAAGAAGTTTTACAGACTCTTCAATCCTTGTTATGTTTATTAAATCTGTGAAGCTATATCCAGTTGCATATTTTATTTCATGAGATAAATAATGAGTACTTAAAAATTCTTTATTAGCTATATCTTTTAAAGTTATATTATTATTGTAATTATTATATATAAATTTAGATATTCTATGATATCTTTCTAATTGCTCCTCATTTTCCTTAAGTTCTTCTTTTTCGTAAGTTAAATAATTAAAATCATTTATTAAAAGATATAAAAGATCTACAAGGGTATTTTCAATCTCTTCATCATAATTATCTGGTTTTTGAACAGCTTCACAAAGAATTATACTAAGATAAGTTCTTAAATCATCATATTCCTCCGATTCTTGTTGTCCTGTTTCAGCAGTATAAAAAAACATATTTTCAATATCTGTATAATATTTTTCAAAAAAGTAAGGATCTATATAAAAAATAAGTACTTTATTATCACAATCATCTGACATAAGGCTATGACTTTCATTTACATTTATTATTTCTAATTCTCTTTCTTTTAGTTTAAAAATATCTGAGTCTATAGTAACGTTTATAGTTCCTTTAAGAACATAAATAATTTCTATAGCATTATGCCAATGTATAGGATAATTTTTTATATTTGTTAGGAAGATATTAACTGGTACATTTAATGGATAATTTATATATTCTTTCCTCAAAGAAATTCTCCTTTAACTATCTATTTGTAATTATTAGTAAGTACTACTTATCTATATTATACAAATACTATAAAATTTTTGAAAGTTTTACTTATTATAAATTATTTATAAAAAGGGATAGATAATTATCTATCCCTTTTAAGAACAAATTAACAACAAAATTTTAGAAAGGAAAAAATATATAAGATTTTATAAATAAAAGTTTATTTTCTATAAGTATTAATGTTCAACATAATTATTTATAGTATTTTCTGTTTGTCTTAAAGCATTTTCTACTGCTTCTAAAGAGCATTGAATATTTTTCCTATTCTCATCTTTTTCTACTGTTGACAGAGCATTTTTCAAGTCATTTTTAGCAGTTTGTAATTTTTCTATTGTACATTCAACATTTTGTCTTGCATTTTTCATTTTAAATCACCTTCCTTTTAATTTTTACAATAATATTATGTGCTTTTTCATATTATAAATTCATATAAAAAAATGGAATGTCAAATAAAATTTTTTGGATTTTGTTAACGAATTTTAAATTTAATATATTAAGTATATATAAAGAATAGCATTATCTTATTTAAGAAAATTAAGTCTAAATTTTTATAAATTACAAAAAAAATTAACAAAGGTATCAGTTTAATTGATTATACAATGTGGTATCATATACGTATAAAGTCATTATGAAGAGAGGTAATAGATATGAATGTTGAAAAAATGACAGTAAGAGTACAACAGGCATTAAATGAAGCTCAAATGACAGCTATAAGAAATAATCATCAACAAGTTGATGTCATTCACTTACTTTCGGCATTAGTAGAACAACAAGATGGCTTAATACCAAATATTTTAGAAAGAATGGGTATAGATCTTAAAGCTTTAAAATTTGATATTAAAAGTGAATTAGATAAAATGCCAAAAGTCTTAGGTGATGGAGCAGACGGAGCTTCTGTTTATGCAACAAGAAAGATAGAACAAGTACTTATAAAAGCTGAAGATATTGCAAAAGAATATAATGATAGTTATATAAGTGTTGAACATGTAATGTTAGCTATTATAGAAACAGAAAAATCTGGAGCTGTATCTAGAATTCTATATAAAAATAATATTAACAAAGATGATTTTTTAAGAGTTTTAGCTCAAGTTAGAGGAAATCAAAGAGTTGAAACTCAAGATCCAGAAGGTACATATGATGCTTTAGCTAAGTATGGAGTTAATTTAGTAGATTTAGCTAAAAAACATAAACTAGATCCTGTAATAGGAAGAGATGAAGAAATTAGAAGAACTATAAGAATTCTCTCAAGAAGAACTAAAAATAATCCTGTTTTAATAGGTGAACCTGGTGTTGGTAAAACTGCCATTGTAGAGGGATTAGCTGAAAGAATTGTAAGAGGAGATGTTCCAGAAGGATTAAAAGATAGAATTATATTCTCTTTAGATATGGGCTCTTTAGTAGCTGGTGCTAAATATAGAGGAGAGTTTGAGGAAAGATTAAAATCTGTACTCAAAGAAGTTCAAAGTGCAGAAGGAAAAATCATATTATTTATAGATGAAATACATACAATAGTTGGAGCTGGAAAAACTGAAGGTGCCATGGATGCAGGAAATCTTATAAAACCTTTATTAGCAAGAGGAGAGCTTCATTGCATAGGTGCTACAACTTTTGATGAATATAGGCAATATATTGAAAAAGATAAAGCTCTTGAAAGAAGATTTCAACCAGTAATTGTTAATGAACCAACAGTTCAGGATACTATATCAATTTTAAGAGGTTTAAAGGAAAGATTTGAAATTCACCATGGAGTTAGAATTCATGACTCTGCAATAGTTGCAGCTGCAAAGCTTTCTCATAGATATATACAAGATAGATATTTACCAGATAAGGCTATAGATTTAATAGATGAAGCTGGTGCTATGATAAGAAGTGAAATAGATAGTTTACCTACTGAATTAGATATGGTAAGAAGAAAGATATTCACACTTCAAACAGAAAAAGAAGCCTTATCAAAGGAAAAAGATGAAGGTTCAAAGAGAAGACTTGAAAACTTAGAAAAAGAACTTTCAGAATTAAAAAATAAAAATGATGAAATGACTGCTAAATATGAAAAAGAAAAGAGTTATATTTTAGATATTAGAAACTTAAAAACTCAGTTAGATGAAGCTAGAGGAAAAGTTGAAAAATATGAAAGAGAATATGACTTTAATAAAGTGGCAGAACTTAAGTATGGCTTAATTCCTCAATTAGAGGAAAAGATTAAAGAGCAAGAAAAATCTTTAAATGAAAATCATGAAGGTGCATTATTAAAAGAAGAGGTAACAGAAAAGGAAATATCAGAAATAGTATCAAAATGGACAGGTATTCCTGTTTCTAAATTAGTTGAAGGAGAAAGAGAAAAATTACTAAGATTAGAAGATGAACTTGAAAAGAGAGTAATTGGTCAAAATGAAGCTGTGAAAGTAGTTAGTAATGCAGTTATAAGAGCAAGAGCAGGACTTAAAGATCCAAATAAACCAATTGGTTCATTTATTTTCTTAGGTCCTACTGGTGTAGGTAAAACAGAACTTGCTAAAACTTTAGCTAGAACCTTATTTGATAGTGAAGAAAATATGATTAGAATTGATATGAGTGAATATATGGAGAAATATTCAGTTTCTAGATTAATTGGTGCTCCTCCAGGATATGTTGGATATGATGAAGGTGGTCAATTAACAGAAGCTGTTAGAAGAAAACCATATTCAGTAATTCTTTTTGATGAGATAGAAAAGGCTCATGAAGATGTATTTAATATTTTTCTTCAAATTTTAGATGATGGTAGATTAACAGATAACAAAGGTAAAACTGTAGATTTTAAAAATACAATAATTATTATGACTTCTAATATAGGTAGTGCATATTTATTAGAAGGAGAAGATGAGGAAGCTAAAGAAAAAGTTATGATGGAAATGAAGTCAAGATTTAAACCAGAATTTTTAAATCGTGTAGATGACATTATAATGTTTAAACCACTTTCTCATGAAGATGTTAAGAAGATTGTAGATATATTCTTAAAAGATGTTAAGAGAAGATTGGCAGAAAAGAATATAAATGTAAAAGTTACAGATGCAGCAAGAGAAGTTATGAGTTCTGAAGGATATGATCCAATTTATGGTGCAAGACCATTAAAGAGATATATTCAAAATACATTAGAAACATTAATTGCAAAGAAACTTATAGCTGGAGAAATTGTTGATGGATGTACTATAGAAATTGATGGAAAAGATCAAAATATTACTATAAAAAGGATATAAAATAAGGAGAGCATATTAATATGCTCTCCTTATTTTATATTTGTAGAATTCTAAAAAATGTATAAAATTAATAATTTAATATTATAAATTCTTTTCGTATTGTTCTACCATTCTTTTAACCATTTCTCCACCAACGCTACCGCATTGTTTTGAGCTTAATTCTCCGTTATAATCAGTAAATGGAACTCCCATTTCCTTTGCGATTTCCATTTTGAATTTTGATAAACCATTCTTTGCTTCTGGAACTAATTTTTGTGCCATGATAAATTCCTCCTTAAACTTTATATTTTTTACAAAGATTTGATTTCTTCTTTGTAGTGTTATTTTGCGTAAAATACATTTTATTAAACTAGAGAAATAAGTCCAATAGAGGAATTTAAATCATTAATAGGAAAAAATATCACAAAATTTATAAAGCCACCAGACTTTTATTTTTATCATAAGAGAAACTAATTATACATTATTTTTATTTGTTTTTTATTTCATCATAAGAAGGAAAATTATATGCAGATTTTGCTGATTTAATGCCTCTTATTATAGCTTTCTCCATAACTTTAGCAGAAAGCATACCAACTACATTAATATCAGCTTTTACTTTATTTGTACTTAAAGCAAAAATTGTATCACCATCAAATAGTGTATGAGCTGGTCTAATAGCTCTTCCAAATCCATTATGAGCCATAGAAGCTATTTTGTTAATTTGAGATTTATTAAATATACCATTAGTAACTATAATTCCTATAGTAGTATTTCCAGTAAATACATTTTTTCCATTATCATAATTATTTATCATAAAATTTTCAGTATTTATAAAATCATTTTTATTTTTGTTTAAAGCACCAGCTATTATTTTGTTAGACTCATTATCCCAAATATCTCCTAAAGCATTTACTCCAACTATAGAGCCTACTTTTAAATCTCCAATCTGAACAGCATAACTTCCAAGTCCACCTTTCATAGAGTAAGAAGGTCCTAATATTTTTCCAACAGTAGCACCAGTACCAGCTCCAATATTTCCGTTTATATCTTCATTATAATTTTCAGAGTTTATACAAGCTTCATAACCCATAGTTTTATCTGGTCTTATTTTATAATTTCCACATCCTAAATCAAAAAGAACTGCTTGACATACTATTGGCACTTTTGTCATTCCTACATCAAAGCCACAATTTCTTTCTTCTAAATATTTCATAACTCCGGAGGATGCATCTAAACCAAAAGCACTTCCACCAGATAAAACAACTCCATGAACCTTATCTACAAATTCTAAGGGGTTTAATAAATCTGTTTCACGAGTACCAGGAGAGCCACCACGAACATCTACACCACAAGAACCACCTTCTTTACATAAGACAACGGTACAACCAGTACCTGATTCAATATTTTGAGCATGACCTAAATTTATTCCATCTATATCACAAAATTTAATTTCAAACATAATAAGACTCCTTTTAATATAAAAATTCTAAATAAAATAAAAGGCTATTTTAAAGTTTAAGATAAACTTTAAAACAGTCTTTATAAATTATCTTCTGGCTTTAGAAACTCCAATAACCACAGGTATTGTAATTAAAGCTGACAATATAGCTTCAGGAATACCATTAGTGGCTCCAATAGTTAAAAGTACAGTACCAACTGTTTGTTTAGATACATTTATAGCACTAGCAAAAGAGTCTAAATATATGATATAAGTTAAACCTAAAACTCCTATAGTATTTATTAGTGTAGCAATAATTGCTGAAATACCAATACTAAGACCTTTAAATTTATTCTTAAATATTTTCTTTGTAAAAATAAAAACGTAGTAAGCACCAATGCCTATTAAAATTCTTGGTAATAATGCAATTATAGGGTTTAAAAATATAAAAGATGTTGGTGTTGGAGCAGTAACTGCTTGGTACATACTAAAAAGACCAAAACATCCACCTACTAAGGCACCTACCATGGGCCCTTCAAGAATAGCACCTATAATTACAGGAACGTGCATAATTGTAGCACTTACTGGTGGTATTGCTATAAAGCCAAGTCTAGTTATACCTAAAAAAATAGATATGGCAGAAAGCATACCAGCTATTACTAGCTTTTTTACATTTAATCTTGAATGAGTTTTAATTCCTCTTTCCATTTTTTGTTTCCTCCGTTCTTATTCCCTAAAAGGGATATAATTCGTGATTTTTTAATAATATTAATTGTGTTCAGTTTCCTTAGAATACTGACAATTGTATTTTATCACCTTTGCCAATTTATTCAATAGGAAAATGTTAAAAATTTATCGAACTTTACCCATTTCAAAATAAGAATATAGATAAAACAAGGCTTTAAGAGGACAAAGTATTAATTTTTTGAATTTTAAAAGTTACTTTTAAAATAAATTCATTTTATGTATATTTATTAAGTGTAGTTTATTTTTTTTTAAATATTAAAAATTTATTTATTAAAAATCCCAATATTCCTGTGATCATAGAGGCTAATAGGGCACATATATTAGACCAGATATAAATAGGAATATTTACAGGCATAACAGTTAGATGTACTATAATAAAAGCGTCAATTGCACTTAATAATCCTAAAAGTCCAACATATTTAAAATAAGTATCAAAACTTCCTTTAGATTTGAAGGTAATATGTTTATTTAACAAATAACCTGTAGTTGAATATATGCAAAAGGAAATAAATTTAAAAAGATAATTTATACTACCAGAAAATTTTCCAGTAACTCTCCAAAGAATATTTAAAACTACTATATCAATTATAAAATTAGATCCACCTATTAAAGCGTAGGATATCAATTGAAGTAATGAATTAGAACTTTTTATCTTAAAATGAGATTTCATATTGTTCACCTCTAATTATTAATATAACTATTATAGTTATATTTTTCTACAATTCAAGGATTTTTATAAAAAATATAAGCTTTTATATTTAAATTAATATTATAAGTTAAATAAATTTTTACTTGTAAAAATATTAGATTAGTGTTATTATGATAAACAAATTTAAAAATCGCTAATAGCTCATATATTTCTGATAATATGGTTCAGAAGTCTCTACGAGGTAACCGTAAAAATCCTCTCTATGAGTAAACTAACTGGTATTTATGGTGCTAGCATAGTTTATTCTATGCTAGCACTTTTTATTTTTATCAAATGAGCTTTTTAGAGATTGACTATGGGGGAAAGAAGAATGACAAATAAAAAAGAAGGTAACAACTTAAGGTTGCTAGAAAGATTGTTTAAAATTAAAGAAAATGGATCAGAGGTAAAAACAGAGATAATAGGAGGTCTTACTACCTTTGTTACAGTAGCTTATGTCCTTTTAGTTATTCCAAATATTTTAAAAATTGGTGGAATGAACAGTGAAGGGTTAGTAGGAGATGAAGCAGCAAAGTTATTAATGACAAATGATCCTTTAATAGCATCGGCTTTTGCATCTACTTGTTTAGGTGCTACTATAGGTACTCTTATAATGGCTTTTAAAGCAAATTTACCTTTTGTTTTAGCACCAGGAATAGGTTTAACAGCATTTTTTTCTTATAATGTTTGTTTAAAGTTAGGATATAGCTGGCAGCAAGGCCTAGCAGCAGTATTTATATCAGGACTAATTTTTATAGTAATTACATTAACATCTATTAGAGAAAAAATTATAGAATCTATTCCTAGAAATATGAAATTAGCAATTACTGCAGGTATAGGTTTATTTATAGCTCTTATAGGATTAAAAAGTGGAGGAATTGTTGTTGCAAATCCAGGAACTTTAGTAGCCTTTGGAGATTTTACAAATAAAGCAGTTATATTAACTTTAATAGGTATAGTAATAATGTGTATATTAGTAGCAAGAAAAGTTAAAGGAGCTATGCTAATAGGAATAATTATAACAACTTTAATAGGTATTCCTATGGGAGTAACTCAATTAGATAGTTCAATTAAGATATTTTCCTTGCCGCATATAGGACAAACATTCTTCGCAATGGATTTTAAAGGTTTATTAACTCATAATGGAACAGGAATAATAGGAGCATTAATAAGTATTCTTATGGTGGTAATAACTTTAAGCTTAGTAGATTTATTTGATACTATAGGAACTTTATTAGGAACAGCTCAAAGATCAGGAATGCTTGATAGTGAAGGGAATGTTAGAAATTTAAGAAAAGCATTAGAAAGTGATGCAATTGGAACAACTATAGGAAGTATTTTAGGAACTACTACTTTAACTACAGTAGTAGAGTCGGCAGCAGGGATAAGTGAAGGGGCAAGAACTGGATTACATAATGTAATTGTGGCAACATTATTTATACTTTCATTATTTTTTAGTGGAATAGTTGGAATTATTCCATCAAGTGCTACTTCACCAGCTTTAATAATAGTTGGAGTTTTAATGGTTGGAGTTGTAAAAGATATTGACTTTGAAGATTTTACAGAAGCAGTGCCAGCATTTTTTACAATAGCTATGATGCCATTTAGTTATAGTATAGCTAATGGAATTGCAGTAGGAATTATTTTTTATCCCTTAATGAAGCTATTTACAGGTAAAAGAAAAGAAGTTAGCTTCATATTATATATTCTTGCAGCTTTATTTATTTTAAGATTTATATTATTACCAGATTAAATTTAAAATTTTAAAATTATATATGTTTTAATAATATAATATATATAAGTTTTTATATACATTTTAAATAAATACATAAAAATAGCTATGATTTAAAATTTCAAATCATAGCTATTTATTTTAAGAAAATAAGATTTTAAAATTTATTCTTAAATATTTTAAAATAATTTTTTAGAACTTTATTAATTCATAATATAAAAGATTTGTTATTATTTTATATAAGATAAAATAATAGAATTTATATAAATAATTTTGTTGTTATAAGGAATACTTTTATAGTAGAGGAATAATTTATTGATAAAAATATAAAATCAATTAAAAATTTTAAAAAATTAATAATATTAATTTTATTAATATTATATTTAAGATAAAGATATTAATGAATTAAGTAGTTAGACATTTTTGTTTTTTATACTTTATAATGATTATAATGTAAATTTTAAAATATATAACCAATCTTATAAAAGGAGATGAAAACTATGATAATGGAAATAAATCAAGTATATGAAGATTTTAGGCTTGAAGAAATAGTAGAACTTAAAGAAATAAACTCTAAGGGGTATTTCTTTATTCATGAAGGCACAGGAAGTAATCTAATAAAAATAGAAAATAATGATGATAACAAAGTGTTCTCTATAGGATTTAAAACTCCGCCAGAAGATAGTACAGGAGTTCCTCATATAATAGAACATTCAGTTTTATGTGGCTCAAGAAAATTTGATACAAAGGAACCATTTGTAGAGCTTTTAAAAGGTTCTTTAAATACTTTTTTGAATGCTATGACTTTCCCAGATAAAACTTTATATCCAGTAGCATCAAGAAATGAAAAAGATTTTTTTAACTTAATGGATGTATATTTAGATGCAGTATTTTATCCTAATATTTATAAATATCCTGAAATATTTATGCAAGAAGGATGGCATTTTAATATAGAAGATAAAAATAAACCATTAAAATATAATGGAGTTGTTTATAATGAAATGAAGGGTGCCTATTCTTCTCCTGATTCAATGCTTTATAGAAAAATTCCAGAAACTTTATTCCCAGACAATACTTATAAAGAATCATCTGGTGGAGATCCTGAAAAAATTCCTGATTTAACTTATGAAAACTTTTTAAAATTCCATAAAAAATATTATCATCCATCTAATAGTTATATATTGTTATATGGAAATGGTGATACTAAGAAAGAATTATCATTTATAAATGATAATTATTTAAAGGATTTTTCAAAAGAAAATATTGATTCTCAAATAAAACTTCAAAAGCCCTTTGAAAAACCGGTAGAAAAACAATATTTTTATGGTGTAGCTAAAGATGATTCTTTAGATAATAAAACATATTTAAGTATGAATTTCGTAGTAGGTGAGTCTACTGATAGGGATCTTTATTTAGCCTTTGAAATATTAAATCATCTATTACTTAAAACACCAGCATCACCAGTTAAAAAAGCTTTAATAGATAATGGAATAGGTATGTCTGTAAGTGGAGAATTTTATAATAGTATAAAACAGCCTGTCTTTATCATAACATCAAAAGGTGCTAATGATTCAGATAAAGAAGAGTTTAGAAAAGTAATATTAGATACTTTAAAGGATTTAGTAGATAAAGGTATAGATAAGAGTTTAATAGAAGCTTCAATTAACAAAATGGAATTTGAGCTTAGAGAAGGAGAATTTGATGGCTATCCAAGTGGTTTAATTTATTGCATGAGAATGATGGATAGTTGGTTATATGGAGGAGATCCTTTTACTCATCTAAGATATGATGAAGCATTTAATAAAATTAGGGAAGCTTTAACATCAAATTATTTTGAAAGTTTAATAGATAAATATCTATTAAAAAATAATCATAGCTCTTTAGTTATATTATCTCCTAAAAAAGGTTTAAATGAAGAAAAGGAAAATAATGCAAAAGAGAAACTTAAAAAGATAAAAGACAATATGTCTAAGGAAGATATAGAAAATACAATAAATAATTGCAAAAAGTTAAAAGAAAGACAAAATTCTAAGGATTCTAAAGAAGCTTTAGATTCTATACCCCTTTTAAGCCTTGACGATATTGATAAAAATGCAAAAAAACTACCAATGGAGGAGAGAAATCTAGAAAATATAAAGATTTTATATCATAACCTTCCAACAAACAAAATAGGCTATAGTAACTTATATTTTGACACTAGTGTAGTGCCACAGGAAAATATTAAATATATAAGACTTCTTTCAGATTTAATAGGAAAGCTAGGCACTGAAAGTTATGACTATAGTAATTTAGCAAATTTAATAAATATAAATATTGGGGGAATTAGCTATAATCCTGTAGCTTATTCTAAAAATGGGGATGATAAAAACTTCACTCCATTATTAGAGGTAAGTATAAAAACTCTATCTAAAAATTTTGATAAAACTTTAGAATTAACTAATGAAGTTTTAAATAAAACTAAATTTGATGATACTGAAAGAATATATAACCTTATAAAAGAGATTAAATCTAGAATAGAAGGAAGACTTTTAGACAATGGACATAGAATAACCTCAAGAAAGGTATTATCTTATGTTAATGAAAAAGGGGCTTATGATGAAGAAATTTTAGGATTAAGTTATTATAATTTTTTATGTGATTTAGAAAAGAATTTTCCAAAGGATAAAGAAACAATAATAAATAAATTAAAGGATACATCAAAAAAAGTATTTAATAAAAATAATTTAGTAATTGGTTTTACTGGAGAAGAGGAAGATTATAATTTATTTATAAAATCTTTAGATAAATTTATATCTAATTTAGGAAAAGAAAAATTAGAAAAACAAAACTATAAGTTCCAATTAGAAAGAAAAAACGAAGGATTATTAACTCAAGGAAATGTTCAATATGTTGCTAAGGGTGGTAATTTTAAAAGAGATGGGTTTGAATATAGTGGTGCTTTAAATGTTCTAGAAACTATAGCTGGTTTTGATTATTTATGGAATAATGTAAGGGTTAAAGGTGGAGCATATGGAGTTTTTTCAAACTTTAGAAAAGATGGAGGAGTATATATAGTTTCTTATAGGGACCCTAACATTAAAGATACTTTAAAGGTTTATGATAATATGTATAAATATTTAAAGAATTTTAATACATCAGAAAGAGAAATGACAAAATATATTATTGGAACTATAAGAAAATTAGATTATCCACTAACTAACTCTATGAAGGGTGAAGTTTCAGAAGGTAATTACTTTACCGGTACTACTTATGAAGACCTTCAAAAAGAAAGAGATGAGGTGCTAAAAACAGATATAAATACTATAAGAAATTTATCTAAAATGATTGAAAAGTTAATGGAGCAAGATTATATATCTGTTTTAGGAAATGAAAATAAGATTATTAACAATAAAGAAATATTTAATAATCTAGTTAAAGTTATAGAGTAATTAGAATTATATTAAAAAAATTAAAGCCTTATTAACTAATATATTAGATTAATAAGGCTTTAATTTTATAATTATTTTAAATTATAAAATTAGTTTTTGTGGTTTTCTTTCTTTAAAATATATAGGTTTTAAAGATACTTTATCTAAAAGATTTTTAGCAACATCAAAGTTATGACCTATTTGAGAGACATTATGAGAATCAGAACCTAAAGTTACATATTTTCCACCTAAGTTTTTATAAAGAGTATATATATTTTCTAGATGTTTAAAATCTTCTTTAGAATTTAATCTTCTAGTATTTAATTCTAAGACTTTATTTTTA
This sequence comes from Clostridium fallax, assembly GCF_900129365.1. Classification (GTDB taxonomy): domain Bacteria; phylum Bacillota; class Clostridia; order Clostridiales; family Clostridiaceae; genus Clostridium_AH; species Clostridium_AH fallax. The sequence goes on from NZ_FQVM01000025.1 coordinate 31,985, forward strand.
TTTAATAAAGCTTTAAATACCTCTTCAAGATAATCATGAAATTCATCTATATTTATATTGTTATCTTCATAAGATCCATACCTACATATATAGTCTATATGACCTAAAGAATCAAAGTTATCATAAAGATTTATACATTCTAGCATAAAGGTTAAATAGTTTTTGTAATAAACTTCTTTATTTGGTTTTTCTTGTGATAATTTTAAAGATATATCTTCATCTTCTATAGCGTGAATTGAACCGATTATAAAATCAAAAGATTTATCTTTTAATAAGCTTACACTTTTTTGGTAAGTTTTTTTACTTAATCCTAATTCAAGGCCTAATAAATAATTAGAACCTCTAAAAGGTGAGTAGGTTTTAAGATATTCATCTACATTAACTTTAAATTTGTCTTCAATGGGATAATATAAATCTAAATGTTCTGTAGATATTATACCTAAGTTTAATTCTTTACCTATTTTTAAAGCATCTTCTAATAGCATATTGCTGTCTGAAGAAAAGTTAGTATGATTGTGACTGTCAAATAGCATAATTTATTCCCCCTCATAAAAGTACAAAATAATTATAACATAAAAATAACTATTTAAATTGGACAAGATTTTATTATAGTTATAAAATATAATGGGAATATATTAAGGAGAGAAAAAAATATGAATAAACTATTTAATATAAGTAAAGTAGATTTTTACGAAGAAGATTTTCAAGATAACATTAATGAATTTGAGGATATAATTCCTATAATACAGGATTTAGAGAAGGATTTGTCTTTAGAAAGAATTCAATGTGTAGATTTAAATGACTGCTGCAATAAAAGTAAGGAGAATCTTTTTGCAGAGATTCAAGGCTTTGTAGATGAAGAAGGAGAATTTTATTTAAAGGATGAGGCTAAAGATATAAAAAAACCTTTAGATTTATTTGTAATTAGGATTTATAAATGTGTTAGCTGCAAAAAATGGATGATAGATATTTTAGAGTAGCTAAAATAGGAGGAAGGTTATGAAAGAAACTTGCTTAAAGTATTTTCATAATTTAATAGATTACTTAAAAGGATTAGACAAAAGAATTTATGTAATAATAGGTATAATAGTTTGTATAACTATTGGATTTTATTTTGGTTATATAAAAAATTCTAAGAATTATTTTTTTAAAGATTTAGAGAAAAGTATTAAGAAAAAGAATTATGGAAGTCTTGAAGATCTTATAACTTTGGATAATAAAAAAATTAAAGAAAAAAATGATTTGAAGCCCTTTGTAGATTATTTTGAAAACAATGAAAGCATATTCTCATTTATATCAACTTTAAAAAAGGGAGGTAAATGGGGAGAAAATATAGCAGAGATAAAAAGTAAAAAAAGCTTTTTAGGAACTAGATATTATTTAAATTTAGAGCCTAGAAATCTTTCTATTAAGGGAAACTTTAAAGATATTAAATTATATTTGGATGGAAAAAGTATAGGAGTTTTAGAGAATATAGATGAACCTATAAATGTAGACAATTTGATTCCAGGAAAATATACAATTAAAGGGGAACTTAATAATAAAGATTTTTCTTTTGATAAAGAAGAGACCTTTACATTGATGGATAAGAATTTAGATTATTATTTCCAGTTAGATGGTATTAAAGTTTCTTTAGATACTCCATATGAAAATGCAGAGGTTTTAATAAATGGGAAAGATTCAGAAATTAGAGCAAAGGATTTTAAAGATATAGGTCCTTTCCCTATGGATGGTTCTTTTAAACTTTCTTTAAAATATGATTTTCCATGGGGAACAATAACAAGTAATGAAGTACCTATAGAAGAACTTCCAATTATAAAAATTCCTTTTAATATAGTAAATGATACTTTAGAAAATCAAGTAGATGATTCAGTTAAAGAATTTTATAATAGTGTAATAGATAGTTTAAATAAAGAATCTAAAGAGTTGATTACTGGATGTAGTGAAGATGTTAAAAATGAAATTTATTCTATTTTGAAGGAGCAATATTTTTTATTAAAAAATAATTATACTGTAACTGATGTTAAAGTTAATTTCAGCCAAAGTCAGTTTAAGTTTGAAGATAATAAATATAAAGGAAATTTAGTAGTTGATGTAGGATATACCATAGACAAAAAGATTTTTGGAATACAAATTAAAGAATCTAAATATACTAAGAATTTTTTTACAAATATAGTATATCACAACGGAAAGTGGATAGTGACAGATGTTCAAAATTTTACATTAACTAAATAAAAATTAATTTAGTATGATTTTTTAGTTAAATATTAATTTAATATTATATTTTTAAGTTTGAGGTTTATATCATATTTTAATTGGTATAAATCTCTTTTTATTTATAAAAATAAATTATTTAAATATTAAGTTAAATTGTTTAAAAAATATAAATTTGGCAATAGTTTAAAGGAGGTGATTAAATG
>NZ_FQVM01000034.1 GCF_900129365.1 Clostridium fallax
TTCTGCCCTTACTCATAATGGACACATCCTTTCTTAACTAAATATTATTTTACTTAGTTCGACTTAATGTGTCCACTACTTTATACTAACACCATAGAGAATAATGGAGAAATTAAAGATATACTAGTTTTGGCCAAAAAGTATTTTGATATAATGAAAAAAGAAAAAGGTAAAAAATACATAGTAACCTTTTCTGGAAATAATGACTTTACAGTAATTAATTATCTCTTTGAAAAATTTGGTATTGATTATAAAGTTCAAGACAATTTTATATCTGTAGATCTTCAAAAAGAATATGAAAGTACTTTAAAAACAGGAATAGGATTAAAGGCATTAGAAAAAATATTTGAGATTGAAAGGGAAGGTGAGGTTATTAGTGGATCCAATTTAGCCAAAACCTTTCATAAAGTTATAAAGGATGATGATTATATACTTAGAATGCCTAGGGAGAAAATAGATAAAATATTACTATATAATGAGATGGATGTAGTTAATCTCTTTCATATATGTTTAAATTGGAGTAAATATATTAATTCAAGTCAAGAAAATCCAAATGAAGAAAAAAGAGATAATAATATAACCGGTATTAGTTACTAATACCGGTTATATTATTTTATAAAAAATTTTAATTATTCTTTGGTTATTTTGTTTCCATCAGATTTTAAAACTACATTTCCATCTTTATCAGTTCTGTACACTGTTAAGTTATTATCTTTAATCAATTTTAAAATTTCCTTATGAGGATGACCATAGTCATTATTAAGACCACAAGAAATTACACCTATAGAAGGAGAAACCTTTTTAAAGAATTCTTGTGTTGTAGAAGTTGAACTTCCATGGTGGCCGAATTTTAAAACATCTGATTTTATGTTAGCTCCACTATCTAAAACTTCTTTCTCAGCAATTTTTTCCGCATCTCCTGTAAATAAAAATGAATTATTATTATAAGATATTCTCATAATAGGGGAATAATCATTTAAGTCTTTATATTTACTATTTATAGGAGAAAATACTTCAACTTTAGTTCCTTCACCTAAATCTATATCGTTACCAGAACCAGCTTTTATAACATTAATTTTAAGATTTTTATTTTTTAGTTGATTTATCATATATTCATAGGTTTTAGTTGTTGCTGTAACCTTTGGGGAGTAAAATTTACCAATCTCAAAATTTTTAATAACTTGTCCCATTCCTCCAATATGATCTTCGTGAGGATGAGTTGCAATAACATAATCTAATTTTTTTATATTTAGGGATTTTAAATAGTCTAGTAGTTTATCTTGGCTTTTTCTTGGACCTGCATCAATTAAAAGATTTTTATCATTACTTTGTACTAATATGGAATCGCCCTGTCCTACATCAATATAATGTACCTTAAAAGAATTATTATTAATTTTAGCAGGTGCTTGTGTTTTATTATTACATCCTATAATAGTCATAGAAAAAACAATAATTATAGAAGTTAATAAAGTAAATAATTTTTTCATATAGCTATCCTTTCTTTAAATAAAAATAATTATAAAATTAAACTTAAAAGTAGAAATTTATATAAAAGTTTTATATAATTCACTTCTAATTAAATACTGATATAAAACTAGTTTATTATGTAAAGAACCTACTGTCAAAGTATTTAGTTAAATTCTTGAACTTTCTTAATAAGAAAAGTATAATTTAGATGGCGAATAATAATTTAAAGAAGGTGATTTTATTAGAATTATATTTTTAGGAATTGCTTATGTTTTTTACATGATAATTCAAGGAATAAAAGGAATAATAGCTAAAATAATTTTAAAATATTGCGGAGAAGAGAAGGGAAGAGAATATATAAATAAACAATTTCTTTCTTGGGCTAGATGGAATAATAAATTATTAGGACTTTCTATAGATATTAAAGGAAAGGAGAATATACCAAAGGGGGTTTGTGTTTTTATTTCTAATCATCAAAGTATTTTAGATATTCCAATAATGGTAGAAGCTAGTAATAGGCCTATTGGATTTATTGCTAAAAAGGAATTAATAAAAATACCTGTTTTAGGACAATGGATGAAATTAGTGCATTGTGTAACTTTAGATAGACAAAATGTAAGAGAAGCTATAAAAGTTATAAATGATGGAGTGGAAAACCTAAAGAAAGGATATTCAATGGGAATATTTCCAGAGGGGACAAGAGCTAAGGATGGAATAATAAAACCTTTTAAAAAAGGTAGCTTGAAATTAGCTACAAAGGCAAAGGTACCAATAGTGCCAGTTACTATAGATGGAGCTTATAAAGCTTTTGAAATAGACGGTAAATTTAAAAAGGCTAACATAACTATAACTTTTTCAAAACCTATTTTTACAGAAAACTTATCAAGAGAAGAGGAAATAGAGTTACCTAAAATTATAGAAAACACTATAAGGACTAATTTAAAAAAATAATTAGGATTTGTGTATTTACATATTATATTAAAAAAATAAAAGTCACTAGATAATTAGTGACCTTTATTTTTTATGAACATAAAAATATATAAGTTAATAAATTATATTATTTAACATGCTCTATATGCTCTATATTTTCATTATCACAATTGATTTTCTCATCATTATTTTTTGATAACGAAAATTTATTTTTTGCATCCTTTAAGATATTATCGAAATATTGAGACTTTATTGTAGGAAAAGCTTTAAGTAGTCTCTTGTGATTGACATCAATTCTTGAAATCCATCTTTCGTAGTTTCCTAATAGATCCTTTATAGGACTTTTTACGTCCTTAGCCTTTTCTCTAGTTAATTCGTAAATATAATTATATCTATTTTTTAATTCAGAGGAGATTTGAGATAATTGTAATAAAATTTTTTTAAACTCCATTAAAGATACTAAAGTGAAGAATAAATCACAAATTAGATATATAAAGGCTATGTAAAATAAAGGAACTCCTATATTTTCTGGTATATAAGAGACTAATATTGTAACTATTGGATGAATTACTTTAAGTACTACTACAGATGCTGCACCCCAAGCTAATGAAAAATGAAGACATATATAACCGTTTAAATTTAGGGGATCATCTGTATAATCCCACCATTTAGATTTAAATATTTTTTCTAGTAAATAGCCAGTTACATACTCTACAGCAGATGTAAGTAGTGTAGCTAAAATAAATAATAATATTAAATTGTTTTTAAAGTTATCTAAAAGGATAACCATTAATACTATTGATGATCCATATAAAGGACAAAATGGACCATATAAAAATCCTCTATTTACAAAGTGACCTCTATTAGTATAAGCATAAGCCACCTCAACTAACCAACCTATAAATGAATAAATAAGAAAAAAATAGAGTATCTCATAGAAAGAAAACCCCATAATAGAAATATCGTACATTTTCTACCTCCAAAAAAAACACATAGTCTAATACATATAATACATATATTATAACAAATTGCAGACATATTAAATAACTTTAAGAATAATTTAAGAAATAAATAATATAAAAATAATAAACCTTCCCTAAAAGAGAAGGTTTATTATTTTTAGTCTACAGTTGAATCTCTGTCTTTTGCAAAAAATGAAATAGCATAAAGACCAGCGATACCAACCAAAGCATAGATTACTCTACTAAATGCTGACATATTACCGAAAAGAGCAGCTACAAGATCAAATTGAAAAAATCCAATAAGACCCCAATTTATAGCTCCTACTATAACTAATAAAAGTGCGATAATGTCTAGAGTTTTCATAATATATCACTCCTTTAAAAGACTTTACGCACTTATTTTACCCAATGACATTATTATTATGTATTTTATTAAAATATATTATTATAGCTGAATGTTTCTATCTATTGGTTGAGAAAGAGATATAAATGTGTCCGTTCTTTCTATTCCAGGAATTATGTTAACTTTATTCATTAATATGTCTTGTAGATCTGTAATACTTTTACAGATTACTTTTGCAAATATAGAGTAGTTACCAGTTATTAAATGCAACTCTACAATTTCTTTAATTTTTGATAAATCATCAAATACTGCAGTATAAGAAGATGTTTTATCCACATATATTCCTACAAAGCAACAAACATCATAGCCTAATTTAGGTAAATTTAAAAGTATTCTTGTCCCTTTTATGATACCTAAATCTTCCATTTTCTTCATTCTTACATGTATAGTACCACCACTAACATGACATATTCTAGCTATCTCAAGATAGGGAGTTCTGCAGTCTTTAATTAAAATATCTAAAATTTGTAAATCTAATTCATCTAATTGAGAATTTTGTAATAATGACATTAAAACACCTCGTTTATAATCAATTTAGGCTAGTATTTTTTACAATTTAATTTTATCAAACTATACAAGAAATATCTATATGAAAAATTTAAATTAACAAAAGAAATTTTTAAATTTTATCAAATTGTTAATAAATTTTCTTAAATGGGAAAAAAATACATTAATTAAAATCTTTGTATTGAAAATATTTTAATTTTAATCTAATATAGTTTATATAGGGTAAAGGAGGCGTAAGATGAGTATATTATTAAACTTATTACCTATAATATTTTTTGCATTAATAGTTATTGTATTATTCAATATTTTAAAAATCTTTGTATTTAGTAAAATAACTATTAACAAATGGATTGTATTAGCTGCATCTATAGTGGCATTTATAATTCCAATTGTTATAGGAGTAAATCAAAGAATTGTTACATTGATTTTTTCAGGGATATTTGTAATATTATTTTTATGGTTTTTGGATTTATTACAATATGGTCCTAAAAAGGAAAAGAAAATAAAAATAAAACCTAAGGCTAAGCCTAATAGAATTAAAAACATGAAAAAAGATGATTAAAACTCTAAGAGTTTTAATCATCTTTTTCGTATATATAAATTGGAGAACTTAAGGCTTCTTTTTTGCCTTTTTGTTTTAATTTAATTACATACCAATTATTTTCAATGATATAAGGAAGTTTTATCATATATTTTACATTGTTTAAAGAAAGATTAGAAACCTCTTTTAATAATCTTCCACCATTAGAATATATATATATCTTTTCTATAGGGTAACGACTATCTTCACAGTATATATAAAAATTTAATATATCATTTTCTTTTAAATATAAAGTGCTTCCCATAAAAGAATCATTAATTTTAAAATAAAATTTAAGAGTCTTAGATTCTGTAGAGTAAGTTCTTCCATTTTTAAAACTATCAATTAGACTTTCCTTTGTTAATTTATTAGAGCAAATTATAGCAGTTAAATTTTCTCTATCACCAAAATTTATTCTATGATTATCTTGACTATTAATAGCAGAAAGTTTCCAACCTCTATCTAACATAGAAAAATAATTTTTATAATATTTATTATATTTATTAGGATAGGAACCATTAGCTACTTCTATTAAATTAATAAATTTATTATAAAGAGATGGACTAGGTAAATTTATTATAGAGCTTTGAGGATGATTAATAGATACTATAGAATTACCTTCCATCATAAGCCAAAGAGCTAAAGAATTTAAGTTTTTTACTACTCCATTAAAAAAGGAGGAGGTATTTATTATATTTAGATGTCCCCAAGGAGAAGACTTAGTTTCAAAACCTAGTAAGGCTATAAAATTTTCATGTTTTTTATTAAATTTTTCTATAATGGATTTACTAATTTTCCAGCGAGTAAGATGATTTTTAGAGCTAGAATCTATTTCATCTAAATATTTATTATGATCTGTTATTATCATAAAATCTAAATTTTTATTTTTTCCATATTCTAAGGCTTCTAAAGGACTTCCTCTTCCTGTAGAAAATCCTGTATGACAATGAGGAATACCATAAAAAAAGTTTAAGTTTTTTTCATTAAAATTTTCTTCAGATATATATTTTTTTTTCTTTTTGCCCAATAATTTTCTCCTTTAAAAATAATACTAATATATAATATTAAAAGTATTAACTTTTATATACAACAATTTTAAATTTTAAGTTTATTATAGAATAAAAATTTACCCTATGATAAAATAATATAAGTTAAATTAGTGAAGGTGATAGTATGATAGTAAGATTTCAAGGAAAAGTTCCTAAGATACATAAAAGTGCATACATTTCAGAGAATGTTTCTGTTATTGGAGATGTTACAATAGGAGAAGATTCTAATATCTGGTTTGGAACAGTTATTAGAGGAGATATATGTGAAATTAATATAGGATATAGGACTAATGTGCAAGATAATTGTACTTTACATGTAGGAAATGAAAAACAGCCTCTTTATATAGGCAATAATGTTACTATAGGTCATAATGCTATAGTTCATGGATGTACAGTGGAGGATGAAGTTTTAATTGGTATGGGAGCTATAATATTAAATGATGCCCATATTGGAAAAAATACAATAATAGGTGCAGGAGCTTTAGTTTCTGAAGGCAAGGAGATACCATCAGGAGTTCTTTGCTTAGGAGTTCCAGCAAAAGTAGTTAGAAAACTAACAGAAGAAGAGATAGAATCTATTAAAAAATCAGCTGAAAATTATGCTAACTTATCAAAGAAATACGAAAGTAAATAGGAGGAATTATGATAAAAATTGGTGAATATAACGAATTAGAAATTGTTAGAGAAGCAGACTTTGGATATTATTTAGATGGTGGTACAGGAAAATCATCAGATGATATATTGTTACCTAAAGGAAATGCTTTAGGTAAAGAGCTTAAAAAAGGTGATGTTATAAATGCATTTATATATAGAGACTCTAAAGATAGAAAGATAGCTACATTAAAGGAACCTAAAATTACAGTAGGAGAAGTTGGATATCTAAAAATAGTAGGTATTTCTAAAGTTGGAGCTTTTGCAAACTTTGGATTAGAAAGAGATGTATTAGTTCCTTTAAAGGAACAAAAATATAATCTTCAAAAGGATAAAGAATATTTATTATATATGTATGTAGATAAAACAGGAAGACTTGCAGCTACTACAGATATAGATAGATATTTAGAGATTATGGATGATGTAAATGTTGGAGATGAAGTTTCTGGTATAGTTTATGGATATCAAACTAATAACTCTTTAATGATAGCAATTGATGGAAAATATAAGGGTGTTATATTAAAGAATGAATATTTTACAAATATTAAGCCAGGAGATACTGTTCATTGTAGAGTGAAAAAATTATATGAAGATGGAATGGTAGGATTAACTCCAAGAAAGAAGAAGTTAGAAGAGAGAAACGAACTTCAAGAGAAAATACTAAAGTTTTTAAAAGAAAATGATGGTATTATGAGTTATAATGATAAATCAACTCCAGAAGAAATTAAAAAAGTTTTTAATTCAAGTAAAAATTATTTTAAGATGGCTTTAGGTGGTCTAATGAAGGAAGGCCTTATAGAGCAAGATGAATTAGGAACTAGGTTAAAATAGATTATTAAATATAAAGATTATAATATAGATTAAATATTAAAAGCTATGAATTTATTATAAAGATTTCTTTAAATTCATAGCTTTTTATTTTAAAGGTTTTTACTTAATATTAAAAAATACTATTTTGATTTTCTATTATTTTTTCTAAGGATAGATTTAAAAATTTCATTAAATACCAAAGGAACCAATGAAAGTAAGGTTAATAATATCCAATCATTTATTGATAATTGGAATACTTTAAAAAGTGACGCTAAAGGATTAAAGGATATTATTAAAACCTGTAGTAGTATGCCAAAACAAATAGAATAAATCAAATATTTATTTGAAAATAATCCTAGTTTAAATAAAGATTTTTCTTGGCTCCTCATGGAAAGAGAGAAAAATAATTGAGACATACTTAAAACTACAAATGCCATAGTTTGTGCATGAACTAAAGAACCTGTATATATATGTTCTCCAATTTTAAAAGCTATTAAAGTTAAGACTCCTATTAAAACTCCATTTAACCCTAAAAATAAAGGTGTACCTTTTGAAAAAATACTTTCTTTAGGATCTCTAGGAGAATTTTTCATAACAGATTTATCTCCAGGATCTACACCTAAAGATAAGGCTGGTAAGCTATCTGTTATAAGATTTACCCACAAAATATGAATTGGTAGTAAAGGAGAATTCCAATTTAAAAGTATTGCAACAAATAAAGCAATAATTTCTCCTAAATTACAGGATAATAAAAATATTATTGATTTTTTTATATTATTATAGATATTTCTACCTTCTTCAATAGCAGAAACTATAGTTGTAAAATTATCATCAGTTAAAACCATATCAGCAGCACCTTTTGCAACATCTGTACCAGTAATACCCATAGCTACTCCTATATCAGCAGCCTTTAAAGATGGAGCATCATTAACACCATCTCCAGTCATAGAAACTATATTATTATTAGCTTTAAAAGCTTTAACTATTTTCACCTTATGCTCTGGAGAAACTCTTGCAAAAATTCTATAGTTATTGATTTTATCAGTTAATTCATCATCATTTAATTTATCTAAGTCACTGCCAGAAATAGCTTCACTTATATTATTTGCAATTCCAAGCTCTTTTCCAATTGCAAAAGCGGTATTTTTATAATCACCTGTTATCATAATAGGTGTAATGCCTGCATCTTTACATAGATTTATAGAATCTTTAACTTCAATTCTAGGAGGATCAATCATTCCTACCATTCCTATAAATATTAAATCTTCTTCAAGTTTTTCTAAAGATACATGACCCTTTGAAATTTCTTTATAAGAAAAGGCTAAAACTCTTAAGGCTTCATCAGACATATTATCAGCAGCAGAAAGTATAGAAGATTTTATTTCTTCAGTTAAAGGAATAACTTTGTTATTTATTAAAGCTTTATTACTAATCTTTAAAATGCTATCTATAGCACCTTTTGTAAAAACTTTTAGATGATTATCAAAATCATTTACTGTAGTCATTAATTTTCTTTCAGAGTCAAAGGGGATTTCATTAACTCTCTTATAGTTATTGTTTAGTTCTTCTTTTATAAAATTTAAATTAAATCCAGCTTCAAGAAGAGCTATTTCTGTAGGATCTCCTGTTTTAGAATTTTCACTATAAGTGGCATCGTTACATAAAACCATACATTGAAGAAGAGTTTCACTAGTAAAATCTTCTAATTTATAGTTATCTAAAGACGATAAGAGACCATTAGTAAAATATTTTGTAACAGTCATTTTATTTTGAGTTAAAGTTCCAGTTTTATCTGAACATATTATATTTACAGAACCTAAAGTTTCAACAGCAGGAAGTTTTTTTATAATAGCATTTTCTTTTATCATTCTTTGAACTCCCATAGCTAAAACAATTGCAACTATAGCAGGAAGACCTTCTGGAATAGCTGCAACTGCAAGGCTTATAGATGTTAAAAGCATTTCCATTAAATTTCTTCCCTGAAAAATAGATATTATAAAAATTAAAAAACAAACTATTAAAGCGCCTATGCCTAAGGTTTTACCAAGGCTTGATAAACGCTTTTGAAGAGGAGTTGTATTATCTTCTTCTAATTCTAACATTTTAGCTATTTTACCTATTTCTGTATTCATTCCAGTGCCTATAGCTACTCCTATTCCTCTACCATAAGTTGCTAAGGTAGACATAAAGGCCATATTGCTTTGATCTCCTATTGGAAGAGAATCTTCTTTAGATAAAAAAGTAGAATCTTTTTCAGAAGGTACTGATTCTCCGGTAAAAGCAGATTCCTCTATTTTTAGATTAGCAGATTCTATAAGTCTTAAATCAGCAGGTATATATCTTCCTGCATCTATAATTATAATATCGCCAGGAACAACTTCTTCAGAGGAAATTTCTTTTAATTCACCATCTCTTTTTACCACTGCTTTTGGTGAAGATAAATTTTTAAGAGCTTCTAAAGCTTTTTCAGCCTTAGATTCTTGAATAACTCCTATTATGGCATTAATAAATATTACCACTAAAATAATTATAGAATCGCTTATTTCTCCAATAAAAAAGGAAAATATAGCTGCTCCTAAAAGAATATAAATCATTACATCTTTTAGTTGAGATATAAATAGTTGAAAAAGACTTTTCTTTTTTTTAGAAGCTAATTTATTAGGTCCATATTTTTCCAGACTAGCATCAGCTTCCTTAGAAGAAAGACCAGTTATTGAGTTTACGCTAAATTCTTTTAGCACATCTTCTGTTTTTTTATTAAACCACATTAATATCACCTCCATTTTATTAAAGAAAGTATCATAAATATATACTATATAAATTTAAAAAAAATAATACAGAATAGTAAAATATAATTTTTTTATATTTTATAGTATGTGATATTATAAAGAAAAATATATAATTTGTTTTATATTTATAAAAATACTTTTATATAATAAAAAAATATATTTAGTTTATTTCTTTAAAAACTTTTTATACTTTGATATAATCGGTTTAGAAAGGGTGGAAAAAATGGAAATAGGAAGAGTCTTAAACAAAAATAGTATAAATAGAGAGATGAAAAAAGTTGACAATAGAAAGGAATTTTCTAAAAACTTTAGTCGTGAAAAAGAAAGAAGATCTGAGGAAGAACTAAAAAAGTTTATTGAGGATATAAAGAAAAAAGGAAATAGGTTAGTTATAACAAAATGTTATGCTGATGTTAGAGTTTATAAAAAAATGATAAAGGAATATTTAGAGTCTGTACTAAAATATATGTATAGTGTAAAAAAAGATATAAGTTTTTGGCAAACACAATATTTTATAACAGTAGATACTATTGATGAAAAACTAGAAGAATTAACAGAAATGCTTTTAGGTGAGGAGAAGGATAATTTAAAAATAGCATCAACTATAGATGAGATTCAAGGATTAGTAGTTGATATATATAGATAATATGATAAAAGTTTTTTATAATATAAATTATAAGGTATACTTTAAGTGTAATCTTAAAGTATACCTATATTTTTATGTGAATATTTATTTTATTTTTAAAAATTTCTTTCAAAAATACCCATAGTATCTTCTTCTTTAAAATCATTTAAGGAGGTTATGCCTATTTTTTTTAAAACTTTATCCATACCTTCACTATGAGTAGCTACTTTTATAGGAGAACTAAAGGCGACTTTGTCAACAGCTTCTTTACCAAGTTCTTTAGAAACTAATGCTTTAGGTCCACCAACACATCCACCAATACAACCCATACCTTCTATAAAGTTTGCATTTATTTCTCCCTTTTCAGCTTTAGCTAATATCTCTTTACACTCCTTAACACCATTAGCTTGAATTGCTTTTAACATTTTATGCTTTTCTGGAAATAATTCTTCCACAGCTTCAGATATTGCAATAGAAACTCCACCAGTTCTAGCATAAAGACGACCACCTCTAGATGCATATTCTTTAGTTGGAATGCCTTTTAAGGTTTTTGGATTTATACTTAAAGAATCAAAAATAGTTTTAACTTCTTGGAAGGTTAAGACATAGTCTATAGCGCCTACTAAATCTTTATCTTTAGCCTCAGCTTTTTTTGCAATACAAGGACCAACAAAAACTACTTTAACATCTGGCTTAATTTTTTTTATAACTCTTCCCATAGCAATCATAGGAGAAATAGAAGGAGAAACATCTTTTACTAATTTTTTATAAACTTTCCTTAACATTCCTACCCACATAGGACAGCAACAAGAAGTTATCATTAAATCATCTTCAGTTTTTACATGATTATTAAATTCTACAGCTTCTTTAATTGTTAGCATATCAGCAGCAAAGGCTACTTCTAACATATCTGTAAAACCAATTTTTATAAAAGCTTCTCTTAACATATCTAAGGTAACCTCATTTCCCCATTGACCAGAAATTGCAGGGGCAACTACAGCAACTACATTTTTATTATTCTTTATAAGATCTAATAAAGGAATAAATTCTACCTTATCTAATAACTTGTTATCATCGCATACCTCTACACATCTACCACAGTTTATACATAAATCATTGTCAATTTTTATGTCATCATTTTCAGATATTATAGCATCTATTGGACAAATACTTTGGCATTTAGTTATTCCATTTTCATCAGCGCAGGACATATCACATTTATCTATCTTTTTTACTATATTTTTTTTAACCTTATAATTAGTAATAGCTTTTTTTATATTATATATATAATTATTATCATTCTTAATATCAACACCACATAAAGCAGATATTATAGATTGTAAATTAGTTTTATTTATATTATCTTTTTTTAATATATTTTTTAATGTATCATCAAAGTTTCCATTATAGTAGGACTTTACAAGTTCTTTAAATAAGTTTTCATATTCCTTTTTCATAATTAAACACCTCTTACGTAAATTCTTTACTTTAATTATAGTATTTATAATAAAGTTTGTAAGAAAACTATTTGTAAAATTTGTTAAATATAAATTCATAATCTGTTTATAAGTATTTAATATAGAAAAATTTATAGACTATAAAAATATTATAGAAGATAAGAATAATATATAGTACCTAAGACATATGGCATAAGAAAATAAAGTTTTTATTCAATGATAAAAAAATTCTCTATAAGAAATTTTTCTTAAAGAGAATTTTTTGTTTTATAATTAATTGTTAATTCATATGGTTTTAAAGAATTTAAAATAATATAAAGTTTAAAAATCCTTCATCCAAAGATCATAGCTAGAATCAGAGGCCATTCTCAAGTCTCCTCTTGGAGAAAGACTTATAGTTCCAACCTTTGGACCATCTGGAATAGCAGAACGCTTAAACTGCTGTGTGAAGAAACGTTTGATAAATTTTTCTAACCATTTTTGTATTTCTTCTAAAGAATATTGATCTTTAAAAGCTTCCTTTGCTAAAAATTCTATTCTTTGAGGAGATGATCCGTTCTTTATAAAATGATATAAGAAAAAGTCATGAAGCTCATATGGACCTACAATATCTTCAGTTTTTTGCGCTATTTTACCTTCACTATCTTTAGGTAAAAGTTCAGGGCTAACAGGAGTATCTAATATATCAAAAAGTACTTCTTTAACTTCTTCAGTACTTTCATTTTCTCCTACATATTCTACTAAATATCTAACTAAAGTTTTAGGAATAGAGCAGTTTACAGAGTACATAGACATATGATCTCCATTATAAGTACACCATCCTAAAGCTAATTCAGAAAGATCTCCTGTACCTATTAAAAGACCTCCTTCTTTATTTGCTATATCCATAAGAATTTGAGTTCTTTCCCTTGCTTGAACATTTTCATAAGTAACATCATGAATATTTTTATCATGGCCAATATCTTCAAAATGTTTAAGACAGGCATCTACTATATTTATTTCTCGTAAATCACAACCTAACTCTTTGCATAAAACTAAGGCGTTATTATAGGTTCTATCAGTAGTACCAAAACCAGGCATAGTAATAGTAATAATATTTTTTGGTGGAATATTTAAAAGTTTAAAGGTTTTAACTACAACTAAAAGAGCTAAGGTAGAATCTAATCCACCGGAGATACCTATAACAGCTTTTTTAAGACCAGTATGTTCAAATCTTTTTGCAAGAGCAGAGGATTGTATATTAAAGATTTCCTTGCAGCGTATTTCTTTATTAAAATCTCCCTTAGGAACAAAAGGATGCTTATCTATAGGTCTATTAAAGTTTTTAATTTTAAGGTTTTTAAAGCTAAAGTTTATTGTTTTAAAATCATAAGGAATAACTCTTTGACTATCTCTAAAACTTATATTTTTCATTCTCTCAGAGTTTAATCTAAATATATCTATTAACGAATAAATTATTTCATTATCTCTTTGGAATCTTTCATTTTCCTTTAAAAGAGTACCATTTTCACTAATTAAAAGATGACCGCTAAATAAAAGATCAGTGGTAGATTCATAAACTCCAGAAGAGGAGTAAACATAGGCACAGATGCATCTTCCACTTTGATTACAAATAAGATTTTTTCTATAATCAGCTTTACTAACTAATTCATTGGATGCAGAAAGATTTAAGATTATGTTAGCTCCTGCTAAAGTTAAATAAGAACTTGGAGGTATTGTAACCCATAAATCTTCGCATATTTCAACTCCAAAGATAAATTTATCACTTTTAAATATGTAGTTTACGCCAAAAGGTATTTCTTTTTGAAAATATAAATCAATCTTTTTATCTCTTATTAAAGATCCTTCGCTAAACCATCTCTTCTCATAAAATTCACTATAATTTGGAATAAAGGATTTTGGAACAATACCTAAAATTTTTCCCTCAAAAATTAAAATTCCACAATTATATAAAACATTATTAAAAAGTATTGGTGAACCTACTACAATTAGCATATCTTTAGATTTTGAATAATTACATAAATCTTCTAAAGCTTTTTCAGAAGAGGATATTAGTTTTTCATGAACAAATAAATCAGAACAACTATAAGAAGTTATAGAAAGCTCTGGAAATACTAAAGCTTTAGCACCTTCTTTAAAGCCTTTATCAATACATTTTTTTATTTCTAATAAATTATAATCTATATTACCAACTTGGGTTTTAGGGCAAGCGGACCCTACCTTGATAAAATCCATAATCATATCACTCCGTTATTAATTATTTATTGTATTTATTATAGTTTGTATCAAATTAAAAAGGATTATTAACTTATTTAATATTAAAACGAAAATAGGAATAAATCAAACAAAATAGGTATAGAATAATAAGGAATATGTTCATAATATTAATACTTCTAAAGCATTATGTAGGTTTAATTTTGTCATCTTTTTAAGATGACATTTTTTTATGATTTTTTAAAAGAATCTGATATAATATATAATTAGATATAAATATCAATTAAAAATATGAAATATTATATAACTTAGATAAATTTTATAATTATACAACTTATAAACTTAAGGAAAGGACAAAAATATGAAAAATTTTTGGTGTGAAGTGACTTTAGATAATATAAAAAATAATATAAAGAAAACTAAGGAACTAGCAGAAAATAAGAAGATTATAGGGGTTGTTAAAGGGAATGCCTACGGTCTTGGAATAGAAAAAATATCAGAAACTTTAGATGAATTTGTAGATTTATTTGCAGTAGCAGATCTTGAGGAAGCGATGAGGGTACAGTCTGATAAGGATATATTACTTCTAACTCCTATGGTAACTTTAGAAGATTTTAAAAGTGACATGGAAAATATAATATTTACAATTGACAATGAAGAGATTTTAAAGAATTTGGATAAAGAAAAAACTTATAGAGTTCATATATATTTAGATACTGGTATGAATAGAATGGGTATTAAACCGGAAAACTTAGATAATATAATAGAAGAAATCAATAATGATTTTCCTAATATAAATATAGAAGGTATCTATTCTCATTTACATAACACAAAAAATGAAAAGTATACTATTAATCAAATAGAAACTTTTAAAAAAACAGTAGAAAAATACATTGATAAAATACCATATATTCATTTAATGAATTCTTCTGGACTTTTAAAAGAAGAAATTAGGAAAAAATGTGATTTTACTAATGGAATAAGAGTAGGAAATATAATTTATGGATATGATGGGTTAAATGTTGGATATAAAAAAGCATACAAATATTTAGCTAAGCCTGTAAATAAGTACTTTGTTAAAAAAGGCGAATATATAGGATACGGATGTTCCTACAAAGCAAAGAAGGATATGTATGTTGGAATTTTAGGATTTGGAAATATAGAAAGCTTTGGATTTTCAAAGGACATAAAACATAATATAATATATGACATTCTTAAAGTTATATATAACCATATAAAATTTAGGCCGATTATATTTAATGGAAATAGAGGAATAAAAATATTAGGAAGGGCTAATATGAATTCTACATTGATAGATATGGAAGGTTCTTCTTTAGATGATATACTAACTATTGATATTTCACCTATACTTGGAGACTCTTCAATTAAGAAGGTATATATAGAATAAATTACATAATATTAACTATAATTTTAAAAAATATATAATGAAAAAATAAGGCGCTTTAAAATTTTTTTATAGATTTTAAAGTGCCTTATTTTGCATAATAAACATTTTTATTAATATCATATTTATAATTACAAATTTAATAAAAAATAGAAATTTTAATTATTATAAGTTTTATATAAATAAACTTTTGTGATTTTATATGTTAAATAAATTCAAATATTAATATAAATTACATATGAAAAAATGTTAATTCATAGAATATTAATAATTACAAATGGCTTAAATTACCTATTTTTTCTATATATTAGCAATGTAAATGTTAAAATTTTATTACCTGTTGTTATGGCAACTATTATAGAGTATAATATAGTGGCTAAATAATATAAATTAACCCGAAAAAGGATATCAACTACAATTATTTATGAATGGAGGAGGTTTCATGGGTTTAAATTTTTTTAAGGAATATTCTATTCCTAAAAAAATATTCATTTTGAATAATGAACATATACAAAATATCAAAGAAGTAAAGGAGGTTTCTGTATACTTATCACAAGGTGATAATCTTTGCAATCCTGTTGTTTCAAAAGGAGAAAAGGTTTCAGCTAAACAAATAATAGGAGAACCTTTAAATGATTTATCATGCTTTGTTCACAGTCCTATAAATGGAGTAGTTAAGGAAATTAAAGACTTCATAAACTCAAAAGGCGAAAAAACATATGTATTAACTATAGAAGCTACAGAAGATACCTTTGAAGAGATTAAAACTGAAATAGTTTATAGCTCAAAAGATGAAGCTTATGAGTTAATAAAAAGATTAGGAATAATGAACTATGAAAAGAATTTAGCTAGTCTTTATAGTGATCTAAAATCTGTAGGAAATAATGACAAGCTATTTATAAGAGCTTATGATTTTGAACCGAATTTTTTAGATATCATTTTAAGTGAAGAAAATATAAAAGGCTTAAAAGAAGCTATAAAGGTATTAAAAACTATAACAAAGGAAATAACTTTTGTTGTGGCTAAAAATAGCAATATAAAAAACAAAGTAGAAAATATCGCAAAAGAAAATGGTGTAAATCTATTAACTATAGGAAAATCAGTTCCTGTAGGTGCAGAAAAAAGATTTATAAAAACTAATTCAAAAATAAATTTAATAAATTTAAAAGCTTTAATTTCTTTGGGAAATTGTATCATGTCAAAAGGTCCTTCAGTAGATGAAACTATTTCTCTAACTGCTTTTGGAATTAGTGATAATAGAGTAATTAATGTTTTAAATGGAACAAAAATAATAGATATAATTTCAGCTTTAAATATAGATGAAAGTAAAATATCAAAAGTTGTTCAAGGTGGAGCTTTATCTGGAGAAGCTATGATATCTTTAGATTCAGTAATTCAAAAGGGCTACAGAGCTTTAATCTTATTAGATGAAAAATTATCAAAAGAAAAGAATGAAAATAATTGTATTAGATGTGGCAAATGTGCAAGAGTTTGTCCTCAAAAGTTATATCCTAATAAGTTAGTTGTATATGGAAGAAAAAGAGATTTTGAAAACTTTTTAAAGTTTAAAGGTGAAGAATGTATAAATTGTGGACTATGTAGTTATGTATGTCCTTCAAATATTTCATTATCAAAGTCTATTAGTACGGCTAAAGTAGTACTTAAAAACAGAAAGTAGGAGGGAATATAAATGACAGAGAAGCTTTTAAAAGTTTCACCAGCTCCTCACTTTAAATTTAGTGAAAAAATTAATACTTTAATGTTAGATGTAATTATAGCATTATTACCTGCAGCTGGAGCTGGAATTTACTTTTATGGAATGGATGCAGTGAAAATAATGGCTACTGCTATTATTTGTAGTGTAGGGTCAGAGTTTTTATGGAATTTATTATTAAAGAAGAAACAAACTATAGGGGACTTAAGTGCAGTAGTAACAGGACTTGTACTTTCATTAATATTACCAACTTATGTTCCATTATGGATTCCTGCAATAGGAGCAATATTTGCAATTATAGTTGTTAAACAATTTTTTGGTGGACTTGGACAAAACTTTATGAATCCATCAGCTGCTGCAAAGGTATTTTTAATTGCAGCATGGGCAGGAGTTATGGCGAAACCAGTAGTAGATACAGTTGCTTCAGCAAGTAAATCAGCAGCAAAGGTTACTCCAACTCTTTGGGAAATTTTTGTTGGACAAGCACAAGGAAATATTGGTGAAACTTCAATGCTAGCTTTAGTTATAGGTGGAGTTTATTTGCTATGTAGAAGAACTATAAGCTTAAGAATTCCTGTAAGCTTTTTAGCAACAACTACAATAATGAGTTATGTAATAACAAGAAAAGGATTCTTTATGGGAGATCCTATAGATGGACTTTTAGTAGGTGCTATAGTATTAGCTGCTATTTTTATGGCAACAGATTATGCATCATCACCAATGACACCAGTTGGACAAATAATTTTTGGTATAGGTTGTGGAATATTCACAATGGTATTTAAAGTTTATGGATATAATCCAGATGGTCCATTTTATGCAATTATATTAATGAACTTATTTGCACCATTAATTGAATACTTTACTACTCCAAAGAGAAAAGAGGTGTAAGGGTAATGAAAGAAAACATAAAGTTAGGAATAATTTTACTTATAATAACATCAATTGCAGGATTTTGTCTTTCAATAGCTAATGGAGCTACTAAAGATATAATTGCTGAAAATTCTAAAGTTAATAAAGAAGATTTAAAAATTGTATTACCTGGAGCTGACAAAATTAAAGATGCTGGAGTGGAATTTTCAGATCCAATTAATGAAGTATATGAAGCTTATAAAGGTTCAGAAATGGTTGGATATGTAATTAAAGTTACTTCAAAGGGATTCCATGGTCCAGTAGACATAATGGTAGCTATTTCAAAGGATGATAAGTTAACAGGAATAAAAATATTATCTCAATCAGAAACACCAGGTGTTGGTGCAAAGGTAGCAGAGGATAAATTTACTTCAAGATTTAAAAATATTCCAATAAGGAATGGAGTTAAGATGGTTAAAAAAGCTCCTTCAAAGGATAATGAAGTAGAGAGTATATCCGGTGCAACTATTTCTTCTAATGCTGTAGGAAAGGGAGTTTCTGAAGCAGTTAAATTCTATATGCAAACAATAAAAGGTGAAGATGCAGGAAACGAAAAGCTTGAAGAATCAACAGATGGAACTTCAGGAGCTTCAGAAGAAACTAAGAAAGAAGAAAAGAAGACTCCAGAAAAAGTTGATGGAGAAAGTGGTGCATCTTTAGAAGAGAATAAAAAAGAGGAAGCAAAATCAACAGATGGAACTTCAGGAGCTTCAGAAGAAGAAAGTAAAAAGGAAGAAGTAAAATCAGTTGATGGAAACTCAGGAGCTTCAGAAGAAGGTAAAAAAGAAGAGAAAAATACAAAAAAAGAAGAAATTAAGCAAACAGATGGTGAATCAGGGGCATCTGTAAGTTTAAATAATGATTCTTTAAAGTTAGCGTTAGCTAGATAGGAGGTAGAGGGATGAATAAACTTTTAGAAAGATTAAAAAATGGTATCATCACTGAAAACCCTATATTTGTACAAGTATTAGCTATGTGTCCTACTTTAGCAGTTACATCAAGTGGAAAAAACGCTTTAGGAATGGGTATAGCCACTACTGTAGTTTTAATATTTTCAAACTTTTTAATATCAGCTTTAAGAAAATTAATACCAGAGAAAATACGTATACCGGCATACATTGTTGTAATAGCATCTTTTGTTACAATTGTAGATATGATTTTACATGCTTATGTTCAAGGATTATATAATTCACTTGGTATATTTATACCTCTAATTGTTGTTAACTGTGTAATACTAGGTAGGGCCGAAGCTTACGCTTCAAAAAACCCAATACTTCCTTCAATATTTGATGGATTAGGAATGGGATTAGGATTTACACTAGCTTTAACTATAGTAGGTGCTATAAGAGAATTTATAGGTGCAGGAGCTATATTTGGTTTTATGATTATGCCAGAAAGCTATAAACCAGCTTCAATAATGATATTAGCTCCAGGAGCTTTCTTTACATTAGGATTATTAATGACTTTAATAAATTATGTAAATATTAAAAAAGCTAAAAAACTAGGTCAAGAACCAAAAGCTCTTGAACATGATTGCGGAAGTTGTGGTTTAAATTGCGGTTCTTGTGATAAAGAGGAAAAATAATAGATAGAGAAGAAAGGTGAATGCAATGAATTTATTTCTTATATTTATAGGTTCAATGCTAGTTAATAACTTTGTTCTTTCAAAATTCTTAGGAATATGTTCATTTTTAGGAGTTTCAAAGAAAAAAGATGCTGCCTTTGGTATGGGTTTAGCAGTTACTTTTGTTATGTTACTAGCATCAATTATGTCATATGTAGTATATAACTATATACTGATACCATTTAATATAGAATATTTATCAACTATAGCCTTTGTATTAGTTATAGCTGCTTTAGTTCAATTTGTTGAGATGGTTATAAAGAAAAAAAGCCCAGGACTTTATAAAGCTTTAGGAATTTATTTACCACTTATAACAACAAACTGTGCAGTTTTAGGAATGGCTGTTTTAAATAAAACAGAAGGATATAACTTAATCCAATCAATAATAAATGCTTTAGGAGCAGCTTTAGGATATATGCTTTCAATTGTATTACTTTCATTTATTAGAGAGAGAATAGATAGCAATGAAAATATTCCAGAAGCGTTAAGAGGACTACCAATAACATTGTTTACAGCAGGTTTAATGTCTATAGCCTTCTTAGGTTTCCAAGGCTTAATACATTAGGAGGTGCTAAGGAATGGAATTAAATAGTGTTTTATCTTCAGTACTTAGTTTAGGAGGATTAGGCCTTCTATTTGGAGTTTTATTAGGATATGCTTCAAAAAAATTTGAAGTTAAAGTAGATGAAAGAATACCTAAGGTAAGAGAAGTTTTACCAGGAGCTAACTGTGGAGGATGCGGATATGCAGGTTGTGATGCTTACGCAGCTGCAGTTGTTGAAGATGGTGCTTCACCATCAGCTTGTTCTGTTGGAGGAAGTAAAGTGGCAGAAGAAATAGGTACTATTTTAGGAATAAAAGTTGATGAAACAGAGAAAATGACAGCTTTTGTAAAGTGTAAAGGTACTTGTGGAAAAGCGAAAAATAAGTATGAATATGAAGGAATAAAAGATTGTATAGAAGCTAATGAACTTATGGGAGGAGCTAAGGCTTGTTCTTATGGATGTTTAGGTCTTGGAACTTGTGTTAGTGTATGTCAATTTGGAGCATTAGATATAGTAGATGGCGTTGCTAAGGTTAATAGAGAAAAGTGTACAAACTGTGGCGCTTGTATAGATATATGTCCAAAGGGACTTATAGAATCTGTACCATATTCAAAGAAAGTTAGAGTAGAATGTAACTCAAAGGATAATGGTAAAGTTGTAAGAGTAAATTGTAGTGCAGGATGTATAGGATGTAAGATTTGTGAAAAGAGTTGTCCTAAAGATGCTATAAAAGTAGTAGATAATGTGGCAAAAATAGATTATACAAAATGTGTAAACTGTGGTATATGTGCACAAAAATGTCCTACTAAAGTAATAGTAAAATTATAATTTATTTAAAAGAAGTGATAAAAGGCATTTTATTAAATACCTTTTATCACTTCTTTATATTTTTTTAACAAATTAAAAATAAATTTAAGATATTTTAAACAAAACTGTAAAATTACAATGTAACAATTTTATAGGAAAATATTGAGAATAAATTATTTTTATTATAAAGTATTGTTAAAGTATTAATTTTAAGGAGTTTAAGGGTATGGATTTTGAAGATGATAGGATTGATATAACAAATGAAGGGCAATTAAGATATTTAACTCTTTTATCGTATCAGTATCCTAATATTGCAGCGGCTAGTACAGAGATTATAAACCTGCAAGCCATATTAAATTTACCTAAAGGAACTGAACATTTCTTAACAGATATACATGGAGAATATAGACCTTTTATACATGTATTAAAGAATGCGTCAGGAGTTATTAAAAGAAAAATTGAAAAGGTTTTTGGAAATTCTATTAGTGCAAAGGATAAAAAAAGTTTAGCAACTTTAATATATTATCCAGAACAAAAAATAGAATTAATATTAAAAGAAGAGGAGAATATTGATGATTGGTATAAGATAAACCTGTTTAGATTAATAGAATTATGTAGAGATGTTTCATCTAAATATACAAGATCTAAAGTAAGAAAGGCTCTTCCAAAGGATTTTGAATATATAATAGAAGAGCTCTTACATGAAAAACCTTCAGAAGTTGATAAAAAGGAATACTATAATGAAATTATAAATACAATTATATCTATAGACAGAGCAAAGGATTTTATAACAGCATTATCTAATCTTATTCAAAGACTTGTAATAGATAGACTTCATATATTAGGAGATATTTATGATAGAGGTCCTGGAGCTCATATAATTTTAGATTATCTTTCGGATTATCATTCAGTAGACTTTCAATGGGGAAATCATGACATAGTTTGGATGGGAGCAGCAGCAGGTTCTGAGGTCTGTATAGCTAATGTTTTGAGGATTTCAGCAAGATATGCTAATTTAGATACTGTTGAAGACGGTTATGGAATTAATATGTTGCCTTTAGCAACTTTTGCTTTAGATTTTTATAAAAATGATCCATGCAATAGTTTTAAACCTAAACTTTCTGATGGAGATAATTATTCAGTGAAGGAAATACAGCTTATTTCTAAAATGCATAAGGCAATAGCGATAATACAATTTAAATTAGAAGGACAGCTTATCAAAAGAAGAAGAGAATTTAATCTTAATAATAGATTAATGCTAGATAAAATAGATTATTCAAAGGGAACTATTTCATTGGATGGAAAGGAATATGAATTAAATGATAAAAATTTTCCAACTATAAATCCTAAAAGTCCTTATGATCTTACAAAGGAAGAACAAGATTTAATTTATAAACTAAAATCTTCTTTTGTAAATAGTGACAAGCTTCAAAAACATATAAGATTCTTATATGCTAAGGGTAGTATGTATTTAAGGTTTAATGGAAATCTATTATTCCATGGTTCAATACCTATTACAGAAACTGGTAATTTTAAAGAGGTGGAGATAAAGGGACATAAATATAAAGGAAAAGCTCTTTTAGACGAACTAGATAGAATAGCAAGAGTAGGATATTTTTCTAAAAGAAATTCTAAGGAAAAAGAATATGGTGAAGATATGCTTTGGTATTTGTGGTTATCACCGAATTCACCTCTTTTTGGGAAGGATAAAATGACTACTTTTGAAAGATATTTTATAAATGATAAGAGAACTCATAAAGAAAATAAAACTTTATACTATAAACTTACTGAGTCTGAGGAGATATGCAATAAAATAATAAAGGAATTTGGTCTTAATGTAGAAGAATCTCATATAATAAATGGTCATGTTCCTGTGGAAAGTAAAAAAGGAGAAAGTCCAATAAAAGCTAATGGAAAATTATTGATAATAGATGGAGGATTTTCAAGAGCTTATCAAGGAAAAACAGGAATAGGAGGATACACTTTAATATATAATTCTATGGGACTTCAATTAGTGTCTCATGAACCTTTTAAAACTATAGAAGATGCAGTTTTAGAAGAAACAGATATTTTATCATCAACAGTGATTTTAGAAAGACAAAGTGAAAGAAAAACTGTTGGAGATACAGATGTTGGTAAAAGTTTAAAACTTCAAATAGATGAATTGAAAAAACTTCTAATTGCATATAGAAAAGGTTTAATTAATGAGAAAATTGAAAAGAACAATAAATAAATTTAAATAGCACTTTTAAGTACATAACTATATTTTTAGGAGGTGAATCTTTGGAAAAATATTATTCAAATAATTCTCTTATAAAAAAGATGTTATTTAAAATACTTATGGTTAATACAGTTTTTGATTCAGAAGATGAGGACTATGTTACCTTAGCTACCTGTAGAAATGAAGAGGGAAAAATAGAGACAATTTCTATTGATGATTTTTATATAGAAGGAGATGTTGATATTTTAGAAGGGGCTTTATTAGAAATAGAGGTAATTGAAGGAGGAGATTATATAGGTCATATTTTTAAAAGTTAATGTTTTTTAACAAAAGAATTTTAAGGGGGCTAATTTATGAAATTATATCTGTTTAGTACTTTTGAGGAAGGGAAAAATCACCCGTTAATAAAAAAGTTAAAATCTAAATATAAGCATAAATTTAAGATTTCTTGTTTATATCTAGATTATGAACAAAGTGAAGCTTTAGACAAAGTAGAAGTTTTTAAAAGTATAGGGGCAATATGTACTTTTTATGACTTATATTCTAAAGGTATAGAGGAGCATTTTAAAGATATCTATTGTAATGATTTTATATGTTTTTTATGTAAAAATCCTAAAAATTTAGTAGATAGATTAAAAAATAAAGATATGCAGCTTCTTTTAAATAACTTAAATAAAAGTAATACTGGCATAATTTTGGAAGGAGAAGCTACTAAAATATGTGGTCCAGAGACTTGGTGGGAATTTATAAAAGAATTTCCCTTAAAGAAAAGTGGAGGAAGAGCTTTAAATATTACAGATTTTTATTTTATACCCAATTGGGAAGAAAATAAGCAATATCTTTATAAGTTTATAGATTTATCATCTGCTAAAAAAGATATATATTATGGTTGTGATAAAAGATGTGGTATAGCTATTGAAGATAGTAAAATTTACTTTTATGGGGATGTTATAGAGATATCCAAAGGAAGAACTTCAATATATAATGGAGAAAGACGAATAATATAATTAAAAAATTCTTTAAATTTTTTAAACTGATATTTAAAAAGTTAGTAATATAATAAGAAGCAGTGTAGTTTCACACTGCTTTTTTATTGCGTTGAAAACCACTGGCTATGCCAGTGGATAAAAAGGCTTTAGCTCTGAAGAAAAAAAGAACTCCTATGATAAAATGAAATCGACTGACA
>NZ_FQVM01000027.1 GCF_900129365.1 Clostridium fallax
CTATATACTATATGAGTTTCTGCTCCTAATCTTAAAGCTGTTCTTGCAGCATCCATTGCAACATTACCGCCACCTACTACTGCAACTTTCTTTCCAGCTCTTATAGGAGTTGAATAATCTTCTTTAAATGCCTTCATTAAATTGTTTCTTGTTAAAAATTCATTAGCTGAAAATACTCCATTAGCATTTTCACCTGGAATATGCATGAACTTTGGAAGTCCTGCTCCTGAACCTATAAATACAGCATCGAAGTTTTCGTCTTCAAAAAGTTCATCTATAGTAACAGTTCTACCTATAATAACATTTGTTTCTATTTTTACACCTAATTTTTTAACATTTTCAATCTCATGTTTTACTACAGTCTCTTTTGGTAATCTAAACTCTGGAATTCCATAAACTAAAACCCCACCTGGTTCATGTAAAGCTTCAAAAATAGTTACATCATATCCAAGCTTCGCTAAATCACCAGCACAGGTTAATCCAGCTGGACCACTTCCTACCACAGCAACCTTTTTACCATTCTTTTTAATTTCAGGAGTTAAATCAATATTATTTTCCCTAGTCCAATCGGCTACAAATCTTTCTAATTTACCAATTGAAACAGAATCGCCTTTAATTCCTAGAACACATTTTCCTTCACATTGTCTTTCTTGAGGACAAACTCTACCACAAATTGCTGGAAGAGCAGATGCTTCTGCAATAACCTTTGCTGCACCTTCTATATCTCCATCTTTGATCTTTTGAATAAATCCTGGAATATTTATATTAACAGGACACTCTCCCACACATCTTGGGTTTTTACAATTTAAACATCTTGAAGCTTCCTCTTCAGCTTCTTCTAAATTATATCCTAAACAAACTTCATCAAAGTTTTTTGCTCTCACTTTAGCATCTTGTTCTTTTACTGGTATTCTCTTTAAATTAGCCATTATTTATCACCTCCGCAGCCACATCCACCATGATGATGTGTATCACCTTCTTCTAATTTTAACTTAGCTCTTCCTTCCTCTGTTTTATACATTGTTTGTCTTCTCATAGCTTCGTCAAAATTAACTAAATGTCCATCAAATTCCGGACCATCTACACAAGCAAATTTAACTTCTCCACCTACAGTAACTCTACATGCTCCACACATTCCAGTTCCATCAACCATTATTGGGTTTAAACTTACAATTGTTTTTATTCCAAGTTCTTTCGTTAAAAGACATACAAATTTCATCATTATCATAGGTCCTATAGCTATTACTCTATCGTACTTTTTACCTTCTTCATTAACTAATTTTTTTAATAAATCTGTAACTAATCCTTTAAATCCATAAGAGCCATCATCAGTTGCAACATATACATTGCCTGCAACCTTTTCCATTTCTTCTTTTAAAATTATTAAATCCTTATTTTTTGCACCAATAATTACATCTGCTTTTATGCCCCTTGAATTTAACCATTTAACTTGAGGATAAACTGGTGCTGTTCCAACTCCTCCTGCTATAAATAATATTTTTTCTTTTTTTAATTCATCTAAAGGCTCATTAACCATTTCAGATGGTTGTCCTAATGGACCAACAAAATCTTGATATGATTCTCCTTCTTTAAATTCAATCATTTCTTCTGTGGAACTTCCCATAACTTGTACAACTACAGTTACAGTACCTTTATCTTTATCATAATCACATATAGTTAAAGGAATTCTTTCTCCCCTTTCATTTACCTTTAAAATAACAAACTGACCTGGCTCAGCTGATTTTGCAACTCTTGGTGCATATATATCCATAAGATATATATTACCTGCTAATCTCTCTTTTTTCATTATTTTGTACAAAGTAAACTCCCCCAAACTTTTTAATTTTATAATTGTTAAAAAAGTCTGCATTCATTCAGCCAAAGCAGAATGATCTGCAGACTTTAAATTTTACTTTTTATTAAAAATCAACATTTTTTCCATAATAAGTAGCTTCAAATAGATTTTCCATTTCCTCTGGTGTTATACTACGTGGGTTAGCCCCAGTGCAAGCGTCTTTAACTGCTCTTTCTGCAATCATCTTTAATTTTGCATTAAAGTCATCTTCTTTAACACCATAATCTTTTAATGTTAGAGGTATATCCATTTGCCTATTCATATCTTTAATTAATGAAACTAAAGATTGAACTAATTCATCTTCATTTTTACCTTCAAGCCCTAATCTTTTAGCTATATAAGCATATCTATCTATAGCAGTTTTCTTATTAAATTCTATAACATATGGCAAATAAATAGCATTTGCACAACCATGAGGTATATTAAATACAGCTCCAGTTTTATGTGCCATACTATGAGTTATTCCTAATAAAGCATTTGAAAATGCCATTCCAGCTAAACATTGAGCATAATGCATCTTTTCTCTTGCATTGCTGTCACCTTTATAAGAATTATATAAATTCTTTACAACCATTTCTATAGCTTCCATTGCTAATGGATCTGAAAATGGAGAATGTAATCCTGCTACATAAGCTTCTATAGCATGAGTTAAAGCATCCATACCAGTATAAGCAGTTAATTTAGCAGGCATTGATTCTGCTAACTCTGGATCAACTATAGCAATATCTGGAGTAATATTAAAGTCTGCTATAGGATATTTTATTTCTGTTTTATAATCTGTTATAACAGAAAAAGCAGTAACTTCACTAGCTGTTCCAGAAGTTGATGGTATTCCAATAAATTTTGCCTTAGTTCTAAGTTCTGGCAAAGTAAATGGATCTTTTATATCATCAAATTTTACTTCTGGGTGCTCATAAAATATCCACATAGCTTTAGCAGCATCTATAGCTGAACCTCCACCTAAAGCAACTATCCAGTCTGGTTCAAAATTAACCATAGCTTCTGCACCTCTTAAAACTGTCTCAACAGAAGGATCTGGCTCAACCCCTTCGAAAACCATTACATCCATAGCTGCTTGTCTTAAGTTTTCTTCTACTTGTTGAAGGAACCCTAGTCGTTTCATAGATCCCCCTCCAACTACAATAAAGGCTTTTTTACCTTTAAGAGTTTTTAAAATATTAATTGATTCTCTACCAAAATAAATATCCCTTGGTATTGTAAATCTGTTCATAAAAACCCCTCCTTATATACCAAAAACTAATTCTTTCTTTTTATTATATCACAACAATTTACAATAGTCTGAATTTTATAAAAGTTATATTGATACTTTAATATTTTATTCATAGATATATAAAAATATTTTTTAAACTTAAAATTTTAATATCTATTATTATTTTAGTTAAAATAAATTTAAAGTATTAATATTGCAACCACAATTAAAGCTATTGATACATATACATTAAATCTTCTATATTCATCTAAATCTTTACTTTTTATAACAGAAAATGTTTCCCCAAAAAAATAAATAGCTACAAAAGCTCCATAAGCTAAATAATACGGAAATAATTTATTATTTATACCTAAAGTTTCAAATCTATAACCTAAAAACAATATACCTAAACCTATTAATATATATGCTATAGAACCTTTTTCTACATGTAATTTAAACTCACTATCTTTTTTTTGAAAGGCTTCCCATCTATCAATATTTATAAACTTATCTATTTTCTTAACTTCTTTAGGAATAAAAATAATCATTAAACCTTTAATTATAAATATTCCTCCAATTAAATAAGTAGTTTTACCTACCCCTATAAAATATACAATAAGTGGCACTAATAATGTAAGTATTATTCCAAAAGCTATAGTTCTTCCTCTCATAAGTTCTCCTCCTTCCATCTTTTTACTATTATTATATATTATTTTTTATTACAAAAACACCTGTCACACTAAAATGCAACAGGTGTTTATTTCTCAATTAACCTTTATAAATAAACTATTTGCTATAATCGTAGAATCCTTTTCCGCTCTTTCTTCCAAGCCATCCAGCTCTTACATATTTTCTTAAAAGACTGTGGGCTCTATATTTAGGATCTCCAGTTTCTTTTTGTAATACATCCATTATAGCTAGACAAACATCTAATCCTATAAGATCTCCTAAAGCTAAAGGTCCCATTGGATGGTTTGCACCAAGTTTCATAGCTGTATCTATATCTTCTGCAGAAGCTATGCCTTCTGCTAATATTCCAACTGCTTCATTTATCATTGGAATAAGTATTCTATTAACAACAAATCCAGGAGCTTCTGCAACTTCTACTGGTTCTTTTCCTATAGCTATTGAAAGTTCTTTAACTTTATCAAAAGTTTCTTGTGATGTAGCCATTCCCCTAATTACTTCAACAAGCTTCATTATTGGAGCCGGATTAAAGAAGTGCATTCCTATAACTTGCGCTGGTCTTGTAGTTGCTGATGCTACTTCTGTTATTGATAATGATGATGTATTTGAAGCTAAGATTGTATCTGCTTTACATATTTTATCTAGTTCAGCAAAGATTTGCTTTTTAATTTCCATATTTTCAATAGCTGCTTCAACAACTAAGTCACAATCAGCAGCTAAATTCATATCAGTTGTTCCACTTATTCTTGAAAGTATTTCTTCTTTTTGTTCTTCTGTTAATTTACCTTTTGTAACTAATCTTGTTAAGTTTTTAGTTATTGTAGCAATTCCTTTATCAACAAACTCATCTTTAATATCCCTAACTATAACTTCATATCCTTTTTGAGCAAAAGCTTGAACTATTCCTGCTCCCATAGTTCCTGCTCCAAGTACAAAAATCTTTTCCATGATAAGCCCTCCATTTTTATATTAGAATCTTCTATTAATTTTATAGAAAATCCTATATTTTAATTTCAATAAATAATTTTAAATTAGTTGTCTTCCTTCATAGCCTTAACTTCAGCTATCATTTCTGGAATAACTTTATTTAAATCTCCTACTATACCATAGTCAGCAACCTTCATTATTGGAGCTGTAGCATCTTTATTTATAGCTATTATCATATCAGCATCTTGCATACCTGCAACGTGTTGTATAGCTCCTGATATACCACATGCTATATATATAGTAGGTCTTACAGTTTTACCTGTTTGTCCAACTTGATAATCTTTATCTAACCATTCATTTTCTACAGCTGCTCTTGATGCTGCCACTGTTCCACCTAAAGCTTGTGCTAAATCCTTTAGTAACTGGAAGTTTTCTTTACTTCCAACACCTCTACCACCTGAAACTATAATATTAGCTTCACTTATATCCTCTATTTCTTTATTCTCTTTAACTACTTCCACAATCTTAGTTCTTATATCATCAGCAGTTAAATTAGTTTTAATATTTTCTATATCAAATTTTCTATCTTCATATGGAAGTTTTGAGAAAACCCCTGGTCTTACTGTAGCCATTTGTGGTCTATGATCTGTACATGCTATTGTAGCCATTAAGTTACCACCAAAAGCTGGTCTTGTAGCTAATAAAAATTTACCTTCTTCATCTATATCTAATGAAGTACAGTCAGCTGTTAGTCCTGTTGATAATCTAGCAGCAACTCTTGGGCCTAAATCTCTTCCTATAAAAGTTGCACCTATAAATAATATTTCTGGTTTTTTTTCATTTACAAGGTCACATATAACCTTTGTATATCCATCAGTTGTATATTGTGCCAATTCCTTATTATCAACAACTAAAACTTCATCTGCTCCATGATTTCCTAATTCAGTTGCTAAATCCTCTATTTCATATCCTAAAAGTAAAGCTGTTAATTTTACTCCTAATTTATCTGCAATTTTTCTTCCTTCTCCTAGTAACTCTAAAGATACTTTTTGAAGTGCTCCATCTCTTTGCTCAGCAAATACCCATACGCCTTTATAATCTGCTATATTCATAATACCTTACCTCCTAAATCCTAGATGTAGTGTTTCTCTTTTAATTTTCCTAGTACATAACCTACTGCTTCTTTAACAGGCTTATCTACAACTTCTCCAGCACCTTTAGCTTCTTTAGTCATTGATTTTTTAACTTTAGTTGGAGAACCTTTTAATCCTAAATCTTCCTTATTCACATCGATATCATCAGCTGACCATTTAACAATTTCTTTGTTTGCAGTTGAAAAGATGTATTTAACGTTCATATATCTTGGATGATTTAATTCTTTTATTGCTGTTAAAAGAACTGGAGTCTTAACCTTTATTAATTCATATCCATCTTCTAAAGCTCTGTTTATTAATAATCCATCCTCTTCCACTTTTACATCTTGAACGTAAGTTATTTGAGGAATATCTAAGTGTTCTGCTATTTCTGGTCCAACTTGTGCAGTATCACCATCTATAGCTTGTCTTCCAGCTAGCACTACGTCATAATCTAATTTCTTTATTGCTCCAGCTAAAGCTTTTGAAGTTGCTAATGTATCTGCTCCTGCAAATGCTCTATCTGTAATTAGTATAGCCTCATCAGCTCCCATACATAAAGCCTCTCTTAAAGCCGCTTCAGCTTGAGGAGGTCCCATACTTATCACTGTTACATGTGCTCCATTTTGATTTTTTAATCTTAAAGCTTCTTCTAATGCGTTTTTATCTTCTGGATTTATAATTGAAGGTACGCCATCTCTTATTAATGTTCCTGTTGCAGGATCTATTTTAACTACAGTTGTATCTGGTACTTGTTTTAAGCAAACTACTATTTTCATCTGTTATGCCCTCCTAAATTATCTTAAAACATTTGCTGCAATAACCATTTTTTGAACTTGTGAAGTTCCTTCATAAATTTCTGTTATCTTAGCATCTCTCATTAATCTTTCTACTGGATATTCTTTAGTGTATCCGTATCCGCCGAATAATTGAACTGCTTTAGTTGTTACTTCCATAGCAACATCTGCAGCAAATAATTTAGCTCTTGCAGCATCTAATGAATAAGGAAGTTTTTTATCTTTAAGCCAAGCAGCTTTATATACTAAATATCTAGCAGCTTCTATTTTTGTATCCATTTCAGCTACCATCCATTGTAATCCTTGAAATGCTGTTAATGATCTTCCAAATTGTTTTCTTTCTTTCATATAAGCAACAGCTTCATCTAATGCACCTTCTGCAAGGCCTAAAGCTTGAGCTGCTATACCAATTCTTCCTCCATCAAGAGTTTTCATTGCTATTCCAAAACCTTTTCCTTCTTTTCCCACTAAATTTTCTTTTGGAACTATACAATTTTCCATTATTAATTCAGTAGTTGATGAGGCTCTTATTCCCATCTTATTTTCAACTTTACCTATTGAAAATCCTTCAAAGTCTTTTTCAACTATAAATGCTGATATTCCCTTAGTTCCCTTGCTTTTATCTGTCATTGCAAACACTATAAATATATCTGCAACTCCTCCGTTAGTTATAAAAATCTTTGATCCATTTAATACATAATGATCCCCATCTAAAACTGCTACTGTTTGTTGACCAGCAGCATCTGTTCCAGCACCTGGTTCTGTTAAACCAAAAGCCCCTAGCTTTTCCCCCTTAGCTAAAGGTGTTAAATACTTTTCCTTTTGAGCTGGAGTACCAAACTGTTCTATTAATGATGCACATAATGAAGTGTGTGCTGATAATATAACTCCATGTGTTCCACATACTTTTGATAATTCTTCAACAGCTAATATATATGATAAAGTGTCTCCACCTGCTCCACCATATTCTACTGGAAATGGAATTCCCATCATTCCTAAGCTTGCCATCTTCTCTACATTTTCCATTGGAAATCTTTCAGTTTCATCTATTTCAGCAGCTATAGGTTTTACTTCATTTTCTGCAAAATCTTTAACCATTTGTTTTACTAATTCTTGTTCTCTAGTTAATTGGAAATTCATTTAAGTTACCTCCTAGTTTTTAGCTTATTAATTATTTATTTTGGAAGTTTTTAGCTCTCTTTTCTACGAAAGCTGTCATACCTTCTTTTTGGTCTTCAGTTGCAAAGCATTTTCCAAAATCATCTGCTTCTATCTCTATTGCACTATCTATATCAACTTGCATTCCTCTATTTATTGCATCTTTGCATAACTTAACTGCTATTGGAGCATTAGAAGCTATTTTATTTGCCATAGCCTTAGCTTCATCCATTAAGTTTTCTAGAGGTACTACTTTATTAACTAATCCTATTCTTAAAGCTTCATCAGCTTTTATCATATCGCAGGTATAGATAAGTTCTTTTGCCTTACCTATTCCAACAATTCTTGCTAATCTTTGTGTTCCACCAAAACCTGGTGTTATGCCTAAGCCTGCTTCTGGTTGAGCAAATTTAGCTTTTTCTGAGGCTATTCTTATATCACATGACATTGATAATTCACATCCACCACCAAGAGCAAATCCTGATATAGCAGCTATAACTGGCTTATCTAATTTTTCAATTCTTCTAAATACTTTATTGCCTAATAATCCGTATTCTTTTCCTTGTTCTTGATTATAGTCTTTCATTTCAACTATATCTGCTCCAGCAACAAATGCTTTTTCTCCTGCACCTGTTAAAATTACAGCATAAATATCATTATCCTTTTCAATTTCAGAAATTGCCATATCTAAATCTTTTAAAGTTTCTGAATTTAAAGCATTTAATGCCTTAGGCCTGTTGATAGTTAGGATTGCAATTTTACCTTCCTTTTCAAGGATTACATTTTTTAGTTCCATTACAGAAATCCCCCTTGTATTTTGATGTTGTTTAATATCATTTTTACTCTAAATTACTTACATTTTATTAAATTTATACTATAACCTGTTAATTCTTTGTTAACTTTATAACAAATTAATGTAAAAAAATAATTGAAGTAAAAACTTCAATTATTATTATAAACCCTTGTTAAATTGTTTGCAATAAAAATTGTATGTTTTTTAACAATTTTTATATTATTGTTCTGACTCATTTAATAAATAGATAAGAGTAAGTATACTTTCACTTAGATGTACATTTTCAACTATTATATTTTCTGGAACTACAAGATCTACTGGAGCAAAGTTCCAAACTCCTCTTACTCCTCCAGCTATAAGCTGATCACAAACCTTTTGTGCATTTACCTTTGGTACACATATAATTCCTATATCTACAGTATTTCTTTCTAAGAAATTATCTAGTTCATCTATATCTTTTATTTCTATATCCCTAATTTTAATGCCTATAAGCTTTGGATTGGCATCAAAAATAGCTATTGTATTAAATCCTAACTTTTGAAAATGTCCATAGTTAGCAATTGCTTGCCCTATATTTCCTGCACCTATTATAACTGTATTATAATCTTTTTGAAGACCTAGTATATTGCTTATTTGATTATAAAGTTCTCTGACATTATATCCGTATCCTTGTTGTCCAAAATCACCAAAGCAATTTAAGTCTTGACGAATTTGAGACGCTGTAAATCCTATCTTCTCGCTTAATTCCTTTGAAGAAATTCTATCTACATCATTTTTCATTAGCTCTGATAAATATCTGTGATATTTGGGTAATCTTTTGATTACAGCCATTGAAATATTCTTTTTTTTGTCCATCTTGGGCACCCTTTCTATATGTATATATTCATCTATATAACATTTATTATTTTTTATTTATTACTATACTATATATATTAACATAAATTCATAATCCTTATCTATATTTTAACACTCTTTTACATAGTTTATATTAATTACAAAATTAAAATTATAAAATACTCTCTTTATATTTATATCCTATTATATTATCCTATTTCAAGTATATTTAATCATTATCTCTATAAAATATTTAATTGATAAAATTTTAGCATTCAAATATATTTTTTATTAAATTTCTCTTTAAATATTATAATTTCACCCTTAACATATTAATATTTTTAACAAAGTTTTTTAATTTAAAATAAATTAAAAGTATATTTTATAAAAAACTATAAATCTTATACTTTTACAATTTTTTATAAATATACTATTCAAATAAAGTTTTATATAATTAATAAAATTTTATAATAGATTAAGATGCTCTACTAATATTTTAGTTCCTATAATTATTAATATAATTCCCCCAATAATTGCTGCCTTATTTTTAAGTATGTCCCCAAACTTTCTTCCTAAAAAAACACCAATAAAACTTAAGATACAAGTTATTAATCCTATAATAAAAACTGGCACTAATATATTAACATTTAAAAATGCAAGACTAACTCCAACAGCTAAAGCATCTATACTAGTAGCTATCGCTAAGAATAAAAACTGTTTATTATTATTTGCTGTTTCTTTATCTTCTTCTTTTTTAAATGCTTCAACAATCATATTTATTCCTATTATTCCAAGGACTATAAAAGCTATCCAGTGATCTATTAATGATATATACCTTGTAAAATTTTTTCCTAAGGCCCACCCTATAAAAGGCATTATTCCTTGAAAAACTCCAAAAAATAAACCACATTTTATTGCTACTTTATTTCTTTCGCCTGAATTATTAATTTTCATTCCCATAGTTAATGATACAGCAAAAGCATCCATTGCAAGCCCTAAACTAATTAAAACAACAGAGAATATATTCAAATTAAAACCTCCAATAATTTTATAATATAAATAATATTTTTAATAATTTATTTACTATATTTTATTTTTGTTATTAAATTTATATTTTAAATAAAGGAACTAAACTTAAATTAAAGATTTAATGATAAAAATGGGACTTATGTATAACTCAACCCTTGTTATACATAAGTCCCACAAAATACAAAGCTAGATGAAAAACATCAGTGTATCAACTCACAATACTAAAGGTACTGTGCGCTACTCCCTATTGCCTGAAAGTATTCTCAACAAAATGATTATATTCAATAATAGTCCCTTTGTCAATGCGATTAACACATTATTTCTTAGATATTTGTTGGAATTCCTCGTCTTATGGATTTATATGTTATTTAATCATAAAGTATCCAGTATAATTAAGTCAAATAAGGATATTTTTTATAATAAATACAGAAACTTTTAAAAAATATTTATTTAAAAGTTTCTGTATGAATAAAACTTAATTTATTTTAATTTTAAAGCTCTCATTGAGTTTAAAACTGCTATTAAAGCTACTCCTACATCTCCAAAAACAGCTTCCCACATAGTAGCAAATCCCATTGCACCTAAAATTAGTATTATAACTTTTACTGATAAAGCAAAGATTATATTCTCCCATACTATTCTATTTGTTTTTCTTGCAATTCTTATTGATAAAGGAATCTTAGCTAGTTCATCATTCATTATTACAACATCTGCTGCCTCTATTGCTGCATCAGAACCTACTCCACCCATAGCTACTCCAATATCTGCTCTTGCTAGAACCGGTGCATCATTTATTCCATCACCTACAAACATAACTTTTCCATTAGAATTCTCTAAGAAAATCTCCTCTAATTTTTCTACTTTATCATTAGGAAGTAACTCTGCATAAGCTTCATCCAACTTTAAGTAATCTTTAACTTTACTAGAAACCTTTTTATTGTCTCCTGTAAGCATAATTACTTTCTTTACTCCTAATTTTTTTAGATAATCTATAGTAATTGCTGAATCTTTCTTTATTTCATCTCCAATAAGTATATATCCATAATATACTTTATTTATTGCAATATGAACTAAAGTTCCCATCTCATTGCTATCATTACATCTTATATTAAACATATCCATAAGCTTTTTATTTCCTGCTAGAATATTTTTACCATTTACTTCAACTTGAATTCCAAATCCAGCAATTTCTTTATAATTTTTTATTAAATTCTTATTAATCTTCTTATCATATTTTTCTGTTATAGACTTTGCTATAGGATGATTAGAATAACTTTCCGCATAAGCTGCATATTTTAATATATCCTCTTTTGAAACATCTCCTATATTTTGAACTTTAAGAACTTTAAATACACCTTTAGTTAAAGTTCCTGTCTTATCAAATACAACAGTATTTATGTTTTTTAAAGTTTCTAAATAGTTTCCACCTTTAATTAGTATACCTTTTTTAGATGCTGCACCTATCCCTCCAAAGAATCCTAAAGGTATAGAAATAACTAAAGCACAAGGACATGAAACTACTAAAAATACTAAAGCTCTATTAACCCATTCTGAAATTGTTCCAATTCCTAAAAGTAATGGTGGTATAAATGCTAAAGCTACAGCACCTAAAACTACTATTGGAGTATAGTATTTTGCAAATTTAGTTATAAACTTTTCTGTTTTAGCTTTCTTACTACCGGCATTTTGTACAAGTTCTAATATTTTAGATACTGTTGATTCTCCAAAATCCTTTGTCACTTTTATTTTTAAAAGTCCGTTTTTATTTATACACCCTGCTAAAATTTCATCATTTTCTTTCACTTCTCTTAATATAGATTCTCCAGTTAAAGCTGAAGTATCCAAGAATCCCTCTCCTTCTATTATAGTACCATCTAAAGGAACTTTTTCTCCTGGTTTTACAATTATATATTCTCCTATATTAACTCTTTCTGGAGCTACTTTTGTCTCTTTATTACCTACTATTAAATTAGCGTAATCAGGTCTTATATCCATTAATTCTTCAATTGATTTTCTTGATCTATTCACTGCTAAACTTTGAAACATTTCTCCTACTTGATAAAATATCATTACTGCCACAGCTTCTGGAAACTCTTTTATAGCAAAAGCTCCTATAGTAGCTACACTCATAAGAAAATTTTCATCGAATACTTCACCTTTTAATATATTCTTAAATGCTTTATATACAATTTCTCCACCTACTAAGATATAACTTATTAAGAAAATAATAAACTTTTTAGACATGTCTACTTTTATAGTCAATCCAATTATAAATAGTATAAATCCTATAGAAAATTTTATAATTTCTTTTGTTTCTAAATTTTCCATAAAGCTTACTTTTGATTGTTTTTTTTCTTTATTTTTTATAATTATCTTTCTATCAGAAGATTTTGAAATTACTGATGGTCTTTTTATTTTATTATTCCCATGTTTTTTTTCACTGACAATAACATCTGGCTCTAACTTCTTTATTATATCTTTTGTTTTTATAATAATATCATCATTATTTTCATCTTTATAACCTTCTATAATTAAAGATTTAGTAGCAAAATTTAATGTTGCTTCTTTAACATTTTCCAATCTATTTACACGATCTTCTATTTTAGCAGCACATCCAGCACAATCTAACCCTTCAAGGTTTAAAAATATCTTGCTCATAATCTGCTCCCCCTTTAAATATTGCTATTCTTTTATATGGCTTAATCCTTCATCAAAAATATGTTTTATATGCTCATCATCAAGAGAATAATAAATAACCTTACCATCTCTTCTAAACTTTACAAGCCTTGCTTGTTTTAAAACTCTAAGTTGATGGGATACTGCCGATTGAGTCATAGATAATAAATTTGCAATATCACACACACACATTTCTGACTCGAATAACGCACATATTATTTTTATTCTTGTTGAATCTCCAAAAACTTTGAAGAATTCAGCTAAATCATAAAGCAATTCTTCTTTCGGAAGTTTATTTTTTACCTTTGAAATTATATCTTCATGTATGATAGAAGAATTACAAGTTTCTATTTTTGATTTCACTTTAATTCACTCTCCTTTATCATATGAATAAGTATTCATATGTTCATATATTATTTTATTCTTCACAAAAAAAAATGTCAATATCATTAAATAAATTTTTAATATTTTATTATTAATTTTTATCATTGATTTTTATCATCATATGAATTTATAATATTAATTAATAATTTATAATATAATTTAAATATCTTATTAAAATTATTAGGTAATTAATATTAACTATAAAAATTTATACCTTTAGGAGTTTAATATGACCAAATCTGCAGAAATTATTGATATATTAACAGAAGCTTTAAAATATGAAAATTTATTAAAGAATGGCAGTAATCTTTTTAATTCCATTTTTAAGCTAATAAATAAAAAAAAGATTCCAAGTTTTATTATAG
Organism: Clostridium fallax; assembly: GCF_900129365.1. Taxonomy (GTDB): domain Bacteria; phylum Bacillota; class Clostridia; order Clostridiales; family Clostridiaceae; genus Clostridium_AH; species Clostridium_AH fallax. The sequence goes on from NZ_FQVM01000027.1 coordinate 13,849, forward strand.
ATAGAATTACTGAAATAATTAATGATTATTCAAATAAATACCCTTTAAATTTAGAGAATTATATTATTTATGAAAATTGTGCTCTTTTGCTATCATTATGTGAAAAGTATCAAGAATCTTTAAAACTTTTCCTTTCTATATGCAAACTCCCATTAGATATGTATTACAAGAACAAGATATACTGTAACTCAGTTAAATGTCATATGCGCTTAGGTAATTATAAAAAAGCTATAAATCTTTGTAATTTTTGTATAAAAAATATACATTATTTAGATCAAGATACAGCTTTTAATTGTCATTTTAATTTAGCATTATGTTATAAAAACATAATGGATTACGATAAATCTTTAGAGGAAATTCAAAATATTGAATACTTTTTCAATATGTCTAAATTTAATATATTTGATACATTACTTTTAAAAGCTAATTTGTTAGCTGAAAAAAATTATACAGATAGTGCTATGGCAATTTATAATTTAATTTTTAATTCTAGTAGTAAATCTTCTCATAAACTAATAATCACCTGCCACATCATGGAAATATACATAAACTCAAATGATGTTTATTTATTAAAAAAGTCTTTAAGAAATATAAAAAATTATATAAAATCTGATGATAATTTTTGTTCCAGAAGATATTATCAATTTGTTTACTATAGTATGTTAAAAGGGTATTGTTTTATAGAAGATTATAATAAATCATCTGAATGCATTATAAATATACTAAATAATGCCATAAAGGCAACAAATTATAAATATATAGACAAGGTGTTTCAAGAAATGGTTAAATTTTATTCTAAAATACCTTCTAAAGATTATTTAAAAATAAAAAACTTATTTAATAAAATAATGTCCTCTGATAATTTTTATAATAAAAAAACTATAAAAGAATTTTTATATTAAATCATATTTTAAATAAAAGCATTTTAGAGATATTTATAAATATTCTAAAATGCTTTTATTTTTTAAATTTTTTCTCTCTCACAAATTAATGTTTCTACTGTTTTTTCTATTAATAAAGCTGTATCTGAAAAACTTCCTACATCTCCTTGATTTTCAAATTGTTCTATGGCATTTCTAATCACATATTCATTTATATATTTATCTTCAATATCTATCTTCCTATAAACATTAGGATAAAATATCTTTAAACCTTCTACTATTAAAAAATTTTCAATTTTATTTTCTTCTATAAATATCTTGAAATCTATTGTATTTAAAAACTTATTAACTATTCTTATATTAGTTAATTTATCTTTAAAAAACTCGCTAAATAATTCCTTTATACCTTTAAATAAATCCTTAGAAATTTTAAATCCTTTTTTCTGAATAATTTTTTCGCTTTCCTTAATTAAATATTCTAGCAAGTCATTTTTATTGCTATTTTTTATAGTTACTTCTATATCTACAACTTTATTTATATATTCTCTTGCAATTTTTTCTCCATTTTTCCCAAAACACATTCCTAAATTTGAAGATAAAATATCACTGTCATAGCACAATAGATATATTACATTATCAAAATCATACTTATTTTTTATTATAGATAATATGTTTCTTATACTCTTGCTTTCTCCCCTATCTAAATCATCAATTATAAGAACTAATTTTTCATTTTTAATCCTTAATTTTTCATTTAAAATATTTTTATATTCATAAGTTTCTTTTGCAAAAATGCTTGAACTTTTCTCATATTTAATAAGTAATTCGTCATTTATTAAATTATTTAACTTTATAAATAATTGATTTATAAATTCATTTTCATCTTTCATATAAAAAATATTTAAATATTCTATCCTTAATTTTTTATCTTTTTTTAATATCTTTTCTACTTCTTTTACTATACTTGTTTTTCCGCCACCATTTATTCCCTGTATTCCTATTATTGTAGCTGTATTATTATTAAGCAGTTTTATTCCTTGTACAATATCTTCTATATCAGATAAATTTAGATTATAAAGCTTTTTATCCATATCTAATATATTATTAATCTATTTAAAATTAATAATTTTCCTCCTAAAATTACTTCCTAATACTATATTATGGATATTACTTAAATAGTTGTTATTAAAATAATTATATTTAATATAAAAGAAAAAACTTTTATGTATCTAAAGTCTATAATAAATATAAAAAAAGATACTCTATAAAAATTCTCCTTTTTAAGTGGCTTATATTTATTTTTAAATAAATGTATAAATAAAAAGAAGGCCTTACCTAAATTAATTTTTTAAAAATTATTTTAGGTGAACCTTCTCTTTTTAATTATTTATAATTTATTTTAAAGGAATTAAAATTTTAATTTACTTAATGCATCTGCTAAAGCTGAATTACCAAATTCATCATTTTCTTTACTTTGATTCTTTAAATATTTATTTACATCCCTTTTAGAAACTTTAGAATTATCTTTCTTTTTTCTTTCATTGAAAGCTGAAAGTTTTTCTTTATATCCACAGCTACATACAAATATTTTACCTTCTCCTTCTCCTCTAAGCTCTAATTTTTTATGACAATTGGGGCATCTGGAATTAGTTACAGTTGATAGACTCTTTCTATATCCACATTCTCTATCTTGGCAAACAAGCATTTTTCCCTTTTTTCCGTTAACCTCCAACATATACTTGCCACAATTAGGGCATTTGCTTCTTGTAAGGTTATCATGGGTAAACCTTTCATTACTATTTTTTATTTCCTTAACAACTTCTTTAGAATATTTTTTCATTTCATCTATAAACTTAACTTTGCTTAAGTTTCCTTTAGAAATAGCCGTTAATTTTTGCTCCCATTTAGCTGTTAAAGTAGGTGTTTTTAAGTCTACAGGAACTAGCTCTAATAACTGTCTTCCTTTAGAGGTTAAGTATATATCTTTACCCTTTTTTTCTATTAAAAATGTAGCAAATAATTTTTCTATTATGTCTGCTCTTGTGGCAACAGTTCCAAGACCCCCTGTCTCTCCTATAGTTTTTATAAGATCTTTTCCTTCGCCCTCCATATATCGTGATGGATTCTCCATAGCTGAAAGCAATGTAGCTTCATTAAAAGGAGATGGCGGATTAGTTTTTCCTTCTGTCTTTTTTAAAGATTTAACTTTTAGTGTATTTCCTTCTTCAATTTTATCTATTAATTGTTCTTTAAGTTCATCATCTTCTTTTTCATTGAAATCTTTTGAATATATTTCCTTCCACCCATAGGATATTATATTCTTTCCCTTAGCGATAAAATCATATTTATCAATTCTACACTTTAAATTAATTTGCTTATATTCAAAAGGTTTATCTAAAATAGCTAAAAATCTTTTTACTACTAAATCATAAACCTTTCTTTCCCTGTCATTTAAATCCATCAAACTAATCTTTTCTTCTGTTGGAATTATTGCATGGTGATCACTAACTTTTTTATTATCAACAAAATTACTACTTGCTTTTATACCTCTCTTTAAAATATTTAAAGCATATTTTGAATATGGTCCAACACCACAGGCTTTAACTCTATCTTTTAGAGTATCCACTATATCTGATGTTATGTATCTTGAATCCGTTCTTGGATAAGTTAAAACTTTATGATGTTCATATAACTTTTGCATAATACTTAAAGTTTCTTTTGGTGAAAATCCAAATATTTTATTACAGTCTCTTTGAAGTTCTGTTAAATCATAAAGCTTTGGTGAATAACTTTTTTTAAGTTTCTCCTCTATAGATACAACTTTACATTCTTTACCTTTTATACTTTTTATAATATTATCAATTTTTTCTTCATTAAAGCTTTTTATATCTTTACTCTTTTCATCTTGCCATGTAAGCTCTAAATTATCTGCAAAAACTTTTATAGAATAGAATTTTTTAGGCTTAAAGTTTTTTATCTCTTCTTCTCTTTTATTTATTATTGCTAAAGTAGGTGTTTGAACTCTACCACAGGATAATTGAGCATTATATTTACAAGTTAAAGCTCTTGTTGCATTTATTCCTACTATCCAATCCGCTTCTGCTCTTGCAATAGCTGAATAATATAAATTTTCATAAGCCTTACCATCTTTTAGATTTTTAAATCCGTCCTTTATAGCCTTATCTGTTACAGATGAAATCCATAATCTTTTTATAGGTTTTCTTACATGGGATTTTTCTATAATCCATCTAGCTACAAGCTCACCTTCTCTTCCAGCATCTGTAGCTATAACTATTTCTTTTACATCTTTTCTGTTTAATTGAAATTTTACATTATTAAATTGTTTGCTACTTTGTCTTATAACTACTAGTTTTAATCTTTCAGGTATTATAGGAAGATCTGCTATGTTCCAACTTTTATAGCTTTCACTATATATTTCTGGATCTGCTAAAGTTACAAGATGGCCTAACGCCCAAGTTACAATATATTTTTCACCTTCTAAAAATCCATTGCCTTTTTTATTACATTTTAATACTCTAGCTAAATCTCTTCCTACAGAAGGCTTTTCTGCTAAAACAACAATTTTACTCATATTAACATTCCTTTTAAATTTATTTCTCTATTTCAAGATTGTTTAAAGCCTCTTCTAAAATCTTTTGAACAAATTCAGATTTACCCATACCTGCCATTTTTGAAAACTTATCTATTTTTTTTATTGTTTCTGGTTTTAAATAATAAGTTATTCTTTTAGGTGCTTCTGGCTTAACAACTTTTTTTATTACTATTTTTCCAGAAACATTTTGTTCTTCTTGTTTTTCTTCTTTCACATGAAATATAGGTGATAATTCTTTTTCATTTTCTATTATTTTATCTTCAGTATTTACCTCTTGTTTTCCTTTATCCAATAAAGCTTCTGAAATATCATGAATTTCTTTTTCTTCTTCATTTTTTGATATACTTTCAGCAATCTCTCTTTTTTTCTTCATCTGCTCTTTTAGCATCTCAAAATTATAGTTTAAATCACCTTTCCCCTTATTAGCCAATGTTCTTCACCAGCCTTTCTAATACCTTAAAGAATTGATTAGATGCTTCCTCATCATATTCAAAAACTGTTTTTCCCATCTTACCAGCCTCTGTTATTTTTATTCTTCTATTTATAGGCGGTGTTACTATATCACTTTTATCACTAAAGAATTCAATTAAAAAATCTAAATTTTCTTTTGCATCTTTTGTTCTTTTATCATACATATTAGGTATTATAAGAGTTATCTTATCTGGTGATAATCTAAGATCTGATAAATATTCATAAATACTTCCACAAGCTCTTACAGAAGCGGCTTCAACTTGTACTGGCATTACTATATGATCAACATAACATAAAACTGCATCGTTTATTCTTGTTCTCTGAGGGCCACAATCTATAATTACATAATCATATCCAAGATCTTCAAGGCCTTCTAACTTTTCTTGCAAAACTAAATCTATTCTTGATTCTCTATAGAATTCAGCATTTATCTCTTCTATATGATCATTAGGAAGTAAATCTAAATTTTCTCTTGCATTAATTATACAATCTTTTATATTTATGTCAGATCTTTTATCTATAAGATCGTAAAAGGTTTTATTATAATCACTCTCATTAATTCCAAGGAAAAGACTTGAATCATTTTGACCATCTAAATCTATTAGTATAATTTTAAATCCTAATTTTGCTAAACCATGTGATAATTGAACTGCTACAGTACTTTTTCCAACTCCACCCTTATTGTTTAGTATGGCTATTTTCTTCATTTTCCTTTCCTCCCCTTTTGCTCAATATCTGTTTAAGTACATTTAATCTGGTTTTGCCTAAAATTTGCTTCGGCTTTTGTGCAATATCATCATATTTATAAAATTTATCTTTATTCGCTTCTACCACCGAAATAATTTTCTCCTCTAATTCTTCATCTAAAACCTTATTTTCAAAATAATCATCTATAAAATCACGTAAAGCATATCCTAATTCAACCTGATTTTTATAGTAAAGCCTAAGATCACTTTTCATAGGTTAGTTCATCCCCCTTTATACTTAATTTATATAAATTATTACTAATATTCATATTAAATTTATCTTTATTTTACACTTTTTTTAACTTTAACACAAACATTTATTACCTATTAAATATTAAATTTAATTATTATTTTTTCTGCTTTTACAGTAAAAGTTTCCTTTAAATTATACCAAAAAAGAATAATACTTTTATTATGTTATTTTCTTTTGATTTTTTTAATATAAATAATCTATTTTAAAATTAATTATCTATACTAAGTAATATTTTTAATAACATTACTCATATTTTATAAAGAAATAAATTTTAAGGAGGATATATTAATTTGGATGATTTAAAAAAACAAAATTTTTATAAAAATCTTTCCTACCCTTCAAAAAAATTAACAGAAACTATTATTTTAATAGATAGAAAAAAACAGAGAACCTTTTATGTAACCACTTCTTTTATGATCTTACTATTTTTATCTACAATACTTGTAATAAGTAATTTTAAATCTAATGATTTTTTAATTTTATGTATATTTATGATAATTTTATTAATTATAAGTATTATATATAGACCATTAGAAATAATTAATTCTACTTTTAAAGAAACTAAGTCTACCCTTATAAAACAAATAAATAGTAATCATTTTTGTAATTGTGAAAAGCATTGTTTATGTAGAGATAATTTTATAAAATATATGAAAGAAAAAAAGAGAATAAAGCTTTATTAAGCTTATTCTCCTTTTATTATATTTGTAATAATGTTTTTAAATCCTGTTTTTTTCTATCAAGTCTTACTGCCTTCATTCCGCATCTTATAGCACCCTCTACATTTCTTTTATTATCATCTATAAATAGACACTCTTCTGCTTTAGAATTAATTTCTTTTAATGCCTTTAAATATATTTCTTCATAAGGTTTTTCTTCTCTTACTATTGATGAAATAATAATCACATCAAAATACTTTCTTATATCTAAGTTATCAAATACTAATAAAATACTGGGCTTTGCATTAGATATTACCCCTAATTTATAATTTCTTTTTTTACACTCATCTAATACATATATTACCTCATCATAAAGTTTATAAATATTTAAATCAAATATGTTATTCATTATATCATCTATTAATTCATCATCCTCTTCACTTAGTGATTGAGCTAAAACTTTCAAATACTTATATTTATATATTTTTTCTTCTTCTAAAGTAGTTAAAGTATTTAATAACAAATGTTTTTTAGAAAACTTTTTTGCATTTTTTAGTGCTAATTCAATATTTTTATTATTATACCCTTTACTCTTAAGATAATCTTCTAACTTTTTTCTATAACCTTTATTACTAAGCTTTCGTGAAAATAAAACATTACCTGCATCAAAGAAAATAGTATTTATTTCTTTACTAATAAGTATATTATTCACAACACTATCTCCTAATAATTTATCCTATTATTAATTTATTCAAGTATGAATGAAAAGTTCTATATTATTTTTAATATAAAAAACCTCGCTAAATTTAAAATCAAACAATGTTTTTATATCCTAATTATTTTTTACTTAATACTATATAAAGCTTTATTTTCAATACAATTAATAATATTTTATAATCTAAGCTTATTTCACTATTAATTTAAAAACATTCTACTTTATAAAATATTTAACTATTTTTAGTAACTGCTATTTCTTCTAATGAATCTAATAAATTATTAATAGCTTCGGCTACTCCATGATTATTATTTTTTTCTGTTACTATATCAGCAATTTCTTTTATTTCATTCTCTGCATTTCCCATAGCAACACCTAGTCCAGCTTTTTTAAGCATTGTTATATCATTAAAATTATCTCCAAAAGCTATTGTTTCCTTAGGATTTATTTTTAAATAATCACATAAAATATCTAATGAATGGCCTTTAGTTGCATCTTTATTTATTATTTCATAATTACATTTTCCTGAAAGTGGACAAGAAACTTTATGAGAATACTTCTTCATATATTCAATAGAATCTTTAAGTTCTTTTAAATTAAAAGAAAAAACTGAACCATAAGATAATTCTATATTCCCTTCAAATATTTCATCAAAACTATCTATTTCTTTAAGAACTTCCATCTTATTAAAGATTTTTAAAACCATTTCTAAATCTTCCTTTTTTATATCATAACCTTTTTTAATAGCCTGATTATAATTTTTTTTTACTTTCTCGCGCCAATTTTTTTCAACATATAAGTATCTTTCATTAGCTAAATGAATAAAGTAAGTTTTATTTTTACAAAAGTTTACTAAGTCTTTGGCTATATTTTTATCAAAAGCTTGTCCTTTTATTATTTTTCCATCTTTATCATATACATATCCACCATTAGAACTAATTATATATGGATTAATTTTTATTGAATCTGCAATATTTTTTATATCACTATATCCTCTACCTGAAGCAATTGCCACAGAAAATCCATTATCTATAGCTCTTTTTAAAGCTCTACTATTTTCTTCGCTTACCACTTTTTCATCATTTAGAAGTGTTCCATCTAAATCTGTAACTATTAATTTCATATTTATTCCTCCAAAAATATATAATAAAAAGCTAATTTCTATACACTTTATACAATAATTTTAACGTAATTATAAAATTATGCAAATTTTTTCTCAATTAAAACTTTTAAATCATTTAAAGGTATACAAAAGAAAAAAATTTAGACTTTATTGTTTTTTCCTTCACATTTTATAATAAATACACTATAATAATATTAAGTTAATAATTTAAACCATTGATAAGGAATAGTAATTAATAGTAATAACTTCAAAGAGAATTAGGGGTGGTGAGATCCTAATAAGTTTGATATTAATGAATGGCCCTTTGAGGTATTAGATGAACTCTTTTTAAAGATAGTAGTTAAGATCGTAAGCTACACGTTACAGTAGATAGGATATATTTGTATCTGAAAAAAGAGGCATATTTTATATGCAATCTAGGTGGTACCGCGGATTATATCCGTCCTATAAATTTATAGGACGGTTTTTTTATTTGTCTTAAAATACGTATTTTAAAGCATTGATTTTATAGATTTTTTACCCATATAATAAAAATTTTAATCTTTATATGGCTTATTAAATTATGACTATTTTTAATAAAATTATGTTTTAAAAGGAGATTTTCAATATGAATACAAAAAAAATGCTATTAACATCTTTATTTTTATCCATTGGATTATTAATAAATCAAATAATGCCTCCATTATTTTTAGGAATTAAACCAGATACTACACTTATATTTCTTTTTATTATATTAATAATAAATAAAGATTATAAATCAGCTTTTTTAGCAGGAATTATCTCTGGAATATTTGCTGCTCTAACTACTACTTTTCCTTTAGGGCAAATTCCAAATATTATAGATAAATTTCTAACTGCTAATATAATGTTTCTATTTATATATATACTAAAAAATAAAATTAATAAATTCACTTGTTTCTTATTAACTACTACTTTAGGAACTTTAATTTCAGGCTCTATATTCTTGATTAGTGGAATGTTTCTAGCTGGATTTAATATACCATTTTTTATAACATTCTTCTCTATAATAGTTCCATCCTCTATTGCAAATACTATTTTAGGAATATTATTATATAGAGTATTAAAATTATCATTAAAAAAATCTAATATTATTATATAACTCTAAAAGTTTTAAATATAAATAAATGATGCTATTAAAGTAAATCATATATTCTACCTATATAGCTTAAATATTATAATTCTTTTTAATTTATAATTCTAAAAGAGCTGTTGCATTAAAAATAAGTACTACAATATATTAATTTAAAATCAAAAAAATAATATATTGTATGTAAATCCCTTACTGCAACAGCCTCTTTAATAAATATTATATATTTTCCCTATACATTATTAACCATATCTTGTTTTAACACCTTTTATATTATATTTATAATTTTTATTCTTTTACACTATTTACTAATTGTTTAACTAAATCTACATCTACAACATCATACCCATATTCATCTTTGCTATAGGCATAACTAACATTATTTTTAGTAGTTGTATAATCTTTTAACCACACCTTACATGAACTGTGTATTTGATTAACACCAGTGTCCTCCATAAGTTTTTTTGCATTTTCAGCATTCATTCCACTACCTGCTAGAATTTCAATTTGTTGTCCATATTTTTCTTGTAACTCTTTTAGTAATTCTACTCCATGAATAGCTTTTTCTTTTAATCCACTTGTAAGAACACGATCTATCCCTAAACTAATTAAAGTTTCAATAGCTTTATAAGGATTTTTAACGCAATCAAATGCCCTATGAAATACTACTTCTTTTTCTTTCCCATAAGATTTAACTATATTAATAATTTCTTTTGTTTGTGGAATATTTATATCTCCATCTTTATCTAAACATCCAAATGCAATTCCGTCTGCATTGTTTTCCATCATAAGTTTTGTATCTAACATCATTGTTTCATAATCTTCTTTGCTATAACAAAATCCAGCACCTCTAGGTCTTATCATACAAATAACCTTTAAATCTGTATTTTTCTTTGTTAAAATAAGACTTCCAACAGTAGGAGTTAATCCTCCCATATATAAAGCACTATTTAACTCTACTCTATCTGCTCTTCCCTTATAAGCTTGTACACAATCATAATAACTTCCACAACATACTTCTACTACTTTATTCATAATCTTCTCCTAATTTTATAAAACTTAATGCATAAATTTTTGTGTTTAAAATAATGTCTTTAATATTCATCCACTCATTTGGATTATGTCCTATACCCTTTTGACCTGGAAAACTTGGACCAAATGGAACTATATTAGGCATTATCTTAGCATAAGTTCCTCCTGTAGTAGTTACTGGTTCCCCATCAAGACCTGTAACCTCCTCATAAGCTTCCTTAAGTTTTTTTACTAAGAAACAATTTTTATCAAATTTTACTGGATCATAGTTATTTAATAACTCTAAATCTAAAGATTTTGGCATTTTTAATTTTATCTTTGTTATGATTTTTAATATGGTTGTAACTGCTGGATAACTTAAAGTAAAATTAAATGCACACTTATGATTTTCAGTATTTAATGCAAAGTTACGTATTTGCATTTTGCCAAACTCTTCATCACAATAATTTATACCTAAAACTTCCCCATCATCTTTGCTTTGAAGAAAGTATTTAGTTATAAATTGAAAAAATTCTCCTATATCTTTTTTATCTGCTAATATTTTTAAATTAGCTCTTCCTCTTTCACCATAAACAACAGGATACTTACAATCTGGAGTCCAACCCATAATTGGCGGCCTTTCATGCCTTAAATAATATTCAACATCTTTCATTCCTGTTTCTTCATTAGTTCCAAATATAATACGTATTGGTGTATTAAATTTAATATTACATTTTTTACACGCATATAAAGCGTATAAGCAAGTCATGATTGGTCCTTTATTATCTAGAATTCCTCTTGAATATATTTTGTCATCTTTAATAAATCCACTAAAAGGTGGCTCTCTCCATCCATCTCCTACTGGCACCACATCTAAATGCCCTATTACTCCAATATAATCCTTTCCTTCTCCTAATTCAGCATATCCTATATATCCATCTAAATTCTTTGTTTTAAATCCTAATTTATGTGCAATCTCTAGCACCTTAACTAAACAATTATTAACACCTCTTCCAAAAGGCATTCCATTTTCAGCTTCACTTTCTACACTATCAATTTTAACTACTTCTATGATGTCTTCTATAATATCTTCTTTTAATTCATCTATTTTTTGTAAAACCACATCATTCATCTTCACACTTACCTTCTTACTAATGGAGCAGTTCTTGTTTTTATATAATTATCTAACCATTCTTCACTAGCTATTTCATGAATACATTTTCCATTTATATTTTTAGTTAAATAGACTGTAGGCTCTTCATTCTCAGTCGTTATAGCAAAAGAAAAACCTTCAATATTAGTAGCAACACCCCATTGACCTTTGTTATTCATAGCAACTAAAGATATATCTCCAGCTCTTCCTCTTCTTTTTTTAAGTTCATCATTTAGTTCATTTACTGCAATTTCACAAGCCTCTTGTGGATGATGCCCATTTTTCATTAAACGAACTATTTCATAAGAAATACATCCCTTCATCAAATCTTCTCCAAGACCTGTTGCACTAGCCCCTCCAACTGTAGAATCTACATAAAATCCTGATCCTGAAATAGGTGAATCTCCAACTCTTCCTTTTCTTTTCATAAATAAACCACTAGTTGATGTTGCTGCTGTCATATTACCATTTTCATCAAGACATACCATTCCAACGGTATCATGTCCACTATAAGGTGTTATTTCTCTCTCTGTAATCTCTTTAATTCTATTATGATAATGTATTTTTGCACGTTCTGTAAGCATATTTTTACGCTCAAAACCTTCTTTGTGAGCAAACTTTTCGGCACCTTCTCCTACCAATAAATTATTTACCTTTTCCTTACTTAATCTCCTTGCTATACTAATAGGATTTGCAAAGTCTTTAATTGCAGCTACTGCCCCAATGTCAAATGTAGTTCCATCCATATATGCAGCATCTAATTCCACTTCCATTTCTTCATTTGGTAATCCTCCATATCCTACTGATTTATAATATGGAAAATCCTCCACTTCCTTTATTGCACATTCAATAGCATCTCCTGCTGATCCACCATTTTTTAATATATCTCTACCTTTAGCTATTCCTTCTACAGCCATACGCCAAGTTGCAATCATTCCATACATATTAACTTCCCCCTTTATATCTAAAATACTATAAATATTCTTGTAAAATTTGTATTTATCCTTTAGTAAATTTCATATTAAAATTTTAAATATTAAATTTTATAATAACTTAAAATATATATTTTAAGTTATTATAAAATTCATTTACCTTTTAATCATATTATTAAAAAGGACTTTTTCACTTTTTGAAAAAGTCCTTTTTAGGAAGACTTATTTTATGCCAAATCATTAATACACTTTAACTAATTGCCAATTTACTATATATAATTAATAAAATTTAGTTTTTATAAAAAATCTATATTATTATTTTTTTAGTTTAAATCCAAATTTACTCCAAGGGTCAATATAATCAATTAAAAATTCCTCTTCTTTTAAAATCTTTCCAACAACGTTTACTTTTCCACTATTTTTCATATCTTTTCTTGCAATTTGCAATTCCCCTGCATATCTTGTATATAAATCTGAATCAATTATTATATCTCCTCTTTTTATATCCACTGTATTAAAAGGCGGAAACTTTTCACCTTTATATTTAATTCTTGAATTACTAGATCTTATAACATAATCTGAACAATCACCTCTATTAAAATGAAACTCATTTAATATTATATTCTTCTGAAGTTCTGGAATTCCTTCTTCAAGTTCAATAGAAAATTCTATCATATCTTTATTAATACTACTTAATTCTTTTAATTCTTCTTCCGATGCAAAGGCATTGCCAATTATTACATCATCAATTAATCCAGTAGCAAATAAATGCTTAGCCTGAACACCAATTGACATATCTCTATGCATTTCTAACGTGCATAGTCCTTCTGATACAGGCCATGGACCAATTTTAGCACTTTTAGAATTAATAAAGGCTGCTGTGTTAATTCCAAACTGTTTAAACTGTTTACTGCACTTTATAAAGTGATCATATGAAAGTCCTGTATACTTATGTGGATAAAAATTATGACATCCATATATATTACTTAAATTAGGTTTATAAGAAATTATATTATCTATATACTTACTTCCATTACTCATATTAAGTTCAATATTTAAGTTTTGTTTATTAAAAGACATTATAGACTCTTCATTGCCTGAGAAACCTAAGTCTAATCTTATACCACTTAATCCCATATCTTTAAATAATGAAAGATTTTCTATTGTAGCACCTAACTTTTTAAAAATATTAGGTTCTAAATCGGCTATAACCTCCATATTATTTTTATTTGCTTCATCAACCATAATTTTAAATTCTTTTATAATTTCATCTACTGGCTTTCCTTCTACAGATATTAAACAAGTAAAAATTCTTTTAAATCCATACTTTGCCGCAAGATTAATATAATTTAATATATCATTCATATCACTATGTCCTGGATAAACTGAAATTCCTAATCTTCTCATTAATATTCCCTCCATTGTTCATAGATGTGGTATATAAAACTTGTATTTATTATTTAAAGCAAACTTTGTTTGTTAAATTCCTTATGTCCTCTTTATTAACTAAAAGCTTAGCTAATTGACACATATTATCTAATGCATCATTTAAACCTACTCCTCCTTTTTTAGGAGTTATTACAATATTCAGTTTGTCCTTATACTCATTAATTGTTTCTTCATTTTCAGAAGACATGGCTGCAAAAGCTGGAACATTTGTTGTTCTATTAATATCATAAGCTACTCTGGCAGCCATTTTCCCATAATCTACATAATTAAAAGCAGGTCCACAGATTACTATATCTGGTTTTACTTTGTTTACCATAGCACAAAACTTTCTAGAAACCTCATCTGGATTAGCTAAGTAAGTTCCATTACCACAATAAAGACAAGCGATTACTTTTCCGTCTATTTTTTTTAAAAATGGCTCCATCATAATTGATGGACCTAAGGGCTCCTTTTTAGCACTAAGAGGAACCATTCTATCATCTTTTGTGCCGGCTCCAGCTTGAATTTGATCATATATCATTATTATCTTAATTGACATTTTTAATCATCTCCTATAAATCATCAAAAGATAAATCATCTAAATCTAAGTCATCATCATCTTTAGAATTATTTACTTTAGCTTCATCTTCTAAATATTGTTTATCCATTATTTTAATAAATGGTGTATAAATAAATACTCCTAAAACCAATAGTCCCCCTTGAAGTAAAGCTCCTACCCAGTTAGTAGCTAAAAATCCCGAAATAATAATTGGAGTTGTCCACGGAATATTTACTCCATTACAAATAGGAACTAATCCTAATTTCATAGCAAAATATGAGACTACAATATTAATTGTTGGAACTAATATAAACGGAATTAAAATAGTTGGATTTAATACTATAGGTAATCCAAATACAATTGGTTCATTAATTCCAAATATTCCAGGAACTAAAGATAACTTTCCAAGCTCTGTAATGCGTTTTGATTTGCAGAATAATAACATAGCTATTAAAAGTGATAATGTAGAACCACATCCACCAAATGTAGCAAATAGATCTTGAAATTGTTGGCAGATTATATGACCTTGTCCAACTCCACTTTTAAAAAACTCTAGATTTTCAGCAGTTAATGTTTGAAGTATAGGATTAAATACAGCACCTACTACTGATCCTCCATTTACTCCAAAGAACCAGAATAGATGTAAGAAAATATAAGCGGTAACCATAGCTCCTAATGTATCACCTAAATTCATCAATGGTAATTGTAAGAATTTAAATATAATTGAGAATACATTAGTTCCAAAGAAACCAAAGATTAAATTAATTAAGAAAAATATAATCATTACAATTCCAGCTGGAATTAAAGCTGCAAAGGATTGTACTACTGTTGGTGGAACACCTGAAGGCATTTTAATTACCCATCCTTTACGTTCAACAAATGCATAAATATGTACAGATAGAAAAGCACAAATAATACCAACAAAAATCCCTTTTGCACCTAACCATCCAAGTGGAAGTCCAGCCCCTAAAAATACTGGAACTTTATCAGCAAGTCCTTCAATAGCAACTTTGCCACTTACGCCATAAGGCATAACTAAAAACCAAGCCATAACAGATACAGCAGCTCCAAAAATAGGATTTGTTTTCATCTGTTTTGCAAATGAATATCCTATACCTATTACAGCAAATACTGCCATAATTGAAAATGTAGCATCAGCTGGTTTTCCTAAATAAGAAGATAATGTAGATCCATTAATCTCAACAGATTCCAACCATTTAGTCCATGCAGGAATTGGAAAATTGGCAACTAATAGAAATAATGACCCTACAATTAGTAGTGGTGTTGATACTAAGAATCCATCACGCACTGCAATTAAATACTTATTTTTTCCTATAGCTTCTGCTAATGGCATTAAGACTTTTTCTAACCATTTAATCATATTACTCCCTCTTTCCTTAATAATAAGCAATTTTGATAACGTTTACTAAAAGTTTATTTTTTTGCAGATTTAATTAATTTTATAGCAGTTTTTAAAACTTTTTCTCCATTCATCATGCCATAATCACCAGAATCAATTACTGCAATAGGAATGCCATCTTTTCCAAAATCATTAACTGTCTTTTCATATAAATACTTTACTTGTGGTCCAAGCAAAATACAATCTGGATGAAGTGATTCGATAATTTCTCCTAATCTATCATGTGGGTAAGCCTTTACCTCAATTGGTAATGAATGTTCATCAGCAACTGATTGCATTTTACTTGCTAACATACTTGTAGACATACCAGCACTACAAAATAAATAAATTTTTTTCATCTTAAACTCTCCCCTCATTTAATTATTTATAAATTATTTTATAATAATAAAATTTAATTTTTATTTACTTTCTAAGGTAACTATACGTTTATAGGCATCAATTAATTCATTAGCTAAAATCTTACATGTTTCAGCCGCCATTAATTGATCCTCTGCATGTAATAATAATAGATTAGGAATACATCCTTTCCCACTTGTCTCTTGTTGAATTAATTTAGAATGTGCATTATGCCCTTCTCTAAAAAAATTTTCTCCTTCTTTTATACTTTTCTTTGCATCATTAAAATTACCATCCTTAGATTTTTGAATAGCTTCAATATAACTACTTCTAGCCATACCTGATGCTGAAATAATTTGAAAACAGATTAGTTCTAATTCTCCCATAATATCTCCTCCTAGCTGTTATATACATTATATATTTTAAAATTAGTTATTAAACTTAATCTTTCTTCCTACTCTTAGGAAATAATCTAAACTTCTTTAAGATTAGTTTTAGCAATTAATTCATGAATTGCTTTATGATCTTTTTTAAATAATACAAATACTGATGATAAAATACTTATAGGAATACCAATATACATTAGAGGAGTAACTAAATTTATATTAGTTATTATAGATAAAATTTGATGAAACAAGTTACTAGCTGATATTAACGATCCTTCTATCAAAAAAATTCCAATAACTTGTCTTAAAAATAAATCCTTAAAATCTATATCCTCTCCATTTTCCTTTACTATTTTAAAATGGCATAAATGCTTTCCTAAGGTTTGTCCCTTCCAAATTATTAAGGGAACTATAACATAATAAAAAAATGCAAATATTAATCCTAAAAGCCCAGCTAACAATGCATATTTTTCAGGATATTGAAATAAATTAACATTTAAATCTTCACTATTTGTTGTTTTCATATAAATCATAACCATTGGTAATGAAATAAACATACTTCCTATATACCAATCTAACATATATGCAATAAAACGTTTCCAAACAGGAATAATAGTATTAGAGATTGAAATTTCTTTTATATTAATTCTTTTTCTTTTCATAACTTCTCCTTTACTTTAAAACTTGATTTATAAATTCCTTATAATTTTTTACTTCTAATAAACTTGCAAATTTACTAGAATTAGAAATTACATTACTTAACCAATCAAAAAATACCCTTAAAATCCTATGATCTTCCTCTTTAACAGCAAATAAAATTACAAATCTTACATCAAAATCTCCCCATTTAATTGGATTATCTAATATTGCAATACTTAAAGAAGATTTATTTGAAATTTGTCCATTAAAACTGTGTGGAATGGCAAAACCATAGGCAAAAGATGTTGCCGACATTTTCTCTCTCTGTAATACACTACTTTTAAAATCTTTCTTTACATATCCTTTTTTATATAAGTTATCACACATTCTTGTAATAAGATCAAAAGAACTTTTTACATTAACATGTGTATAGAAAAACTCCTCCTTTACTAACTTTAATATTAGAAGTTTAAAATCTTCTCTACATCTTAATCTATCTAAATTATTTAAAGCTTGAAAAATCCTACTTTCATCTTCATAATCTACAAATAAAGAAATTTGCAATGTTAAAATATCTAAACTATGTTTTAATGGAAGTGTTGTTAAAATTAAGTCTGGTTTTAACCTTAAGATAACTGACTCTTCAAAAAAATTCATGCTTTCTATAATATCTATTCGATCTCCAAACCTGTTAAGAATTTTTTGTAAACATAAATTAGATAATGCCTGAGTATTAGGGTATATCATAATAACCTTATATTTACATGTTAAATTTGCTCTTTCGTAAGCTGCTCCTAAGTGTAGTGCAATAAAAGCAATCTCATTTTCTTTTATATTAATATGTATTTTTTCCTCTAATAATTTGCATACTCTAACTGCCATTTCAAATATTAATGGATATTTACGTTTTATCTCCTGTAAATACATATTATCAATTTCAATATTCTTAATTTGACGTTCTAATAATGACATAATATGCATTTCTAAACCTATCTTAAGATCATTATCAGAAGTAAAATCAACATTAAATATCTTTTTAATATCCAAAAGGGTCTCTTCTACTAAATCTGAAACTGAATAATTAGTTTGATCTTTCACTACGTCATTTGTATAGTTAGCACTTTTTTTGCCTAATAATAATAATGCTAATAAAACTATTTCATCTTCTACTATTTCAATTCTTATATTTTCTGCTACTTTTTTAAAAAATACTTGTGCAATTTTATATTCTATACTATTTTGTAACTCTTCTGTATTCCTATCTGTCTTAATATAGTTATGTTTTATAATACGTTCTATAGCAATTCCTATATGAATCATAAGCATAGGAAAGGCAAGTTCTCTAATATGATAATTGTATTCTTTAAATGTATCCTCTAATATGTCTTTAACTTCGATTAAATCAAAATCTTTATATAAAGAAGCTATCTTATTTAAATTTAAAAAATTCCCTTTTGTCTCACTTGTTAATAAATCTTTATATAATTTTCTTTTTTCCTCCTCTTTCCCAACTAATTTTATATAATTTTTACTTTTTATAATTTTTAAACTACTATAGGGTTCAATCATCCTTTTTATCTTTTTAATATCATTATCAATAGAGTATTCTGAAATAAATACTTTATCTTGTAAAAATATTATATTTATTTCATTTTTTTCAAATAATAATTCTTGTAAAATATAAATACATCTTTCCTCTGGAGTTTGTGGAATTATTTCAGTTAATTCAATATTTAAGCTTTTTATTTTGTCCTTATTAATTCTGTATCCATATTTTAAATTAGATTCAATTAATATATCTTCATAAAACTTATTAATTTTTACAATATCACTTCTAATAGTCCTATCTGATACCCCCATTAAATTAGCTAATTCTCTTCCTACGACCCAATCTTTGCTTTCTTGCATAACTATAATAATTTTTTCCTGTCTTTTATTTAGCACCATATCCCCTCTTTCATTATTAAAAAGTTATAAAAATAAAAGCATTTATTAATTAAATTAATGTTTTTATCCCCCATTATTTTTAAACTTTCATATATTAATAATTTAATATTTTATAAAATATTTAAATACATAAATTCTTACTTATTAAAAATGAAAGCCTATTTTTTTAATTTAATTATACATTAATATTATTTTTCTTCTCCTTAAGTAATTTCCTAATACTAGGAAAGATTAATATTTATATAAAAAAATAGACCCTTAGCTAAAAAGATTTCAAAGTCTTTAACTTTATCTAAATAACTAAGAGTCTATAAATTTCATTTAAAAAAATTTTTAATATTATTCATAGTT
>NZ_FQVM01000028.1 GCF_900129365.1 Clostridium fallax
CTATTAATTTCTTATGGATATAAAATTCATTTAGTAAACTTTTATATAAGTAAAAGATTTTAAGGATTTCTTCTTTAGAGTTATTGACTTCATCATATTTAATAAATTTTCTCTTAATAAATCCATAAAAACATATCTTATTTTTTTCTTTCTTCATAACAAAAAAGTTTTTATTTTTAATATTTATTTTAAATTTTTCAGCTATTTCAATTTGTTTTGGTATGATTTTTACTAAATTAAATTTTTTTAGTATATTATTAATTTTATTATTTTCTTTAATCACATATAAAATCAAATAATATTTTCTATTTATTTTTAATATATCATAATTAACTAGAAGGTCTTTTATTTCACCGAAATCTTCTTTTAACTTAACATCTATTAAGTTTTCTAAATTTAATGTTTTTACAATTGGATAAAACTTTACAAAAATATATTGATTTTCTACTATATATTTAATTGGAACACCGAAAAAATTTAATATTTTATTTTTATTAATATCATTAAAAATTTGCTTTTTAAAATTCTCTTCTATCATATTTTACTTTTAATCATTTTCCTTTCCATAATAACTTTATTAAAATCTTTTGATGATTTAATCATAAGGGATGTTAGTATTGTAGTTACTAAAGATAAAATAATTACTGCATTAATCAATAAACTTCCCCTTTTTTTAACTTTAAACATCTTATAATTTCTCCTTTTGAAGAATTTTTTAATTTATAATATACTAAATTATCCTTTTTATTAGCTTTAAATTCTGTTATATCAGTAGCAGCAGTGTCTGTTCTTTTTCCATTAAAATCTATAAAAATTTTATCTTTATTTTTGAAAATTTTTATATACTGATCTTCTTCTTTTTTAATTTTTATTAAATTATCAGTAATTAATATATTTTCTTCCTGTCTTTTCTCTATTTCCTTTTCCATATAAAAAGATAAATTAAGTAATTCATTATATTTAATAGTATTTTCTTTTCTTTTAAAATCTAATTTTTTTACCCATATTAATAAATCAAAACTTATTACTACTATAAAGGAGGCTAATGATAAATATATTAAAAGTTCTATTAAGGTATTTCCTCTTTTTTTCATAAAAACTCCTTTATAAATTCTATATTATCTTTTGTTTCTCCAATTTTACTTTTTATATTTGTTTCAACTTTAACCTTAAAACTATTTTCCATCTCTTCTATTGAAACCTTAATATAATTTTCTTTTAAATACTTATTTCTTTCTATTGATTTTAAAGGTTTATACCAAAGGTTTTCATCTTTTATATGATTTAAATTAATATAAAAATTTATATTATTGCTGCCCTTAGTAATTTCTAAGTAATCTTCTTTAGATAAAGATTCTTTAAGCTCTTTTCCTACAGCTTCTAAATAATAATTAGACTTTTTTATATTTTTCCCTCTGATTTCACTTCCAACTATATAATTAAAAGATGGAATAATTATTAAAGAAAAAATCCCCAATATACCTAAAGTTACAATAAGCTCTATTAAAACAAACCCTTTTTTTCTTTTAAAGTTTCTTAATATTAACATTGAAAAACCTCACTGCTAATGAAAATTTTACATTTATTCCATTATCAAATTTTAAATCTATAGTTCCTTTACTACTAAAGTTTCCAGAAGAATCTATCTTAATCATGTTTTGAGAAGGAGTATTTATTCTTACTTTGCAATACTTAGGTATTATTATCTCCTGTGATACCTTTCCTGAATAAAATATTATAATTCTTTTTTTAGCATCATAATATATCGTTCCTATCTCTCCTACTGTTCCACAATACATAGTACTATAGGTAAAATATCAGAGATATCATCTATTATTTTATAAGTTTCTTGATTTTGAGTTTCTAATTTATTAGTTACATTTATAGTAAAACTACTACTTAATATTAAAGAAAAAATTCCTAAGGTAATTATTGTTTCTATTAAAGTAAAACCTTTATGCTTTTTTAATCTTTTTCTACTTATCATTAAAATACTCCAATAAAATAAATTTAATAAAATAAATTCAAAAAATTTGTTTTTATACTATTACATTGATCCAATTCCAGAATATATAGGAACTATAAAAATTAAAATTGTTATTCCTATAAAAATACCTATAATAGAAATCATAATGGGCTGTATTAAATTTAAATATGTCTTAATTATTCCGTTAAAGGAACTTTCAACCATATCAAAAGCTTCTTTAATTTTTATTTCTATCTTTCCACTTTCTTCCCCAATTCTTATTAATAAATAAGTACTTTTAGAATATTCTGGTTTATCAAAAAACTCCCATATTTGTCCACCTGCTTCTATAAAATCTCTAAATTCTATCAATCTTTCTCTTAATTTATCCTCATTAGAACTACTAATTATTTTATTAATTGAAGTTAGAATGGGAATCCCACTAATCATTATTGTATACATAAGAAAAAGAAGATTTTTTTCATAATATTTATTGTAAATTTTGCTTTTGTTTAAAAAATTAAAAATTAATTTTTTTATATTGATTAAATGTAAAAATATTATTAAAGATATACTATAAAGAATGATTAAAATTATAGTAAGATTTATATTTTCCTTCATGAATAAATTAATATCATATATTTTAGAAAGAAATGATGGGATTTCTGAAATATTCGAATCATATAACTCGATAAAGCTTGGAATTAAATTGAAAAAACTAAATCCAACTAATATCATAAGGCTTATTATTAAAATTATTGGATAAATCAATGATGATATTACATTATTCCTTTGATTTTCTAGGTCCTTATAATACTTTCCTAAATGTTCTAAAACCATATCTAAGTGTCCACTATATTCTCCTACTTTTAAAAGTTCTAAAAATATAGATGGGTAATACCTATCTTCATTTTGAAAACTATCTCCTAGGCTATTTCCTTCATATATACTTTTAGATATTCTTTCTAAAGATTTTTTATAGGATTTTTTTGAAATAATTTCTTTTATAATGTGAAAGGATTTTTCTATATTAATTCCACTTTTATTTAAAGTTGAAAGGTTAGATGAAATCAAATATATATTTTTATAATCAAACTTATTCATTTTCCATTCCCTCTTTTATAGCTAAAAATTGATTAAAAGAGATTTTTCCTTCTATGCAAAGATATTTCCCTCTACTTATAAATTCATTAGATTGATTTTTTAAAATTTCTTCATTTAAATATTCTCTTATATGATTTTGTTCCACTCTATTTATTAAATATATATGACTTAATAATTTTCTTGATATTATACCTGTAAAATTACATTTTTCACATTTTCCTTGCTTATATAGATAGGTAATACTATCATTTCCAAGGACTGCCCTTTCCTCTTTAGTAGATTCATATTTGATTTTGCAACTATCACAAAGTCTTCCTATTAATCTTTGAGTTATTATTCCTTTTATTGCATTTAAAAGTAAATACTTTTCTATACCCATTTCTTTTAATCTACTAAATACTTCATAATGATTATTAGTATGTATAGTAGAATAAACCTTATGTCCAGTAATTGCAGCTCTTAAGGCTATTCTTGCAGTTTCTTCATCCCTTATCTCACCTATCATTATTACATTAGGATCTTGCCTTAAGATATGTTTAAGCCCTTTAGAAAAAGTAAGCCCTACACTTTCATTTACATTTATCTGATTAAAACTTTCAAAATTCATCTCTACAGGATCTTCAATAGTTGTAATATTTAAATTGCCTTTATTTTCAGCTTTTAACATAGAATATAATGTTGTTGTTTTACCACTTCCTGTAGGACCTGAAATTAAAACAATTCCGTTTTCTTTGTTAATTAATTTTTTTATTTTGATTAAAGAATCCTTATTAAAATTAAGTTCTTCTAAAGAATAATTAAAAAGGGATTTATATAAAATCCTTATTACTATTTTTTCTCCTGTAATAGTTAGAATAGAAGATACTCTTAAATCATAATTTTCATCTTGATATTTATAGGTAATCTTTCCATCCTGCGGTTTTCTTTTTTCTGATATATTCATAGAAGCTAAAAGTTTAATTTTTGATATAATTCCATCATAATATTCCTTTTTTATCTTTTTAAAAATAGACAAAACTCCATTTACTCTATTTTTTATAATTATTTCTTTTTCTTTAGGTTCTATATGAATATCACTTGCTTTTATTTTTATAGCATTTTTTATAATTTCATTTACAAGTATATTATTTATGATATTATCATCATTCTTTTTAGTAAGATAAAAATAATTTAAAGCCTTTAAAATATCCTCTTCTTTTTTTATAGTAACCTTTATTGTCTTATTAAATTGTAGCTTTAATGAATTTATTATATTTTCTCTAAAATCACTTACTATTGCTATTTCCACATATTCTTCATTTATATTAATTGGAATTAATAAATTTTTATATGCATATTCCTTTGAGATAGAGTATACCCATTCAGCTTTAATATTTTTAAACTCCATTATTCCTCCTAAAAGTTATTCAACATCCAACTTTTTATAAATAATTATATTATTTAAAGCTTTCATTTCTTTTTATAGAAATTTTAATTAATTCATATATTTTTATATTGTCCATTTTTTCCAATAATAAACAAATAATCATAAAACTTTTTCTTTATTGATATTTAAAATATAAAAATGATATACTAAAATTATTAAAATTCAAGGTTTTATCTGAATTTTAAATTATATAAGATTTAGATTTATTGATTTTTATTAATAAATCTATTAAGAAAGGAAGATTTTATGGCATTTGATGGTGTTTTTTTACATTGTTTAATAGAAGATATAAAAGATAAATTATTAAACACAAAAATAGATAAAATTAATCAACCAGAAAAAGATGAAATATATATTTCTTTTAGAGGAATAAAGGGAGAAAGACTTTTAATATCTGCAAGCTCTAATTTTCCAAGAATCCATTTTACAAAAATAACAAAGGATAATCCTTTAAAGGCTCCTATGTTTTGTATGGTTCTTAGAAAATATTTAATTGGTGGAAAAATCATAAATATATATCAGCCTAACAATGACCGCATACTACATTTAGATATAGAGACTACTGATGAGCTTGGATTTAATAGTATATATACATTGATCATAGAAATAATGGGTAGACATTCTAATATATCTTTAGTAAGAAAAAGAGATAATAAAATAATTGAATCAATAAAACACATTACCTCTTTTGTAAATTCTTATAGAACCTTATTACCTAACGTTTCATATGTAAGTCCTCCTCCTAGTAATAAGTTAAATCCTTTTGACTTTCATATAGATGAATTTGAAAAATTCTTCTCTTCTATAGAGATAAATGAAAATTTTTATATGAAATCTTTTAATGGAATTAGTAAACTATTGTCAAAAGAATTATATTTATCCTTTGATAAATATTCAAAATCCTTAGAAAATCTTTATAATGAGATTAACTTATATTTTAAAAATATACATAGTAAGAAATCTTATAATATTTTTTGTAACAATAATGGAGATTTAATAGACTTTTATTCTCTTCCTATTTCTTATTATGATGATAAAAATTTAATTCATTATGATGATGGCTGTAGAATGCTTGATGAATTTTATTCTAAAAAAGATATGCAAGATAGGTTACAAAATAGATCTTCTGATCTTCAAAAATTAATTATAACAAATATTGATAGATGTTTAAAAAAAGATACAATCCTTTTAAAAACTTTAAAAGAATGTGAAGAAAAAGAAAAACTTCGTATATATGGTGATTTATTAACTAGCTTTATATATTCCTTTAAAAAAGGAGATAAAGAAGTAACTTTATGTAATTTCTTTGATGATAATAAAGAAATTACTATAACTCTTAATGAAAATAAAACACCTTCTGAAAATATCCAATATTATTATAAAAAATATAATAAATTAAAGAAATCTGAAGAAGCTGCAATTGATCAAAGAGAAAAGAATTCCTTAGAACTTGAATATTTAAATTCAGTATTAACTAATTTAAAAAATTCTGAAAGCTATGATGAAATAGAAGAAATCAAAGAAGAACTTATATCTTCTGGATATATAAAATATAAAAAGAACTCTAAAAAGAATAAAAAACCTTCAAAGCCTTATCATTTTTTATCTAGTGATGGATTTGACATTTATGTTGGAAAAAATAATATTCAAAATGATTATTTAACTTTAAAGTTTGCGGATAAATATGATACTTGGATGCATACAAAAAATATCCCTGGTTCTCACGTTATTATAAAAGGAAAAAATATAAGTGATAAAGCCTTAGAGGAAGCTGCAATTTTAGCTGCTTTTTATAGTAAGGGTAAAAATTCTTCAAAGGTTGCAGTAGATTATACTGAAGTTAAAAATGTAAAAAAACCTTCCGGTGCAAAACCTGGAATGGTAATCTATAGCACAAATAAAACTATTTATGTAGATCCCGTAGATTTAAATTTAGAAAAACATTAATATATAATAACGTTATTTTATTAAAAATAACATCATTATAAAAACTAAAATAAATTTATTAAGATGTCTATAAACAAATATTATGCCATAAAACAAACGCATTTATGCTGTTTGTTTTATGGCATAATTTAGTTAGTTACTTTCTCTTTTTTAAAAAATATTAAATCAAAACAAATGGCATTTAAGGCTAATCCAAAGGAAATAGAAAAATTTCTATATAAATTTATATTTTCTGGCCTAAGAATATAATCAAAAGCATAATTTATTCCTCCAAAACCTATAAAAATTATAATAAATTTAGATAATCTTTTTTTAAATTCTTCTTTCCCTAATTTAAGCATTTTTAATATAGTTACTATAAAAATATAAATACCAAATAAAACAGCAAAAATTCCATAGAAAATTATAAATTTAATACTAAAATTACTTTGTATGTTTTGAAATACAATAAATATAGAAAACATAGTTGATATTATAAATAATAGGTAAAGAATATTATTAAAATTTATTTGTGGTTTTTTACTCATTTTACCTCCCTTATAATTTTCTAAAGTTGTTATTTAATTATATAATAACTTTTATATTATCATTGGATTTTTTACTTTCCTTTAACAATCTTCATTTTAAACATAATATAAATATAAAATATTATTGTTACAATAATATTTTATATTAACATGTATGTAAAAAATAAAAGTTATAATTTTATATAATAAAATTATAACTTTTTAAATTCATGTTTAATTTAAATTTTATAATTAATTTATAAAATTTTTATTTTTTATCTAAATACTGATAATAATAACATTGTAATCTACCATTATAAAGCTTTCTATTTTTAGTAGCTTTTCTTCCAAAAAGTTTTTGGAAAGTATCATAAGATGTTAGCACATTAAAATCCCAATTATAAAGCTTTTCTTTAAGCTTTCCTAATAATCTATAAAGTTCTTCTATATCTTCTTTTTCACCTATTCTTTCACCATAAGGTGGATTTGTTATTATTATTCCATCTTTTTTACTACTTGAAAATTCTCTAAAATCTCTTCTATGAAAATCTACTATATCTGAAACTCCAGCAAGATTGGCATTTTGTAGTGCTGTTGAAAGAACCCTTCCATTTATATCATATCCTACAAGTTTAACATCACAATCTTTTTTTATTCCTCTTTCAGCCCCTTCTCTTACTTGACTCCAAAGATTTTTATTCATTGTAGGCCATTCTTCCGATACAAAGGTTCTCTTAGCTCCTGGTGCTATATTTTTAGCTATTTGGGCTGCTTCTATTAGTATAGTTCCAGATCCACAGAATGGATCCACCATCATATCTTCTTTGTTCCATCTTGATAAAAGAACTAAAGTAGCTGCTAATGTTTCCTTTAAAGGAGCTGCTCCTGCATGTTCTCTATATCCTCTTTTATGAAGTCCTGGCCCTGTAGTATCTATTGTAAGAGTTACTACATCCTTTAATATAGATACCTCTATTTTATAAACAGGACCATCTTCTGAAAACCAATCTCTTTTATATCTTTCCTGCATACTTTTTACTACTGCTTTTTTTACTATGCTTTGACAATCTGGTACACTATGTAATGTAGATTTTACTGATTTACCTGTAACATGCATTTTACCATCTAAAGGTATTATCTTTCCCCAATCTACTTTAGCTGTTCCCTGAAACAATTCTTCAAAGGATTTCGCCTCAAATTCTGCCATTTTAATAAGCACTCTGTCTGCTGTTCTAAGCCAAGTATTAGTTATTGCAATATCAAGTTCATCTCCTTCAAAATGGACTTTTCCATTTTCAAGCTTTAAATCTTCATAACCTAATTCTTTTAGTTCTTTTGCAGTTACAGCTTCAATACCAAAGGTAGTAGTTGCAATTAATTCATAGTTCATATTTATCTCCTTATATAAAATCTATTTAGATTTATTTTTCATAAATTTTTACTGAATCTTCATTATCTATCTCTAAAATATTAACATCAATTATTTCACTTTTACTAGTTGGAATATTTTTACCAACATAATCTGCTCTAATTGGAAGCTCTTTATGACCTCTATCAATTAATACAGCTAATTGTATGGAATTTGGTCTATCTATATCCATTAAAGCATCTATTGCAGCCCTTGCAGTTCTACAAGTATATAATACATCATCAACTAATATAACCTTTTTATCTTTTATTTCTATATCTATAGAAGTTTCTTTAACCTTTGGTGCTTCAAAAAAATCACTTAAATCATCTCTATATAAAGTGATATCTACACTTCCTACTGGAAGTTTTATTCCTTCTATTTTTTCTATTTGCTTAGAAATTCTTTCTGCTAGTGGATATCCTCTTCTTTTAATTCCTATAAGAACTATATCCTCTACCCCCTTATTTTTTTCAATAATTTCATGAGAAATTCTAACCAAACTTCTTCTTATAGCATTTTCATCTAATAAAGTAGCTTTTAATTGCATCAATTATACTCCTCTCTTAATCTTTAAAATTAATTTTTTAAAATAATCTGGTAATTCTGATGTAAACTCCATATACTCTTCTTTTTTAGGATGAATAAATCCTAATGTTTTTGCATGAAGCATTTGTCCATTTAATTTAAAACTTTGTTTTTTAAATCCATATAAAGGATCCCCAACTAAAGGATGTCCAATATGACTCATGTGGACTCTTATTTGATGAGTCCTTCCTGTTTCTAAAACACATTTTACTAAAGTATATTTATCATAGATTTCAATAACTTCATAATGTGTTACTGCATGCTTACCTTCTGATACAACAGCATACTTTAATCTATCTTTAGGATTTCTTCCTATATTAGTAGAAATAGTTCCTTTTTCTTTTGTTATTCTGCCTTCTACTAAAGCAAAGTATTCCCTTTTTATGCTATGTTCTTTAAACTGATAAGCTAAATTATTATGAGTTTCATCATTTTTTGCCATAACCAGTATTCCTGATGTATCCTTATCTATTCTGTGAACTATTCCTGGTCTTATTACTCCATTAATTCCTGATAAGTCTTTACAATGATATAAAAGAGCATTTACTAAAGTACCATTATAATTTCCTGGAGCAGGATGAACAACCATTCCCTGTGGTTTATTTACTACTATAAGATCTTGATCTTCATACACTATATGGAGAGGAATATTTTCTGCTTCTACTTTAAGTTCTATAGGCTCTGGTATATTTAAAGAAACCTTATCTCCACTTCTTAGTTTATAATTGCTTTTTATATTTTTTGTATTTACTAAAATATTACCATCTTCTATTAAATTTTGAAAGTATGATCTAGATTTATCTTCTTTTACAGTAGACAAAAATTTATCTATTCTTTCACCTTTATTAGAATCATCTATAATAAATTCTATTTTTTCCATTATTAATTAAATACCCCCATCCCTTTTATGTAATTTGAAAAACTCTCAAATTATAAAATAAAATTCTATTTTAATCTGGAAGAGAATCTTTATATTGTTGATTAGATATCTTCTCTACTTCTTCTACATATCCTATATCTTCATCATAATATTCATCTACATTTTCCAATTTATTAAAAACTTCAACACTTTGATAGCAGTCTTCTCCATCAAATTCTGTTTGATCTTCTTTTGAATCATTATATCCATATCCAAAGGGATTTCCTAAAACTTCTTCCTCAATTGGTCTTAAATTACTTTTAAAATTTTTAACTTCATTAAGGTCTTCTTGGCAATCTATACAATATCTTGCATAAGGTATAAAGTCTAATCTTTCCTTTGATATTTCTTTGCCACAGCCTTTACAAATTCCATAACTTCCTTTTTTTATATCTTCTATAGCATTATTTATTTTATGTAATATCTCATCTTCATTTCCTTTTAAAGCTTTTTGCTTTGCAATATCGCTAATTTCCTCTCCAAGATCTGCTGGATGGTTATCATAAAAAGATAATTCTGATGCTATCTCTTCTCTTGCTAAAATAATTCCATCCTTTTCAATTTTAGATATGGTATCATTTATCTTTTCTTTTTCTTTTAAAAGTCTTTTTAAATACTTATTTTCATTTATTTTATCCATAAATTTCACCTCTTAAAAAACAATTCATATATTATTGTTATCATAAAAGGTTAATTTATTACTTTATATAAAAAATATTTTACTTTTATTTATAATTCTTTCCATAGTATCAACATCTATAGTTTGTCTTGCATCTGAAATAGCTTTATCTGGTTCTATATGGCTTTCTATTATAAGTCCATCAGCTCCACAGGCAATTCCTGCATAAGACATTCTCTCAACAATCTCTCTAAGTCCTGTTCCATGACTTGGATCTACAATTATAGGAAGATTATATTTCTCTTTTATATAAGCTACTGCATTTAAATCTAGAGTATTTCTTGTAACTGTTTCAAATGTTCTAATTCCTCTTTCACAGAATATTATATTTTCATTTCCGCCAGCTGCTATATATTCTGCTGCATATATCCATTCTTTAATTGTGGCACTCATACCTCTTTTAAGTATTATTGGCTTATTTATAGTTCCTAATTCCTTTAAAAGAGTATAGTTATACATATTTCTTGAACCTACTTGTATAGCATCTATATAATCTAAAGAATATTCTAAATCTCTAGCATCCATAATCTCTGTTGATACTGGCAATTTAAATTTATCTCCTACAGATTTAAGAATCTTTAAACCCTCTTTTTCAAGACCTTGAAAATCATAAGGTGATGTTCTAGGCTTAAAGGTCCCACCTCTTAACATATCTACTCCAATAGATTTTAGTCTTTCTGCTAATTTTAGCATTTTATCATAATCTTCAACAGCACAAGGTCCTGAAATAAATACTGGCTTATTACCACCAATAACAACATCTTTTATACGAATTTCCTTATTGCTATTTACTATTTTTAAGTCCATCATTTTATTCATTCTCCTTAATTGTTTCTTTTATTACATCTACAATCTCCTCTTCTGTAATAGAAACTTTAACTATAGGTTCACCTATATTTTTTAGTAATACAAATCTTATTTTATTATCATTTTTCTTATCTTTTTTAATTTTTTCAATTAGAATATTAAAATCTTTAAAATCTATAGAGGTTTTTAAATTGAAATATTCCATAAGCTCCTTAGCTTTATAATAAAATTCTAAAGAAAGTCCAAATTTTTTAGAAGATAACTTTAAAGCACATAATAAGCCTAAAGCAACTGCCTCACCATGTAATATTTCATAGTTTTTTATTACTTCTATTCCATGCCCTATTGTATGTCCTAAATTTAGAGAATTTCTTATTCCTCCATCTTTAAAATCTTTTTGTACATAATCCTTTTTTATAAGAAGACATATTTTTAATATATTACTTAAAATATCTTCATCTCTATTTTTTATTTTTTCTCTATTTTCTACAAGATATTCTAAAAGATTATGTTTATTATCTAAAAATGAATATTTTATTATTTCTCCAAGACCGTTTATATATTGTTCGTCTTTTAAGGTATTTAAGAAATTAACATTTATAACTGCCATAGAAGGATTATAAAAAGCGCCTATAGCATTTTTTATATTATCAAAATTATATCCTACTTTTCCGCCTATACTACTATCACTTTGTGATATTACAGTAGTTGGAATATTAATATATTTTATTCCTCTCATATAGGTACTTGCAGCCATACCTACTAAATCTCCTAAAACTCCTCCACCTATAGATATTAAAATACCTTCTCTTTTGCAATTGTTATCTATTAAAAATTTATATATTTTTTCTA
Organism: Clostridium fallax; assembly: GCF_900129365.1. Lineage (GTDB taxonomy): Bacteria > Bacillota > Clostridia > Clostridiales > Clostridiaceae > Clostridium_AH > Clostridium_AH fallax. The sequence continues at coordinate 12,203 of NZ_FQVM01000028.1, forward strand.
TTGTACTATAATTTTTTCTTTTTTCATCTATAGAAAGCACTAGGATTTTATTAGAACTTATTTCTTTTGCCATATTAGACAGGGATTTCATATGATTTTCATATACATTTTTATCTATTATAACATAACTATTATTCTTTAAAGATATATAATTTTTTAATATATCTATTATTTTTTCTTTTTTATTAGTTATATATATTTTATAATCTTCATTCTTATTTGTAACTTCTATAATATTCATTATAAATCAACTCCACTATATAATATAAAATATAATTACATTATAAATCAAGAACAAATATAAAAAAGGAGGTTATAACCTTCTTTCTTAATATTTATTTCATATAATTATCTATTTTTATTTAAAATCTAAAAGTTAAAACTACCTTTAAAATAATACTAAAAATATATATTTTATTCCTAAAATAAAAAAATCCCACTTTAAAGTGGGATTTTCTTATTTATTAGCAAAAAAACTTTTTATTTCATCTATATCATCCTGTAAATCATCCTCCATATGTACAGTGGATTCTTCACCTTGGAAATTTTCTTCTATTTCAATACCTTTTTCTGATAATTCCTCAACTGGTTGTGATATATTAAAGTGTTTAACACAATCTCTCTCCAAATCATCAAAGGTTTCTAGTTGGGTATTCATAAAGTTTCTAAATTTTGCTCTAAATCTTACAAATTCTTGTTTTAGTCTGTCATATTCATCACTGATTTGAATAACATCATTATGTGCCTTATCAAGAATTTTTTGTGCTGTTTCATTTGCATTTTTAACAATTATGTCTGCTTCTTTTTGAGCATTTGCTTTTGCTTGTTCTGCAGTATTTTGCGCTAAAAGCAATGTATTTTGTATTGTATTTTCAATTTTTGAGTAATGGTCTACCTTATCATTAATTGCTCCTAGCTTTTCTTTTAATATGGAATTTTCTTTATATAACTCTTCATAGTCTTCTACAACTTTATCTAAAAACTCATCTACTTCTTCTGCACTATATCCTCTTAAAACCCTCTTAAATTCCTTATTGTTTATTTCCATTGGAGTTAATCTCATTATGTTCACCTCTACCTAAATAAATTTATTAACTAAAATCTTGTATCTCCCACTTTTTGTTTCACCTAAAAGTTCTTTTATTATATATTTACCACATTTTCTAATTGTAACTCTATTATTTTCTTTAACTTCAAAACTTTTATTTCTAATTTCTAAATAGTCTACCATAACCATACCTGAAGATATTAACTCTACTGAATCTTTCCTAGATTTTTTTGTTAAAGCTGAAACAATACTATCTAACCTATAAGATGAAGATTGTATTGTTAAATTATCAAATTCTAATAATGGTATCTCTTTTAAATCTTCAACAACTTGACATGTACAACCTAACTTTCCTATTTTAGTTAAGTTAGAAACTACATACCAACCTATTTCTTCTAAAATCATAATATAACATTGATTTTCTTTAACTCTTAAATCTCCAAATTTACCTCTTTCAATTCCTAAGGCCATTATAGCACCTAAATAATCTTTATGAGATAAATTATTGAATTTTTTAGGAGTTATTATTTTTATACAAATAAGCGGCCAATTCTCTATAGAATCTTCGTAATTAAAAGCTATTAATCTTTTTTCAGCATCCTCTACTCCTCCATAGCTTTCAACTGAAAGACTAAGTTTATTAGAATTAACTTTTAATTTATCATATATATTAGGAGCATAAAAATAATTAGTAACAATTCTTCTACCACTTTTTTTTGCTGCTAAATATTTATTATAAAGAGAAGATATATCATCTTCATCTTTAAGATCTAATAATTCTTTCATTTCTTTTAATTTTAAACTATAAGACATACAGCTAATCTCCTTATAAAAGAAATTAAAACTAAAGCAAAAAATGGTGAAAAATCAACTGTAAGCCCTTTAAAAAACTTATCTTGAAGTTTTTTAAAAGGCATTACAATAGGACTAGTTAAAGCTTTTAAAAAATTTAATACTTTACTTTCTTTTCCCCTAAGAAATAAAGAAAGTATAACTTCTAATAAAATAGACATTTCTAAAACATTGCATAGTTGAACTATTATCATAAAAAATAATACTATTGTCATCACCCCTAACTATTTTGTCCAGTTAAAGATCCCCTTTGTTGAAAGTTCAGATTTAAGTTCATTTGAAACCTCAACATTTGATGGTGATAAAATATATACACCTCTCTCTATTTCTTGTAATTCTCCTGTTAATGCATAACAAGAACCACTCATAAAATCTAGTAATCTTTGCGCTATCTTTGTTTCAAGACCAGTAGTATTTACAACTACTATCTTTCTATTTTTTAATGCATCACAAATATTTGGTGCTTCTTCAAAACTAGTTGGCTTTATTATCATAACCTTTGCAGAAACTGCTGTGTGTATATTAACCACCTTTCCTGATTGATTATTCTTTTTAGGTAATACAGGTTCTATTAATTCTTCATCTTCTTCCTCTTCATCTAGTTCATCTAATTCATCATATTCGTCATTATAATCCTCAAATCCTAATATTTCTTTTACCTTACTAAACATCTTTGCCATTTTATTTTCCTCCTAATTATTTATTGTAGTTTCTAGCTCCAAAAATTCCTTCCCCTATTCTAACCATATTAGAACCTTCTTCAATAGCTAATTTATAATCATGTGTCATCCCCATTGAAAGAATTTCCATTTTTACATTTTTAATTTCTTTATTTTTTAAAGTATTCCAGATTTTTTTAACTTCTCTGAAATATAATCTACAGCTTTTGTCATCACCTTTAGGTATAATAGCCATAAGGCCTCTAACTTTTACGAATTTACATAATTCCACATTTTCCAAAAGTTCATTTAGATTCTCTTCTAAAACGCCACCTTTAGATAATTCTCTCCCAATATTGACTTCAATTAATACCTCTGCAACTTTATTTTTTTTACCATATACTTTCTCAATCTCATTAAGTAACTTTATGCTGTCTAATGAATGTATTAGGTAAGCCCTATCAACTAAATATTTAACTTTATTAGTTTGCAAGTTTCCTATAAAGTGCCATCTAATATCTTTATCTAAAGAATCACATTTTTCTACAAGTTCTTGAACTTTATTTTCTCCAAAATCTCTAATTCCTACAGCATAAGCTCTTTTTAGATCTTCTATAGGTTTAGTTTTTGAAACAGCAATTAAAGTTACATCTTGAGGTATGGTTGAAAGTATATTTGATATATTATCTTCTATATCCATCTATTATCTCCCTTTCCATACTCATCTAATGCTATATATTCTTCATAAATTACGAAATTCCTTCAAAGTTAAATAAAAACATTTAATTTATTTAATAAAATTTGTTAAATTATCTGTAGGAAGTTTACCTATATATGCAGATATTGTTAAATCTTTTTCCTTGGTTATTTTAATTTGTAAACCTCTATTAAGCAATTTCTTAATATAACTATCAGAATTCATTAGATTCTGCTCCATTATTTCAGGATCTCCAATAGCATATATATAAAAAGGTGCCGGAGTGTTTACTTTATTTATTTCTAAAAATGGACCACTACAAAATATAGATGTATTTTCTACAACTCTTTGGTTATTTATTGAAATAGCCTCAGCACCTACATTTTTAAGTTCATTAACTACATTCATCATATCATAATCATGTAATACTCTTGTAAAAGCAAAATCTTTTACATATTCCGGAAATTCATTAGAAGCATCTTTAATAACCATTTTTATTCCTTCACCTTTTACAGCAGTTAATCCTGCTAAAATGTCGTTATTGTTTACTTCTAATTTTATATCATTTATAAGTTTATCACTTTTCTCATCATCATATTTATATTTATTAATTTTTTGTTTTAAATCAGTATTATCATGCTTTAATTCTGATATGTCTTTATATAATTTATTCCTTTTATTTAAAGCTTCTTGATATTCTTTGGAACTTAAAGGAACATATTTATTTTGATTTTTTACATTTAAATTTAAAGATATAAGTACACCCATAATTATGGAGGCTATGAAAACAAACACTGTAGCTTCGTTATTTTTCATATGAACACCTCATTATTTGTTTCTTGCCTTTTCAATAAGCAATCTTCTAATTATTGCAAAGTTATCAAATATTCTTCCACCAAATACTATAACTGCTGCAATATATATTGGAATTCCTAGTTTATCTCCTAAGTATGCAAGACCTGCAGCTAATGCAGCATTTCCAAAAAAACCTGAAATAAAAATATCTGCTTGAAAGTTTTTTGCTAAGGTTGCTCTAATAGCCCCAAAGACTGAATCTAGACAAGCAAGTATAGCTACTGACATATAAGGCGAAAAATTATTTGGTATATTAAAATTCCACTTTAATCCTATAATTATTCCTATTAACAATCCAATAAAAGCTATCATACATACACCTCTTTATTCTACTGGTTTAATAAATTCCGTATTAAACCCTTCATTTGTCTTTCCTATTTCTATGTCATCTTTTCTTTCTATTTTTTTATCATAATTTACAAGAACACCATAATTTAAAGCATCACCAAATTCTAATCCTCCCTGAAGAGTGACTCTATTTCCTATTACCTTTATAACAACTCTATCCTTTGGTGCAATTTTATTTTGCTTTCCTATTCTTATATAGTTTCCTGCTGTTTTTATTCCCATTTGAGCAGTAATTCTTATATCATTTATTGAAATAGCTTCTGCTCCAGAATAATTTAATAGGTTCACAAGATATACAAGTTCTTCTTCACCAATATACTCAGCATTATTTGCTGTAAATACTGGAGATTTAGGAGTAAGATATAATATTATTCCTGGGCCTTTAACTCCTACAGTACCAAGAATCATTCTACTTGTATCTAACTGTTTTTTTATCTCTTTTGTAAGATCACCAGTTTGTGTAGATTCATCCTCTATCTTTTTTAATTCTTCACCTAAATTTTTATTCTGCATTTGCAAATCTTCTTTTTCCTTTTTTAAAGCTTCAACTTCTGAAACTAAATCGCTTTTATCATAGGTTTCAGCAACATTTTTTTCTTTATTATTTAATACTTTAAATTGATATGCTAATAAAAACCCTAATATAGCACAAACTATTGCTACCACAATTTGAGACAAAAACTTTTTCATTATTCCTCCTCCTAAGATTCTTGTTTAATTACAGTATTTCCTTTAAAACTTAAATCAATATATCCTTTTGTTAAATTAACATCTTTACTTTCTAAAATATTTATTGCTTTATTTATTTTATCTTTAAGCTCTTCATCATTTCCTAGCTTTATTTGAACATTTCCGCTATATAAAATTAAGTTGTAAAGATTAGATATATCCATACTAGTAAATTTTATATTACTGACATTATTACTAAGAATTTCATAGAGTTCTTTAGTTAATTTTATTTGCTTTTCATTATTAGTTATTATTTCACCAACATCTTGAGACTTAATATCTATCCCTTTAATTTCAAGTAAATTTTCAGTATTAAGTTCTACCTTTTTTTCAAGTATTCTTAAATCATCATTAAGAATATAATACTCGCCATCTATATTCACATAAAAAGCTGCTGACTTTTCAGTAACATTTATAATAATTTTATCTGGTAATACTCTTTTTATAGATACCTGTGAAATGTATGGATTTCTTTTTACATTTTTTATTGTATCCTTAATATTTAAATAAAATATATTATTTGTATTGGAAATTTTTGATAGCTTTATTATTTCATTAGAATCTATAATATTATTATTTTCCACCTTTACAGTATGTATTTGAAATAGTGGTGCTTTAAATAAAAAAATTATGAAAATACATAAAAATAAAATTCCTAAAGTGATTATCTTCTTAATTTTTTTCTTCTTTTTTCTCTGTAATATAAATTCATTCGCTTTATTTTCCATCTTCGTTCTCCACAACTCACCTTTTTTCATAAATTTTAGATATATATTATTATAATACCATGATTATAATACCTTTGCATATATTTTACCATGAAATAAGTAAGTTTATTTTATTCATAAATTTAATATTTAAAATCAATAATTTTAATTAAAAAAATAAAGATTATTTTTCTATTATAAAATAAAATAATAAAAAAATAATCTTTTATTCTTAAAAAATTTACATTAATTGAATTTTTTTTCTCTTTGTCTTGAAATATTTAAAAGAATTCCCATAGCCATCATATTTATAACTAAAGCAGTACCTCCATAACTTATAAAAGGTAAAGGTACTCCAGTAACTGGCATAGATCCAGTTACAACAGCAATATTTATTAAAGCTTGCACTGCAATTATTGATGTAATGCCTGTTGCAAGTAAAGTTCCATATAAATCCCTAGCTTCAATTGCTATTTTTATACCTCTAAATACAAAAACTATGAAAAGAGTTATAACTACAACACAACCTATTAATCCTAACTCTTCTCCTATAATAGAAAAGATAAAATCATTATGAGGTTCTGGCATATATAATGTTTTTTGTCTTGATTGACCAAGACCAAGACCAGTTACCCCTCCAGCTCCTAAAGCATAAAAAGATTGAATTAGTTGATATCCATGCCTTGCAGGATCTTGCCAAGGGTCTAAAAAATTTAAAAGTCTAGCCCTTCTATATGAAGAAGTAAAAATAAATAAAAATCCTAAAGAAATTAATGCAGGTAAAACTAATCCAAAAAGATGCTTACTTCTAGCTCCTCCTACAAATAGCATTATAAATGTAACTATCATTATTACTGATGCTATACTTAAGTTCTTTTCAGCAAGAATAAGGCCTGCATAAAATCCAGAAACCATTAAAAAGTAAAAAACCCCTTCTTTTAGATTTTTAATTTTTTCTCCCCTATTTACAATACCATTTGCTAAAAATAAAACTATAACATATTTAGCAAGTTCTGATGGCTGAAAAGATAGGGGGCCAAGTCTTATCCATCTATATGCTCCATTAGCATCCTTAAATAAAAATACTAATAGAAGAAGTGGAACACACCCTATTAATGCTATCATAGTATATTTTCTTAATTTATGATAATCTAAACTCATCATAAAAAACATTACTATAACTCCTAAAACAGCCCATATAAGCTGCCTTTTTAAGAAATACATACTATCATTTTTTTGTATAATTGCATAGTAAGAACTAGCACTATATACCATAACTACTCCTATAGCCAAAAGTAAAAATATAGTATAAAAGGTTATATAATCTATCTTACCCATTTTTCTTTTTACTTTTTTCAAATTATCCTCCTCCTAAAGAAGTACTTTAAAAAGCTAACAATGTTTTTTGATAAAAACTTTAATAAAAAATAACTATTTTAAACTATAAAGATATAAATCCAATAATACAGAAGATAACTGTAATTACGGAAAATATTGTAACTATTTTAGTTTCTTTAAATCCAAGCTGCTCAAAATGGTGATGTATAGGAGCCATTTTAAATACTCTTTTTCCTGTTAATTTAAAAGATGTTACCTGAATTATTACAGATAAAGTCTCGATTACATAGATTATTCCTACTATAGCAACCATAACTTCAAGTCTAAGCATCATTGCTACTGCAGCTACTGCTCCCCCTAAAGCTAAAGATCCTGTATCTCCCATAAATACTCTTGCTGGAAAAGCGTTAAATCTTAAGAAACCTAAAAGAGCTGCCACTAAAGCTATACAAAATACCGCTAAACTATAATGACTCATATTAATAGAAACTATTGCAAAGAAAGTCATTACTAAAACAGTTATTGAAGTTGCCAATCCATCTAATCCATCAGTTAAATTTACAGCATTAGTAGTTCCTGCAAAATAAAATACTATAAATATCATATAAAATTTCCCAAAATTAATAGCTATATTAGTAAATGGTATATCTATGTCTGTTCCTAAATAAACTTTTCCATAATAAGCTATTGCTAAGGAAACTATTAAAATTAAAATCATTTTTTGCCAAGCTCTTAGGCCTAGATTCTTTTTATGTATTATTTTTAAAATATCATCTAAGAATCCAATAAATCCAAAAGCTATAAATGAGTATAAAGCTACCATAGCCTCATCTTTTAAATCTCTAACATTTTGAAAGTAAGGTAATACAATTAACATAGTAATTATAGTTGCAAAAATAAAAATTAATCCTCCAATAGTTGGAGTTCCTGATTTTTTCAAATGGCTTTTCGGACCATCTTCTCTTATATTCTGTCCAAACTTTAATTTATGAAGTAATGGAATTATAATAGGACCTAAAATTGCAGTACTTAATAAGCTTATAAAAATTGTTATTAATATTGTATTTATTGATAAACTATTCATAAGTTTTTAGCTACTCTTAATGAGTAGCTTCACCTCCCTCATTAGCAGCTAAATCTAGCAGTTTTTTTGTAATGTCTTCAAACTTCATTGCTCTTGATGCTTTAACTAATATTACATCATTTTCTTTTACTTTATCTTTTAAAGCTTTTATAAGATCTTCTTTATTTTCAAATTTATATGCTGTATCTTTAGAGAAGCCTTCTACAAAACCTTCTGAATAATCCCCACAAACCATAATAATATCTATATCATTGTTTTTAGCATACTCACCTACTTCTTTATGAGCTTCATAAGAAAACTCTCCAAGTTCTTTCATAGTTCCTAATATAGCAATTTTTCTTTTTCCATTAATGCTTTTTACTGTATCTATTGAAGACTTCATTGATGATGGACTTGCATTATAACAATCATTCACAATTGTAAATGATTTTGTATTTAATATCTCTAATCTCATAGATGTTTTTTCTAAATTTTTAAGTCCTTCTTCCATTTCTTCTATAGATAAACCTAAATTAAGTCCTGCAGCTATTCCAAGAAGACAATTTTCTATATTATGCTTTCCTGGTAGTGGTAAAGTAAATTCTTTTCTTTTATTTTTAAGTTCTATAATAAAGGAACTTTCTTTAATTCCTACTTTAAGATTTTCTCCATTAATATCTCCATTACCATTAATAGTTGTTTTTATTATTTTATATTTTGAAGATTTTAAATTTTTAAGTAAATCATCATTACCATTTACAATTAAAACACTATCTTTATTAAAAAAGTCTGTAATTTCCATTTTAGCTTTTAATATATTTTCTCTGCTTTTTAAATTTTCTATATGGGAAATTCCAATATTGGTTATTAAAGCTATATCTGGTCTTCCGGCGTTTGCAAGTCTATGAATTTCATTAAAATTACTCATACCCATTTCTAATATTGCAATATCATAACTTTCATCCATACTAAAAATCATTAAAGGAAGCCCTACTTCATTATTAAAGTTACCTTTAGTTTTAAAAACTTTATATTTTTTGCTAAGAAGAGCTGCTAATATATCTTTAGTTGAAGTTTTACCTGTAGAACCTGTTACCGCTATAATCTTAACTCCTAGTTTTTCTCTATAAAATTTTGCAAGATCTAATAAAGCATCCCTAGTGTTTTTCACTCTTATTACTGTTGATTTAATATTTTGTGAAATCCACTCTAATTCATCAACAATAACTATAGATGCACCTTTTTCACCTGCCTCTTCAGCAAATTTATTTCCATTAAAATTCTCGCCTTTTAAAGCAACAAATATACTATCTTTTTCAATTTTTCTCGTATCTGTAGATAAACTTTTAAAGGATTTATATCCTTTATCAATTATTATTTCTCCTTTTGTAGCTTTTAAAATCTCATTTAACGTAAGCATTTATTTTCTCACCTCATAATTATTTAGAATTTCTTTTACTACTTTTCTTTCATCAAAATCAATGGTTTTATCTCTTAAAACTTGATAAGTTTCATGACCTTTACCAGCAATTACTATTACATCTCCTGCTTTAGCTATTTCTATAGCTTTTTTTATAGCCTCATATCTATTTTCTATAACTATAAAGTTGTCACTTTTAATGCCTTCAGTTATTTCTTTTATTATTTGAGAAGGTTCCTCTGTTCTTGGATTATCTGATGTTATTATAGCAATATCACTTAAACTACTTCCTATTTGTCCCATTATAGGTCTTTTGATTTTATCTCTATCTCCACCACATCCAAAAACAGAAATTAATTTATTTTTAGTAAATCCTCTAGCAGTTTTAAGTATTTTATCAAGTCCATCTGGAGTGTGAGCATAATCTATTATTATTTCAAAAGGAAGATTAAATTCACATCCAACAGCTTCACATCTTCCTGGAACAACAACATCTTTTAATCCATCAAATATATATTTACTATTAATTCCAAGTTCTAAACAGGCTCCTATTGCACCTAATCCATTATAAACATTATAATCTCCTGCTATATCAATAAAAGTATTATAATTTTTATCTTTAATTTTAACATTAAAACTTGAACCTTTTTCAGTACCAATTATATGACATGCCTTTATATCACAATCATTAGTTATTCCATATGTTATTATCTTTTTATTTTTATTTAATTCTTTTATATCTTTAACTATTCTTTCTCCATAAGAATCATCTATATTTACAATAGCATATTTAGACATCTTAAATAGCTTAAATTTAGCTTTATAATATTCTTCAAAAGTTTTATGATAATCTAAATGGTCTCTTGTTAAATTTGTATAAATTCCACATTGAAAATTTAATCCATAAACTCTATCTTGATCTAAAGAATGAGATGAAACCTCCATTACACAATATTTAACATCTTCATCAACCATCTTTTTAAATAATTTATGAAGTTCTATAGGACCAGGAGTTGTTCTTTGAGAAGTAATTACTTTATCTCCTATATAGTTTGCAATAGTGCCTATAAGACCTACTTTATATCCTGCCTTTTCTAAAATATCCTTAATTATAAAAGCAGATGTTGTTTTTCCATTAGTCCCTGTAATTCCAATTAATTTTAATTTTGATGATGGGTTTTCTTCAAAGTTAGATGCTGCAATAGCCATTGCTTTTCTTATATCTAAAACCTTAATTATTGTGACTTCATCAGATTCTACATCTACATCATCAACACAAAGTATTGCCTTTGCTCCTCTTTTTACTGCTTCTTTTGCAAATTTATGTCCATCAAATCTACTACCTTTAACACAAATATATAGCGATCCTTCATGAACTTCAGAATCGACTTGAGTAATATTTGATATTTCTTTTGATATATCTCCTTTGATTACCTTAAAATCAACTCCTGTTAATATTTTTTTTAAGTTCATTTCTTCATCTCCTTAAATATATGCACCCTATTTTTTTACTATTACATTATAAACAAAATAGTAGCATGTGACAAAGTCACATGCTACTAATCTCCTAGTTCCTCACTAAGTTTAAACTTAATTGTGGTTCCCTTTGTGACTGTTTCATAAGCTTTTATGCTCTGCTCAATAATAGTTGTACCATTCCCCTCAAATTTACCTTTTAAACCTAAAGATTCTAAAATTTTCATTGTAGATTCTTTAGATTTATTTATAAAATCTGGCACAACTACATCTTTATTATAATTTGATGTTTCTTCACTGTAAAGATTTATCTTAGTCCCTTCTTTAACAGAATAGCCTGGTTTTGGATTAATATCTGTAATTAGTTCTCCATTACCTTCTATATCAAATTCTAATCCAGAATCTATTAAAAGTTTTTTACCATCTTTAATAGTCATTCCTCTCACATCAGGAATTAATATTTTTTTCTCTTCCACTTCATCTTTTGGAATATTTTCACCATAATAATTAAATATATCTGTAAATAGCATTTTTGCTATAGGAGTTGTAATTTGTCCTGCATAATAAACTCCTGTACTAGGCTCATCTATAGATATCATTATGGTGATTTTAGGTTTATCTATAGGAGTCATAGCTACAAAAGATGAAATATATTTTCCTGCTTCATAAGTACCATTTTCAGGATTAACTTTCTGAGCTGTTCCTGTTTTGCCTCCAATAGTATATCCTTCTATTTTAGTATTTTTAGCAGAACCTTCTGTAACCACTCTTTCTAAATATTCTCTTAATATTTTTGTTTTTTCTTCACTTACAACCTTCTCAGTTTTAGGTTTAAAATTCTTTTCTACTACCTTTTCTCCATTTTCTCCAGTATGAACAACTTCTTTCATTATATGAGGTTGTATAAGAGTCCCTCCATTAGCTATAGCATTAAAAGCAGTTAAAAATTGAATAGGATTTACAGTATCAGTTTGTCCAAAAGATATGGTAGCTAAATCTATCTCTGTAATATCCTTTGTTGCCTTTATTATACCTTTAGCTTCTCCTGGAAGATCCACTCCAGATTTTTTTCCTAAACCAAATTTTTTTATATATTCATTTAATTTTTCTTTTCCTATACTTTGTCCTAATTGAATCAATCCAACATTACAGGAATTTTTTAATATGTCACTAAAACTTTGAGTTCCATGACCTCCAGATTTCCAACACTTTATTCTTCTATTTTGTACTGTAGTACTTCCTCCACAAACATAGGTTTCTCCTTTATCTGCTACATTCTCCTCTAGTCCTGCAATAGCTGTAATAACTTTAAATATAGATCCTGGTTCAAAAGAATCACTTACAGATCTATTTCTCCACATTTTTTGAAGTTTATCCATAGAATTTTTTCCCTCAAAATTTTCTGCTCCTTCATAAGGAGTATTAGGATTAAAATCTGGCTTATTACTCATTGCTAAGATTTCTCCATTATTAGGATCCATAACTATAACGCTAACTGTTTTTGCCTTATTATCCTTTAATGCTATATCAGCTGCTTTTTCTGCAAAAAATTGTATTTGTTCATCAATAGTTAATATTAAATCACTACCATTTTCAGGTGCTGTAAAAGTAGATATTGTATATGGCAATTCGTCACTTCTTTTATCTATTTCAGCCATTCTTACCCCAGGTTTTCCAGATAACACATCATTATATTGAAGTTCTATACCAGTTAACCCCTTACCATCTACATTAGTAGACCCTAAAACATGAGATAAAAAATTATCATTAGGATAATATCTCTTAGTATCTGGGGACACTATAACACCTTTTATATTTAAATCTCTAACTTTATCTGCCTTATCCTTTTCAATTCTTCTAAGTAAAGTTGCAGCTCCAGCAACATCTCCACTTGGCAGTCTTGTATCTAATTTTTTCACCACATCTTCAGTTTCCATATCTACTGCTTCAGCTATTTTAGTAGCTATATCTTCATAGTTTAATTCATTTTTCTTTAGATAGCTTCTAATAGAATTCAAATCAAAATCTATTCTATATACATTGGCAGATACTGCAAGTTCTTCTCCATTACGATCTAAAATTTTTCCTCTTCTTGCATCAATTCTAACTTCACTTGTCCACTGCTCTACAGCTTTTTTTGAAAGTTCTTTTCCTTTAAAAATCATCACGTAAGTTAATCTACAAGTTAAAACTAAAAAAATAGTTAATAGAAATATAACTGTTACCCACATTCTCTTCTTAATAGTTGCATTATCTCGGTAAATTCTCTTACTCACCAGTTATACCTCCGCTAAAAAAGCTATGGATGCACTTATTTGATTAGTGCATCCTTAATTTTCTGTAAAAAATTCGATTTTTTATCATTGTCACTTTTATCTTTAGCTATAACTATATTTTCTTTATTAGGAATCTTAATAACATTGTCCTTATTAGGAGTTGTCATCTGTAATTTGGATTGTGCAACAGATTTAACATTTTCAATTGAACTAGCTTTCAATAAGTTTACTTTTAATGCTTCATTTTCTACAACCATATTTTTGATATCTTTTTCAATATTAGATAACTTTTTCTGCATATTAAAAACTCTTGCATCACGACCTATTACAGTTACTCCTATGGCAAATATCATAACTATAATAAGGCCTATAGATTTTCTTGATGTTTTCTTTTTCTTATTTAATCTATTAGCTCTGTTTTTTCTAGCTTTCTTAAGTTTTTCATATTGAAGATCTTTTTCTTTAGTACTAACTCTTTTTTTAGGATTTAAAGCATTATTACCCTTTGTAAACTTTCCTTCCTTTACTTCCAATTTATTCACATCCCCATCTATTTATAACTTATAAATTATAATTTTTCTAAAACTCTAAGCTTTGCACTCCTACTTCTTGGATTCATTTCTACTTCTTCTTTTGAAGGGTCTATAGGTTTTCTTGTTATTAATTTAACTGTAGGCTTTTTACCACAAGTACATATAGGAAATTCTTTAGGACATGTACATGGATTTTGTAAATCTTTATATACTGTTTTAACTATCCTATCTTCTAAAGAATGGAATGTTATTATTGCTATTCTTCCTCCTTTATTTAACTTTTCAACACCATCCCTAATAGCCTTATCTAAGATTCTAAGCTCACCATTAACTTCTATTCTTATTGCTTGAAAAGTTCTTTTTGCAGGATGTGGTCCTTCTCTCCTTGCCTTTGCTGGTATAGCAGCCTTTATAATATCTACTAATTCAAAAGTTGTTTTTATTTCCTCTTTTTCTCTTGCTTTAACTATAAAATTTGCGATTCTTTTCGCAAATTTTTCTTCTCCATATTCTTTTATAACCTTATAAAGTTCCTCTTCACTATAATTATTTACTACATCATGAGCAGATAGATAGTCATCTCTATTCATTCTCATATCTAAAAGACCATCTTTCATATAGCTAAATCCCCTTTCACCGGTATCTAGCTGATATGAAGACACACCAAGATCCATTAAAATTCCATCTACAGCTTCTATATTTAAGTTTTCTATTATTTCTTTTATATTATAAAAATTATTATGTACAAAGGTTACATTGCCATAATCTTTTAGCCTTTCTTTAGCAGCCTTTAAAGCATCAGTATCTTGATCTATACCTATAAGTCTACCTTTCTTTGATAAATTTTTTACAATTTCTGATGAATGGCCAGCTCCACCTAATGTACAATCTACATATATTCCATTTTCTTTTATATTTAGGGCTTCAATACATTCATTTAGTAAAACTGATACATGTTTAAATTCCATATTTTTACTCCTCATATTTCTATTTAATCTATTAAGTTATATGCACACTGCTTATTTAAGGTTCAATAAAATAAATATTACTAAAACCAAGTATTTCTTATTATAAAGAATAAAAACAATGAACAAAACTATTATAAAATATCTTAAATTATATTTAAATAAATACTATATAATATTCTTTATTAATATTATCATAAAAAAACAATAATTATATATGTAACTTAAATATAATTTTCATATAATTAATTTACACCATTAAAGCCCATATTTTCAACTACTTTTCTTTATCTTGCTATAATATATTCTATAAAAATTTTAAAAAACCTTTATTTTTTTTATTTTTTATCTATATATTAACAAAATTTAAAATATATTTTATTTTATGTATGAAAATATTATTTGACAGTTTCCATTTTGTTTTGTAAAATAAGTTTGTACATGGGGGTAGATAAGAGCTGGTGTTCTTGCCGGTCTTCAAAACCGTGTTGTCGTGCTAGGACCACGATGGGTAGGTTCGATTCCTACATACTCCCGCCAAAAGAAGAGATAGTACATTTGTACTATCTCTTCTTTTATTTATCACTTTATTATCTCTTAATAATCCTTAAAAAGTTTATAATAAATTAAAAAATTTAATTTTAAAAATAAAAGTCATATTATAAATCAAGTATTTTATAACATGACTTTTAAAAATACATTTAACCTGTACAAAATGAAAATATATATTTCTTAAATATGTAAATTAATATTTTTAACTAAAATATATTAGAGTATATCTTATTTCTTTAAATCAATAGTTATTTTTGCATTATTTGCAAAATCTGGATCTTGGAATATTAAATTTAACCCAGTATCAGATTTTGGTACTTCATAAGCTATTGTACCTGAAACACTTGATCCTGGTGATAGTTCTCCTGCCTTTAATGCCTCTACTCCATCTAATGTACTTAGAGATTCTCCTATTAAAGTTCCATCTGTACATTTAATTTTAAAGTTTAAAGGATCATATTTTATATTTTCCTTTCCTTTATTTTCAAGATTTAAATATACAACTACAAACTTATTTCCATCTTTAGGTACATTATTAGAGTCACCAGCTGTTTCTTGAAAATCAGTAATAGTTAAAACCATATTATCTATTGTAATTGAATCTCCTATTTTAAACACTTTTTCAGTATTTGAATTTGCATCTTGTTTTTCTTCTGTTTTTGTACCTTCATTATTATTTTGTACTTGTTCCTTACTTTCTCCACATCCTATGCCTGCAATACCCAATACAGTTACTATTGCTAGGAGTGAAACTATTTTTTTTAGTTTTTTACTCATTTATATCACCTCTCAAATTACTTTTCACAAACATAGTAACAATTAAAAAATTTAATTACAACAAAGGTAAATTATCTAAATTCACTTTTTTTACTCTTTTAAATATCTTTTCTTAGCTACTAATCTGTGTAGATATTATTTTTTAAGTATATATGCTTTTTTATTGATATATTAATAAACTTTAATACTTAAAAATAATAATATTCCAGTATATTTAAAATAATAATAAAATATTAATTATTTGAACTTGAGATGAACTATTTAAAAATTATATAAAAAAAGGGTTAAGATAAAGAAACAAAAAATTTCTAAACTTAACCTTTTTAGAGTATACTTTATTATAATTTATATAAACTAAACATTGAAACGGAAGTTAACTACATCTCCATCTTCCATTACATATTCTTTTCCTTCTAATCTATATAAGCCTTTTTCTTTTGCTGCAGCTTCTGAACCGCATTCTACTAAATCATTAAATCCTATAACCTCAGCTCTTATAAATCCTCTCTCTATATCTGAGTGAATTTTTCCTGCTGCTTGTGGTGCCTTAGTTCCTTTTACTATTGTCCAAGCTCTAACTTCTTGAACTCCTGCTGTTAAATAGCTCATAAGACCAAGAAGACTATAGCTTGCTGTTATTAGTCTATCTAATCCTGATTCTTCTAATCCATATTCTTTAAGCATTTCAAGCTTTTCTTCTTCATCAAGACCTGATAGTTCTTCTTCTATTTTAGCAGATACTACTACTATTCCTGAATTTTCAGCTTTTGCAAATTCTTCTACTTTTTTTACATATTCATTTTCAAAGTTTCCAGAAACTAAATCCTCTTCTGATATATTACAAACATAAAGAACTGGTTTTGAAGTTAATAAAAATAAACTCTTCACAAAAACTTTTTCTTCATCTGTAACTTCTAATGTTCTTACTGGTTTATCAGCTTCAAGATGAGTCTTTATTCTTTCCATAAGCTCATATTCCATTTTAGCCTTCTTATCTCCTGATCTTGCAAGCTTTACAGTTTTCTCCATTCTTCTCTCTAAAACCTCAAGGTCTGAAAAGATTAATTCTAAGTTTATTGTTTGTATATCTCTTATAGGATCTACATTTCCTTCAACGTGAACAACATTGCTATCGTCAAAGCATCTTACAACATGACATATTGATGAAACTTCTCTTATATGTGATAGGAACTTATTTCCTAAACCTTCACCTTTACTAGCGCCTTTAACAAGACCTGCTATATCATAAAACTCTACAGCTGCATAAACTTTCTTTTTTGAATTGTAAATTTTTTGTAAAACATCTAATCTTTTATCTGGAACACTAACAACTCCAACATTTGGTTCTATAGTACAGAATGGGTAATTTGCAGATTCTGCACCTGCTTGAGTTATTGCGTTAAATAAAGTACTTTTACCTACATTTGGCAATCCTACTATTCCTAATTTCATTTATGTACAGTCCTTTCTTAATATACTTATTAATATCCTTTAAAATTATACTCTAGTATTAATTTTATTTCAACAAAGATAGAGATTATAAAACATAAAATGGTTTTTTATCCATGAAAAAATTTAATGATTGTTAAATTAAAGCTAAAAATAATATAGGAGGTGATATTATGTTTAAATTAATAATTTCTATTTTAACAACACTACTACTTACTTTTAATATAGGTGTCAATGCTTTTGGTATATCTGATTATAACTCTAAGGAATTAAATTGGTATTATGTAAAAAATAAAGATTTGCCACCTTCTCCAGCACCAGAAGGAGCTAACTTTTTAGAAAAATATGATGCTTATTATATGGGAAATACAGATGAAAAAGTTTTATATTTAACCTTTGATGAAGGATATGAAAATGGAAATACCGCTTCTATTTTAGATACATTAAAAAAACATCAAGTCCCAGCAGCTTTTTTTGTTGTAAAACCTTATATTACTCAAAACCCTGATTTAATAAAAAGGATGGTAGAGGAAGGACATTTTGTTTGTAATCATTCAAATACTCATCCATCAATGGCTTCAATAACAGATAAAGATAAATTTAATAAAGAGTTTACCTCCGTTGAAGAAAGCTTTAAAGAGCTTACTGGTTCTGATATGCCAAAATTCTTTAGACCACCTATGGGAAAATATAGTGAATTGTCTTTAAAAATGACTAAAGATTTAGGCTATTCATCTATATTTTGGAGTTTTGCTTATAAAGATTGGCTTATAAATGACCAACCATCTAAAGACTTTGCAATGAAAAAAATAAAATCTAATATCTATAATGGTTCTGTAATTCTTTTACATGCAGTTTCTGATACCAATAGAGATATTTTAGACACCTTATTAACAGATTTAAAAAATGAAGGATATACTTTTAAAAATCTAGATTATTTGATAAAAAAATAAAACAAGAAATCCTTTGATGAAATTTTCATTGAAGGATTTCCTTTATAATTTAATATGAATATTTTTTATATATAAGTTTTTTATTTTTTTCTTTACCTTTTCTATATAAATATATAATTAAACTTCCTATTATAACACCTATAAAATCTACTAAAATATCACTAAACTTTCCATCCCTTCCTAGAATAAATTTTTGGTGAATTTCATCAGTACAAGAATATAAAAATGTAATTATTGAAGAATATACTATAGGTTTTAATAGCTTATTTCTATCCTTAAAATATTTATTAAATCCATAATATAAACTTAAAAATAATACTAAGAATTCAATAATATGAGCAGATTTTCTTACTAAAAAATTTATTATATTATCACCAATTATATTTTCTAAAAAAGGAAAAATATTTTTAAATATATTTATAATTGAAGAACTACTTTCTAAAGATGCTTC
>NZ_FQVM01000041.1 GCF_900129365.1 Clostridium fallax
CTTGAAATTGGTACACCCAACAGGAGTCGAACCTGCGACCTTTGGATTCGATTAGTATAAATTTAAGTTAGTTTGATATAACCTTCTAAGTCTAGTAATTAAGCCATTTATTAGCCTTAAAATTTATTTTAAGGCTATATAATTTTGTACAAAAATTAAATCTATTGCACACTTATTGCACATTTTATAAAATAAAAAAGAGAGATAAAAATAAAATCTCTCTTTTTTCAACGTAAAATCTAATTCAATAATTAGTTACAATCATCTAATCTACTTATTTTATTTACAACCGGTGGAACTATCAAAGGTGATCCTCCCATACTTCTTGTTAGTATAGAAATCAAACAACTTATTTCACTTCCAATAGAGTCAAGTATATCATTTATATTTTTATATACTTCATCATCCGTTATATCATTTTCAAATTCAACAACAACATTATATCTAAATTTAGCTATAAACATTAAACTAGGTCTAAACCCTGAATCACATTTTACTTTTAATGATACTGTATTCTCATTTATATCATGTATATAATATTGTAAGTTTAACTCATAGTTTATCTCCCCTGCTTTTATATCATTAACTATTCTTTCAAATTCCATGTTTTCCATAAAAAATTGAGTATCTATTATTCTATTATTCATTTATATAACCCCCTTCATAGCTAAATTTTTTTCTATATTCTTTATCCAATTACTTGAGTCTTTTTTTAATGATTCTTGGACTGCATTTGTTTTATATTCAATATTCACAGTAAACTTCTCTTTTCCATATTCCATACCTATCCCCATTGATAGATACATATTCATTAATTGATTTATACTACATGACTCTTTATCAGCTCTCTTTATTAATTCTGCATGTAATGTTTTTGGTATTCTCAAACTTAACTTACCACTACACTTTTCCTCTTCTACTATTTTATTATTTGGAACTGGAATCTTAATATTATCTTCAATTGCCATCTT
This sequence comes from Clostridium fallax, assembly GCF_900129365.1. Classification (GTDB taxonomy): domain Bacteria; phylum Bacillota; class Clostridia; order Clostridiales; family Clostridiaceae; genus Clostridium_AH; species Clostridium_AH fallax. Next base: position 972 of record NZ_FQVM01000041.1, read on the forward strand.
GATAATATCGTCTGCAACTTGAACAACATCATTATATGCTTCTTCTGGATTTTCTCCATCTCCCCAACAGTCTAATTGACTAATATATGCTAAGTATCCTCCCTCATCAGTATTCTGTATTAATTCAACTTTATAGTCATTTCCTTTTATTTTATTTATTCTCATAAAAATATCCTCCTAAAATGATTATTTCAACAAAATCTTTTAAAAATTCATCACTTGCTCAAATAACCTTAAAGCCTTCAAAATATAAACTTTTTTTACTGGTCTAGCTCTTGGTATAGTTACATAATCTTGAATTCCTTTTAATTTTGGATGTTTATATACAAAATGACTTCCTTTTCCTTCTCGCTTTATAAAGCCACCATAATTTATAAGTAATTTATCTATATCTTCAAACTTAACATCTTTGGTATTGCTTTTTATTTTCTCATAAAGTCTTTCACATTGTCCCACCAAACTCTCCCCCGCAACTATATTTTTAACTTAAAATATTTTTTTTATTCTTAATTATACTAATATGATATCACATATGATATCATTTTTCATTTTAATTTAAAATAATTTTAAATTATTTTAAATAAATTTAATTCTATTTAAAATAAACTTTATTACATTATTTATATCATATTAAAGTAAACACTTAATTTATTCCATACGGTTTATTAAATTTTATTATATTTTCATATAAAATCTTTAAGCACTTATCAAATAGTACCTTTCTGCAGTAAATTTCACTATAAACAACTATACTACTTACCTCTTTCCAAGTATACTTTTTGTCTTCTAAATACCTAAGCTCAACTATCTTTCTTTAAGTATCACTCATTTCATTTAAATTCTATAATCTATATTATTTTTTTCATAGTAATTAATTAATAACTGCTCTAACTCTTCCATAGTATAATATCTCTTATTTTTATCTCTAAATACTATCCCTAAATTCATGTAAAACTTATATACAGTATATAAAGTTATTTTATCTCTATATGGCTTTCTAATCTTTGCCTTTGTATCTGCTTTACATTGTATTAAATTTAAATCATCTATCTTAACACGTAATTTATCATAATTAGGATTACTGATAGCTTTTAAATATCTCTCATGTCTTATATTATATAATTCTCTTATTTCCATTATAATAGCCCTCACGTTTATAAATAAAAGGATAGAATTTAAATCTTCTACCCTTATAATAAAACCAATATTATAGCTCTATTTAGTCCTCTAATCCATCTTGCATTATCTCTGAACAAAATAAACATTCTCCTATATCATATAATATTTTTCTAATTTTGCTTTTATTACAGAATCCAGAGCTATATCCCATTAAACTTCCTATCTTAGCATTACATATATTTTCAAAATACTTATAACATATGATTTTTTGCTCTTCTTCTGTTAATGGCTTCATGCTATTTTTAAGCTTTTGTATTTGACTTTCAAAAGTAGCTTTATTTCTTTCTAGCATATTAATTTTATCCTTGATATTATTTATTTCTATTTGATACTCTTCAATATTTTTATTGATCTTAGATATTTGTTCTTTAAAGTGTGGAATATTTTTAATATGATTTTCTGTTTTAATAATTAATTCTTCCTTAGTCAATTTCATCACCTCTTACATACACAAATATTTATCAGCAAAATTTATACTATCTATGGTTTTATCTATACTATAAATACTTTCAATTCTTTTTCTTGCATAAAATTCTTTAGCCTTATTTTCTCCCCATTTGGTTCTTCTTAACTTTCTATACGCCCTATCCTCAATTGTTCTTACTCTTCCAATATTTATATTAAATAATTCTGCAACTTCGCTTAATGACATAGTATTATTAGAATCCCAACCACTTCTAAGCTTTAATATTTCTCTTTCTTGAAGAGTAGTATATTCCTTCATAACTTTTTCAAGTTCTTGCCGCAGCTGATGTATGTATATTCTTTCCTCTACATTTTCATAAGAATAATCTATATCTTTAACTGTATCTATTAATTCATTTTCTTCATCTTCCCCTATATGAATATTTAAGCTTGTTTCATTATTAGTGTTCTTCTGTTCCATAAATCTTTGAATCCTTTGATATATCCAATGGATAGCATAAGTAATAAACTTAGCTTTTCTCTCATTATTAACATCATATTTTTGAGCTGCTATAATTAATCCTATTGCTGCCTCTTGCTCTAAATCCTCCCTATCTATTGAATTAGTTTTTTCAACATAAAATTTATTAACTAATTTATATATTATTCCCTTATTACATTCTATTAGGCTATTTAATGCTCTTTTATCACCTTGCTGATATAATACAACAAGTTCCTCATTAGTCATTAATCTCACCCTCTTCAATTAAGTTATAACTAGGATATATTATTGTGTCATAAGCAAATTCAACATTATTTTTATTTAACATATCCCTTAATTCTTTTGCCTTTAATCCCTTCATATCTCCATTTACTACCTTCCAGTATATGAAGTATAGAAAGTGTATTTGCTTACATATAAGCTCATATTTATTCCATCTCATATATTTAGGCTTATCAGGTATATTGCTTAATAAGTTGAACATATTAACTGTTTTTTTATCAATATTATTTATATTCATTGGTAAAATAAACTTCAAATGAAAATTAAGCTTAAGTAACTTCATAAGAATTTTATATTTAATTATGTTTTCTATATTTTCATCATAGATATTAGTTCTATAAGCATATACATTACGTTCTATACAATCTCTACAAGCAAATAAACCAATTCCTACTGGATATAAATATTTTCTTTTCTTGCCACAATGAGGACATTTAAAAAACTTCCTATATCCAAAGCCAGTTTTTTGAAAATAAATTTCTATAGTTGACTTATCAATATAATTCAAACCATTATATGAGCAATATAGCTGCTTAACTTCAATATAACTTTTATTCGTAGTTTTGTTTGTTTTATAAAAGAACACTATATTTATATATTTATGCTCTATTAATAACATAATCTTAACTGGCTTATCTTCTTGTATTGAACTAATATCTATCTTCATTCTTTTATACTTAAACCTCCTAAATAATAAGCCTTTTTATGTAAATTACTTCATTATATTAAATTTTTAACCTTAGCATTTGTTAGCATATTATGTACTTTAATACTAAGTTTTTCTAAGTTCATTACTGGATTTATTGGAACGCTCTAATGGAACGCTCCAATAAAAAGTATGCAACATTCCTTATTTTTTTGTTGCAACATTATTAGTTTCAATTGCAACATTTATTATTAAAAATAACCATTTAAAATATAGATACAATATTTATTTTATTTGTAGCTTGTTTTCTATAGAAATCTTGTGTGAATTGAATTATTTCATTATGAGAAATTATCTCTGGTATAAATTTACCTTGATTATCAAATCCTTTAATTAAAACTAATGCTCCAGAAACAATTTGCCTACCACCCTCAAAAAATTTAGTCCATTCATTAATATTATCTATAACCTCATCTTCTATGGTGTAAGTCTCTCTTAAATTTTTAACAATTCCAATAGAAATTCCTGAATCATTTACACTATTCTCTCTTTTCTTAATCTCTATATCAAATAACCTAACCTTATTCTTATCTAAGAAATTACTCTTATAAAATTCTTGTAATTCATCACAATTCATTACAGATAATTCTTTCTCAATAAATTCTAACTCCAACTTATCTGTAGTTTCTTTTATTGGAAAACATTCTTTTATATAATCTTTTCTAATGCTATTTAAACTTTCTATAATTTTGCTAAATGTTTCTTGATTAATATTTTTTAGATCTATAAGTAAATTATTTCTTTGGTTATTTATATACTCTAATGTTATTTGACCTTGTGAAAATTTATAAAAATCTATTCCATAAACTAGTAATACATGGTTAATCTTCTTAATCATTTCATCATAGTTATTTAAAACATCATTAATCTTATCAAAATATTTAATTTTTAATTCCTTTGTTGATTCAAACATTATTTATACCTCCCCTAATCCTTCATTCACTAATTTAAGCATTTCTTCTAAAACTTCTTTTGCTGCTTTATATACAATATCGTCTTTACTATAGCCTAATACTCTTAAATTAGGATCCATAGTACATGATTGTCCATCATTGCTCAAAACTCTGTTATTATAAAAAGTCATTTTTATTTTATTTGGTCCTATCTCTTTATTATCAAAATCAATAGTAACCCTTTTATGTAGATTATCATTTACCATTTGTTACGCTCCTTTATTTATTATTTGATAATTTAAACCTCTTCTTTGGCCTTCTTTTCCCAATAAACTTCATTATATTTTTTAATCTTCTCCTTATTCTTTTTACGCCATTCTTTCATATAGGCGTTTCTTTTTTCTCTTGCCTTATCATTCAAAATTAATTCTCCTTTCTATGTTTTAAAAAGCAAAAAAGCCACAGGAACAAAACCAGTAATAATTACTGATAATTGTTTCCCGTGGCTCTATAAAATGCCTTCCATCATCTCTGATAGGGTACTTAAAATATTCTTTTTTTCTATATCTTTATTATATCATTTTTATTAATTTAATACAAACATATGTTTTATAAAATACTATCTAACTTACTTTTTACATCATTATAATTTTTATCTTCTCTCCACTATCTTTGGTTATATCAGGATGATATTTCTTTACCATAACTCTATAACCTAGCTTTATAAATTCTTTTGCTACTTCTTTTATGGTGTAAATATATATTTAACACTACATTTTATTTAAATAATAAGGCTCGACTTAATGTCGAACCCCTTAATATTAGCTTACTCCCTTAATGGTGGTAACCTATTCTATATCAATATATATCCTTTTATAAAATCCTTTTCTATAAGGCTTACTAATCTTTTTTATCTTAACACCAGTTGATAAAGCCTTAATGATCCTTTCTCTTTCTTGTGTTGTTTTATAACTTATCATTATCTTACTCATTTGTTATGCACCTAACCTATATTTATTAAGCAGCATTAAATCGTCTAAGTAGCTCATTAACATTGCTTGGCCATCTGTATTCAAAGACTTAAATTTTTCAATAAGAGTAACCTCTACATTCTCTATTTTTTTAAATTCATCTTTAATACTTTTTCTATATAGTTGATTGTCCTTTTCCAATTTTATACTTTTATAATGTTTAATTTTCGAATCTATTCTCCATAAATCTTCTAATGTAGTTTTTGGTACATCAATAGGATTCTCAAATACTTTTGCTAACTCCTTTTTAACCTCTTGCATTCCTATACTTTTAACCCATTGTCTATTTAAATACACTATAAAGTTTTTAAACTTATGGTTTTCATCACAACTATGAATATTAATATAAAATTTCTTATTATCTCCTTGAAAATCTAATATTTCAAAATAAAAATTAAATCCATTTATTGTTTGAACTATACTCATTTTAAAATTCTCCAATCATATAAATATTATTTAGTTAGCTATTAAAGCAATATTTTTGTATAGTATTTACCTGTTGCTCAAAAAAGAGCAACAGCTCAAGATAACTTAAAGCAACATTTTTGTATCATATTCACTTAAAAAATTGAGATTACTTATACCAGCTTTTACACCTGCTTTAAAATAATGCCTTTGTTCCAAACATGATATATTTAAATTTATTTCCTCTAATTCATTAACTAAATTAAATACTTCATCTGAAAGAAGATCTTTTAATTGTTCTATTATATTAACTTTCTTTTCTGTATATTCACCATACTCTACATATGCTTTTTCTATATCTTCTGCCTCTGTATCTTGAATATGACTATATTCATTTTTTATTATATTTTTGAATAATTTTACCTGGTCCTTTACGTTCATCTTTAAATTCCTCCAATATTCTTATACTTTTCTCTTGATTTTATTGGAGTTATTATGTTACCCTTAAAGTGTGAATTTTAGGGGTAACATAATAACCACAAAGGCTGATGTATGTATTTACATTAGTCTTTTTTATTTAATCTATAATTATTTTTAATTCCTTTAATTTCATAAATATGTCCTTTGGTTCGCTCTGCTATTCTTCCACCTAATGCCTTATCAACTTTTATAAGGTCATCTAAATATAACTCGCTACTTATCATAAATGGTAATTTAGCACTATATCTATAATTTATTATTTCTAAAACTATTCTTATATCAGAATCAGTAAATCCACCTTTGAAGAGGTCATCAATAACCAGTATGCTAGATTTTTTAAATCTGTTTATTTTATCTTGATATAACTCTGAACTTATTATATTTTGTTTTAACTGTATTAAAGTATCTATATATGATATATAAGCTATATCAATACCTTTATTACTTACAAAATTATTTATTAATGCAGAAAGTAAATGAGTTTTACCACTTCCACTTTCTCCTAACAAAGCTAAAGAATTATTAGTAGTATTCTTTATTTTCTCATAATCTAAATAATATCTTATAGCAACCTCTTTCATTCTTTTTACTGATTCATTCCAAACTTTAAATGTGGTAAAATTTGTCTTTAACTGTTCATTACTTAATCCAGTTCTAATTAAAAGCTCTATGGCCTTTTTTTCTTTTACACATTTACATTCTATAAATACATTTCTTTCTTTATCTTCTATCCAACCTGTATTTTGACATAATGGGCAACTAAATGAGTTCTCCACTTTCGTACATTCGTTTGTAATCTTCTTCTGTATAGCTTGGTCCTGTATATTCTTCTGGCTTGTAATTAATATTTTCTGAACCCTCTGTAAAACGTCCCCTATCTTTGGCGATACATTTTTTGGTATATCCATTGCTTTTCTCTCCTTTCTTCCACGCCTCATAGTTAGCTTTATTTGAGCCTTCCTCCATAAAAGTACTAATACCATTCTTTCTATTCAAAAAATCGCTTAGACTCCATTTATAGCTAAAATAAAAGGCACTTTTAAGAATTTCTCCGTAAAGATTAATAGCTTGTCTAATTTCCTCTTCTGAATAAATATCTAAAGATTTTTGTATTGCTTTTTCAATTACTGGAGTTAATTTCTTATGCTTTATTATTTCTTTAGAATTCCAATAATCAAATATACTTTTAATATCCTTTCTTTTTTTCTCTTTAATATCTTTATTTCTAATACTTAAACTTTTCTCTAACTCTATTAATAAATTTAATTCACTAAGACTTTTATCTTTAATTTTTTCTAATTCCTCTTTTATAAGTTCTTTAGAATACTTACTTTTTATTTTATTTAATAAGTCTTTTTCTAAATTTTTATTAATTTTATTAACATAAGTTTCACTATCCAAAGGACTATATATATTATTAATATTATTATTTAGTATTATTTTATTAGTATTATTAGAGTTAACCTCTTTAACTACCTGTGGTAAATTATTTTTACTACCGTGGTTAAATTCCTTAACTACGTGGTTAATATTTTTAACTACCTCATATGAATTATTATCATAATCACCATTTAAAGATTTATTTTTAGTAACCTTTAAATAGCCATTATCTTTTAGTTTTTTTATTTTTTTAACACATGTTGGTCTACTAATATTTAATTCTTCACAAATCCTAGTTATAGAAGGATAAATATTCTCACCATAACTCATAAAGTTAATTAAAATCATCTTTTCAATACAGTCTAACTCTTTAAGTTTGATTAATTTATTAGGTATTTGTGTAAATCTCTCATTTAACACCTCCTTATCCCCCATTCTAAGCACCTCCTCTTCCTCTTAAGAAAATATATCTTTAAAAGCTTGTACACCTTCCCATGTAGGTTCTTTATGTAATTCAATACATAATTCTATATATCTTTTAAATAGCTTTAAACTCATATTAAATCACTTCCATTCCTATATGGTTTTCAAACCAGTCATCTAATCGTGATACTACAACTCTTCTTTCTCTTCCTAATTTAATTATTGGGAAATCCTTAATATGACTAAATTTTAAAGCTTGGTTGTATGAGATACCTTCTACCTCTGCCCATTCTTTAATTGATAAAGTCCTTTTCTTAACAAGTTCGTTATGCTCTTTCATTCTCTCTGAAATATCAATCATTTATAGTATTCTCCTTTCTCTATTTATAGTTAATTTTTAATTTTTCTATATAAAATAATAAGATTGAATACTAATGGAATTAGCTTATCTTATTTGATTATTAGATATGATTTATGATGTACGAATTTCGTACTTCTGAAATGTTAAACAAAGTTTTATCCTCCTAACTTATTTTTTGTTTCTTCAAATTCAAAAAGCTTTTCTAATGGTATATCAACATCTAAAAACTCCTTAATTACTAAAGCCTCATCTAAATTTATAGGTGCTTTTCCATTTAATTTTTGAGAAATTGTCCCAATAGTTACATCAAGTTTTTTGGCTAAATCCTTTCTTAAAATTTTTTTCCTTCTTAATTCTGCTTCTAAGTTATTATACATAAAACCCTCCTTATTTACGTTTTTTCGTAAACTATAATTTTATTATATACGTATTTTCGTTAATGTCAACATCTTTTACGAAAATACATAAATTATTTTTATAAAACAAATATAATTTATTGAAAATACGTAAATAATATATTATTATATTTACAGGAGGTGTTCAAAATTTTGGATACAATAGAAAATAAATTAAAAGAACTTATATTAAATAAATATAAAAGCTTGCGTGAATTCACATTAAAAATAGAAATGCCATATTCTACATTTGATACAATATTAAAACGTGGTGTTCGTAATGCTAATATTATTAACATCTTAAAAATCTGTAATGAACTTAATATTGATCCGTATAAGCTATCCAATGGAATTATTGAATATAATGATATTAAAAATTCCATTGATTTATCTAAAGAAGAACGAGATCTATTAGAAAATTATAATGAACTAAATAATTATGGTAAAAAGAAAGTTATTATTTATACTAAAGATTTAATTGAAATGCCTAAATATCAAAAAGAAAACAATATAAGCCAACTTCCTAAAAAAGAAAAACAGATATGGGAAGAAGAAGGCAAAGAATACCTTATGCCTAAAGCATCTCATAGCAAAGAAGGAAACTTTACAGAAGAGGATTATAAACATGATGACGACTTAATGAATGATGAGGATATATGGAAATAACAAAGGAGTAAATATGAGTTACGAAGAATTATTAAGAGAAGCTGATAAGCTCGGAATAATTGTTAAAGAACTTGATTTAAAAACTAGAAAAGGACGTTGTTGTGGTAAGAGAATTGCAATAGATAAAAAACTATCTACCAAAGAAAAAGCTTGTGTCTTAGCTGAGGAGCTAGGGCACTTTCATAAAACTATTGGAGATATAAGTAATCAAAAAGAGATAAATAATCGTAAACAAGAAATTATCGCAAGGCGTTGGGGATATGAAAAATCAGTTGGTATTATTGGTATAATAAATGCCTTTAATAATAACTGTAAAAATGCTTATGAAATAGCTGACTTCTTAGGAGTTACAAAAGAATTTTTAGATGAATCTATAGAATATTTTAAATGCAGATATGGTGCAAGATATGAAATTGACGGATATATAGTATATTTTTTACCTAGGTTTGGAGTATGTAAAATGTTCTAATTTTTAAAAATAACAAAGAACATACATTTGTTTTTTTGTGTTATTTTCTTTCCCAACTATATGGGATTTCCCACTTAGAGTGAGAAGAGGAAAACAAAAGCTTACTAAGGTTTGAGTTTTAGATATGCAAATCCTATTTTATATGAATTGCTAAACTGATTTTAATATTTATTGCTGAAACCTTGGAAGTCAATTAAATTGACATCTGAAAGTAAATTTAAATCTTCTTTAGAAGAACTCTGATATATTTCTAAGTGGCTTAGAAGAACTTAGAACTTTCTAAATCCTTTGAAACGATTTAGACACCTAATCCTTTCAAAGTACTAAGTAAAAAGGTCGGCGGAAAATTTCGCTTACCTCTTCCCATTGAAAGTGGCAATAATATTTAAAGCTATTTGTATCCTTCCCCCACTTTTGGAGTAATTACTTTTGATGGATGGAAATTCCCTCTTTCCACATAAGTGTAGAGTTATTTTGATAACGCAAGTTTTGCGTTTTCCTCATTATAATAAATTAATTAGATACCACCAATTTGGCAGTTTCAACATCATATAAAATTAATTTATATTTATAGTTAATCATAATGAAGAGGGATAGGAATAATGTTCTTAACGTTTAATTAAATATATCTTATTTAATTTTCAAATGTCGGTTTCTCCGATATTTACTGAGCTTGACATTACTTGACATTACCTCACATTACCTCACATTTAATTAAATATATCTAGGTCGGTATTTTGCCTTTTTAGAGTTATCTAAAAATAGACATACATAAATAAATACACCTTCCACAGAAGTGTGGAAACCTAAACATAGTTATTTAATGACCATATTTTTATATCTGCAATAATAAAGGTTTAATCACTCGTACTAATAATACGAGTACTATATAATTCTTAATTCCATTGTCATTAACATTGAATTTAAAACTTCTTTTTAAGGTGTAAGAAAAGTCAGATTACTAAATCTAAGTTAATGAAAACAACTGACTTTTATAGCTGCTGCAAAGAATAATTGCATTAGCTTACCCAATATTATTGGTGATCCTAAAGAAAGTAATTTTATATTTTTCTTTTTTAGGGACTCTGAATACTTAAAATGTTGGTCATTTAATAACTGACTTTTATTATGAATTGTAGTGTTTAAATTAAATATCACTACTAAATATTAAAATCTAAAGTCCTTATAAAGGACCTTTAAACATTCTGCTACAAGTTGCAGAAAGTAATTAAGAAAGGAAATTATATTATATGGAAACTACAAAGAAAGGTAAAGCCAAGGCTAAAGGGAATGGCCAAGGTACTATATATAAAATATCTAATGGTAAATTTAGAGGTCAACTTACTATTGGATATAATGATAATGGCTCACCAAAGAGAAAATCATTTATTGGCAAAACTAAAAAAGAAGTATCTGATAAGATGAAAGCTTTTTATGTTGATAATAACAGAGGCTTATTACCTACAGATGATAAGATCTTGTTAAGTCAATGGTTTTATACATGGTTATTTAATTATAGAATACATGATCTTAAACCTTCAAGTTTTGAAAGATATGAAGGCCTTTATAGAAATTATATAGATAACTCTTTAATAGGTAAAATAAAGCTTACAGACTTAAGAACTCATCATATTCAAACTTATTATAATTCCTTAGTATCAGAAGAGGGAAAAAGTCCATCAACTATAAAAACAATAAATAAATGTTTAAAATCTTGTCTTAATCAAGCATTAAAAGAAGGATATATAACTAAAAACTATTGTACCCTTATAACACTTCCTAAAGGCTCTGAAAGTCCTAAAGAAATTATTAATGTATTTACATTAGAAGAGCAACAAATTTTTATGAGAGAATGTATAAATAATAAAAATGGTATGCTTTATATACTAGCTTTAGGAACTGGACTAAGACTTGGAGAAATACTGGCCTTAAAATGGACAGATATAAATTTTAAGAATAATTATATAAATATTAATAAAGCTATTAAAAGCACCTATAAAATAGACTCTAAAGGCAATAGAAAATTTCAAATAATAGAACAGGAACCTAAAACTAAAAACTCAATTAGAACTGTTCCTCTAAATGATAACTTAATTGAACTATTGCAGCAGCATAGAAAAAATCAGATGATTGATAGAGATTCTAATATTGAAATTTATTTTGATAATAATTTAGTTTTTTCTACTCCTATAGGAAATTATTTAAATGAAAGTAATGTTAGAAAAACATTTAAAAGGATTTTAAAGAAATGTAACTTAAAAGAAATTAGACTTCACGACTTAAGACATACCTTTGCTACTAGACTTTTCGAAAATGGTATACCACCTAAAACAGTTCAAACTATCCTTGGCCATAGTGATATATCAACTACTCTAAATATATATACTCATGTTATGAAAGATACTAAAGATAAAGCTATTGATAAGATAAATTATTTGTTTAAACTAGGATAGAATTTACTCTAGTTTTTATTTTTTATTTTCTATTGCACACCTATTGCACAATTTTCATAAAAATAAGGGTTACAAAAACCTTGTAACCCTTGAAATTGGTACACCCAACAGGAGTCGAACCTGCGACCTTTGGATTCGA
>NZ_FQVM01000029.1 GCF_900129365.1 Clostridium fallax
TATATAAGTTAGGGAGTGATGTAAAAATGAATTTTATAGATATGCATTGTGATACTATAAGTAGAATTTATAACAGTAAAGAAAATATTTCTTTAAGAGATAACAATTTTCAGGTAGATTTAAATAAACTAAAAAAATCAAATTCTAAGGCACAGTTTTTTGCTTTATTTTTAGATTTAGATTATGTTAAATCTATTGATGAAAATCCTTATAACTATCTTAATGGGATGTTAAATACCTTTTATAGAGAGTTAAATTTAAATAAAGATATTTTAGCTCTAGCTAAGAATTATTATGATATGGAAAAAAATCATAAGGAAAATAAGATATCTGCCTTTTTAACTATTGAAGAGGGAGGTGCCCTTTTAGGTGATTTAGAAAAAATAAATGAAGTTTATGATAAGGGAGTTAGATTAATAACCTTAACTTGGAATTATAAAAATCAATTAGGCTATCCAAACTATAATTATGAATTTAAGGATAAAGGTCTTACTAATTTAGGAATAGAATTTGTAGAAAGACTTAATGATCTTGGGATTTTAATAGATGTTTCTCACCTTTCAGATGGTGGTTTTTATGATGTTTTAAAATACTCTAAATCCCCTTTTGTAGCTTCTCACTCAAATTCTAGAGCTTTATGCAATCATAGTAGAAATTTAACTGATCCTATGATAAAGATATTAGCAAAGAAAGGCGGAATTATTGGATTAAATTTTTGCACAGAATTTTTAAGTAATGATAACATATCAAAGGTTTCTTATATGATAGATCATCTAAAACATATAAGAAATGTTGGAGGAATAGATGTTTTAGCTATAGGTGGAGATTTTGATGGTATTAATAGTACCTTAGAGATAAATAATATAGGAGAGATGGATAAGCTTCTCTTTGCACTTAAAAAAGCTGGATTTAAAGAAGATGAAATAGAAAAAATATGGTATAAAAATGCTCAAAGAGTAATTAAAGAAGTTTTATAAACTTATTAATATTATAATAATTATTATATTAAACCACTTTTATGACCTTCTTATTTATGTATAATTAGTATAGACTACTGAAAATTATGAGGTGATGACAATGAAAATATTAAAGTGGTTTTTTATATTTTTACCAATAAGTATTTTAGGTGAATTTATGCATTTTTCACCTATTCTTATGTTTATTTTTTCTGCTCTTTCTATAGTTCCTTTAGCTGGAATTATGGGAGAAGCTACTGAGGAAATTTCATTTTACTCCGGACCAAAGATTGGAGGCTTTTTAAATGCTACCTTTGGTAATGCAACTGAACTTATAATTTCTTTTTTTGCTTTAAAAAGCGGTCTTTTTGGAGTAGTAAAAGCTTCTATTGCAGGATCTGTTATAGGAAATATTCTTTTAGTTTTAGGTGCCAGTATGCTTTTTGGTGGCCTAAAATTTAAAACTCAGAAGTTTAATAAGCATATTGTCGAGACTAGTTCTAGTATGCTTATTTTTGCTGTTATAGGTTTAAGTGTTCCTGCAATTTTTACACATACCTTAAAGCCTTCTTTATTAAATACAACTTATGAAGGATTAAGTGTTGTAGTTGCAGTAGTTATGTTTATAATATACATATTAAGCTTGGTATTTTATTTTTATACCCATAAAGATATATATGCTGTAGAAAGTGATGATTTTGGAGAAGCCAAGTGGTCATTAAAAAAATCAATAATAATATTAATCATAGCTACAATTTTAATTGCTATAGAAAGTGAACTTTTAGTATCATCTGTAGAACCTATGACAAATACGTTAGGTTTAAGCGAATTATTTGTAGGTATAATCATTATGCCTATTATAGGAAATGCTGCAGAACATAGCACAGCAGTTATGATGGCAATGAAAAATAAAATGAATGTTGCAATAGAAATAGCTATTGGATCTAGCTTACAGATAATATTATTTGTTGCTCCTGTTTTAATTTTCTTAAGCCTACTATTTACTCCTATGAGTATAATATTTAATGAATTTGAACTAGTAGCACTTATAGTTTCTGTATTTATTGCAAATAGAGTTGCTAGCGATGGGGAATCTAATTGGCTAGAAGGAGTTCAATTACTTGCAGTATATTTTATAGTTGCAGCAGCTTTCTTTATTATTAAATAAAGAGAGCTTAAAATAATTAATGTATAATAAATAAGCTAGGATTTTAGAATAACAAATAATCTAAATTACTAGCTTATTTATATTTTATACAATTATAAATATAACTATTTTATATCTTTATAAGCTTTTTTTATTATATTTTCACAGTCATTTATAAAAAGCTCTGCTTCTTCATCAGAAACATAGTTACCAAAAGCACGACTAATACCTGATGCAATAGATGCTAAATCCTCTTCGCTTATTTTTAACTTTTTATAATGTTTTTTTCTATCTTCAGAATTTTTAGGATCTAATCCTTCCTTTTTCATATTATTGTTTATTATATCTTGTAATTTATTTGCCTTATTTACTATATCATTTTTCATATACCTCATACTCCTTTTATAAATAAAATTTGATTTGAAAATAAGTTATTAAACTAAATATTATATATTTTTTAAAAGTTATTTTAAATATAAAACCTCTTATTTTTATATTAGCACATTAAAAATTATTCTATTTAAATTTTATTATTAGTTTTAATTTATTTTACAATTAATTAACTATATTTATAATAGAAAGCATATAGTGAGGTATTATATTTATTTTTAAGGATTATAAATAAAAAAGATGCAAAATATTTTTAAATATTTTACATCTTAATACTTATCTAACTAAACTATTTAATAGCTATATCACTATTTTTAATAATATTTTTTTTAAATTCTTTAGTATCTTTTTCTTTAGGAGATTTATTTTCCTTAGAATTTTTATCATCTTTTAAATCTTTTAAGTTATTAAATTCTTCATTTTTTAAAGCATCATTACTTTTTATGGTTTGGTTTTCATTTAAAGTAGTATCATCTACTTTATCTTCTAATAATTCATCTTTCTTGTTATCTTCAATAGAATTATCATCTTTTTTTCCATCATTTTCTTTGTTGGATACATCTTCTTTTATAGATTCATCATTGTTTTTAAAATCATCTTTTAAATTATCATCCTTTAAAGCGTCTGAATTATCTTCTAATACTTTATTAGGATCATTCCAAATTCCATTAATGTCTAATGGGTATCCTTCTACTACTTTATCTTTAATCATTCTACCCCAGCCATCAAAGTAATGCCAATTTAAAGTATTATTATCTCCTTTTATATATTGCCATCCTTTTAGCATAGCTCCACTTTCATCAAAATAAAACCATTCATCTTTGTTGTCATAGTTTATTTTTTGCCAACCTGTTAACATGATACCATTTTCATTAAAATAATACCATGTATCATTTACTTTATACCAGCCAGTAACCATAACTCCATAACTATCAAAATAGAACCACTCATCATTTCCGCCGTAATTTATTTTTTGCCAACCTGTTAACATACCACCGTTTTCATTAAAATAAAACCATTCATCATTTCCACTAAAGCTAATCCTATACCATGAATTACTAATCATAGCACCGGACTCATTTAAATAGTACCAAACTTCATTTCCGTCATCGTATACTTGTTTATGCCATCCAGTTAACATAGCTCCATTATTGTCAAAATAGTACCAAGATTTATTATCACCCCAAGGAATAAAATTCCATCCAACAGATAAATAGCCATTATCATTATAATAGCACCAATAACCATTAGCATTATCCCAACAATTATATTTAGTAGTCTCAACTATTCTTCTTGCATTAACAAAATGATATATATTATCAATTCTTACTGCTCCACCTCTTCCAGGTGCATGAATAACTTGTCCATTACCTACATAAATTCCTACATGTCTAGGTGCGCTATAAGACCCTAGCATAAACACTAAATCTCCTGGCTCCATTTCAGAGTAAGAAATAGGCTCACCAATATTTACTTGATCATAAGTAGTTCTCCCTATATTATAACCAAAGTGACTATAAACATAGCAAGCTAAACCTGAACAGTCAAAACCTACATTAGGATTCATACAACCACCAACATAAGGTACTCCAATAAAGTTTTTAGCATAGCTTACTATATCTTCTCCTCTTGTAGCTGCCTTTGCCTCTTTTATAGTAATAGGCATAAAAATAATCAAAAACGTAAATATTGTTGTACATATAAATATATTTTTAAATTTTTTCATTTATTATCCACCTCATAGTATTTTTTAAGCTAAATTTAAGGCGGCTTAAAATGAAAGGATTCTCTACATTATTAAGTAGTTATGATTAAACAATTTAAAATTTTATGTACAACTATAATCTTTAGTTTACATAAATAATTCATATTTGACTTAACAAATACTATTTTAACATTAATTTACTAAATTTGATAGTGATTATTATTCATATTTTTATTTATTTTTCATTTTATTTACTCTACTTGAGTTAATAATCGTCTCATTACATCCTTTAATTTACCCTCACCTAATTCATAATTAGCTATTGCAACTACCGCTTTTACATTATTTTCAGATTTATCCCATTTATAAGATGCAAATTGAACAATTGCATCACTTGGAAGAATTTCTTCAATATCTACTGCTAATTCATCTGTAAAACTTAAATATTCATCAAATAATTCATCATCATTAAGATCTTTTAAATCGCAACTTTCCATAATCTCTTCATTAATTATAGAGACATCTAAACTCATATTAAAAGCTACTATATCTTCCCTTTTAGATCCTTTGCTCATATCCTTTAGGATTTTAAAATCAGAATTATTTTCTATTAATTCTTTTATTTCTTTACTGTCTACTACTCTGTTTCCAAATGCTATATACATATGTAATCTCCTTTTTAAGATTATATTTTTAGTAAAATATTTATTCATTAAAAATATAATTAAGTTTAAATTTTAAATAAATTTCATTAATCATAGTATCTTCTTAATTAAGTATTGTCAAGGAAAGTATGTACTACTTTTCTATATAATGACTTCCTAAGGATTCCTTTCTATTTATCATAGCATTTAATAAACTTTCACCAAATACTAAATAACTTTTAGCTTGAGATTTTATTAATAAATTTTCATAACAATTTTCTTTATTATAATAATTAATATATAAACTATTTAATAATTTTTTATAATTCTTTTTAAGTTTTATTAAATTATCTATTTTTCTTATTATAGCAGTATTATAATATAAGGATTTTTTAAAATATTTTACTGATTCTTCTGCTACTTTTTCATCTATTTTATTTAATTCTGATATAGAATTTAAAACTATAGATTTTACATCTAAATCTTTATTAATATTAATTTTATTTATGTATTCTTTAGCATTTTTCCCAGCAATATTACCAAATACTATAGCTCCTACAGTAGAAAGACCACCTATTCTATCTGCTCCATGTATTCCCCCTGTAACTTCTCCACAGGCAAAAATTCCATCTACTGAAGTTTCTCCTCTTTCATTAATTTCTACCCCACCATTACAGGCATGGGCACAATGGATAATATTTATTTTTTCATCTATTTTTCCATATTTATCTACAAGCCATTTAAAATAATTTTGAATTAAAGTATCTTCTATATTTTCTATGTTCTTTGGATATTTAAAATAGACTTTATTAGCATTTTTCACATTCTCTTTAAATATATGTAAATCTATTTTTTTAGATTTCATTCTTGAAGTAAAAGGAGCATAGGTTGAACGTTCTTTTAAATATTTTTTATCTTCCTTTGGTATAACCTCTTTTTCATTATTTTTATAGAAATTTACATACTCATAAGCTCTCTCGTTAAAAACAACTCTATATTTACTGCAGTAACTAGTAGGAATGAACTGTATAAATTCTAAGTTTTTCATTTTACATCCTAACTTTTCTAAAAAATAATGTATTATAGGTGTATTTTTTTCTTGAGAAAAATTATTATCATATATACAGGTATATCCCCCTGATGCTATAATTAAGGCTTTACATCTTATAAAGGTTAAACTTTTATCTTTATTTATCATAAGTAAACCTTTACTTAAATCTTTGAAGTTAAAAATATCTATTACAAAACTATTATTAAAAAGTTCTATATTTTTTTCTAAGAATAATTTATTAAATGATTCTTTTGCAGAAGCGAAATCAAACCCCTTCCAGGTTCTTCCTTTATGGTCATAGCAAGGTACTACTAAATCATTATTAATAGAATCCTTAAGTTTTACACCTAAATCATATAAGCTTAGTACACTATTTTTTCCTTCCTCTACTAATATTTTTGTTAAATTCTCATTATTTACATATCCTCCAACTTTACTTATAGTTTTTACAAAGTCTTTTTTATCCTCCTCATTATCTGAATAAACCATACCAAGTCCCCAAGTACCAGGATAAAAACTAGCACCGAAAGATTTTTCACCAGTAGTTACTACAGCTACTTCTAAGGAAGTATTTATATAATTTTTTAATGCAGATATTCCTGCTAACCCTGTTCCTACTATAACTATATCTTTATATATATTATTTACTTTCATCTTATACCACCATTTTCAATATTAATTATTTATATATTTAACTATTAGTTTTCAAAATCTAAGCTCTTTATAATTCTATCCTCTCCTATAATTACATTAGGAAAAACTTCTCTTGCATTATCTAAAAACTCATAGGGATCATTTATAGAAGGACTAAAGTGAGTTAATAAAAGCTCTGATACCTTTCCTCTATAGGCTAAAGTAGCTGCCTCCCTAAAGGTCATATGTTTATTCTTTATAGCCTTTACTTTGTCTTCATCACTTCCATAAGTTCCTTCACATATAAATAAATCACTTTCATAGATGAATGGAATCATTGTGTTTAAAGGTCTACTATCTGTTATATAATTAATTTTTATTCCCCTTCTCTCATCTCCAAGAACCATATTAGAATAATAAGTAACACCTTCAAAGGTTACTTCTTTTTCTTTTTGAAGTTTATTCCATAATTTTTTTGGAACATCATTTCCTATTGCTTTATTCACATCAAATTTAGGAGTTCTTTTAATATAAAAACTATATCCTAAACAATCAGCAGAGTGGTCTAATTCTAAGGTTTTAATTTCTAGTTCTCCTTTATCAGTAGAGCTTACTAAAAGGCCTTCATTTTTATCAAGATAAAAATGAATTTCTCTTGGATCTTCTATTATATTAAGCTCATAAGGCAGATAAGGAAGGAGAACTCTAAATATATTTATAATGTTTTTTATTCCCTTAGGACCTATTATAGTTAAGGGCTTTGTTCTACCACTATTACCTATAGTTCCTAATAATCCTGGAAGTCCATTAATATGATCTCCATGACAATGGGTTATACATATAATATCTATAGACTTAAATCCCCAACCTAACATTCTCATAGATACTTGAGCCCCTTCTCCACAGTCTATTAATATTTTTCTTCCAGAATAATTCATAAAAATAGCTGATAAAAATCTATTAGGCATAGGCATACCACCACCACATCCTAGTAATGCTAAATCTATCATAATAAAACCACCTTTTTATACTTTAGATAAAAAATCACTCCATATCTTTATATTATTTTTATCTTCTAATATAAAATACCTCATATTTAATTCTCCATAAGGAATTTTACAAAGCTTAGCTCTTAAAAAATATTCTTTAAGTAAAGCATATATAGTTTTAGAAAACCCTTCTATTTCTTTCTCTAGAAGAATAGGAGCAAAACGAACATTTTCTCTTTCTGCCTTTTTTAAAATTTCAAATAGTTTATAGGAACTTAGTTTATCCTTTACATAAAAACTATCTTCATTAAAAAACCATGTCCATAAAATATATTCATAATCATTTAAATCTTTTATAGTTTCTTCTAAATTCTCATCTCTATTATTTAAATAAAACATAGGTAGTATTTCTGTTCCAAATAAATAATTCATAGCAAATATGTTTACTTCCATTCCTAAAACTTTATAAAACATATCTTTTAAATTATAATTATTAAAATCCTTTATATTTAATATGTAATCTAATATAGCATTTTCCTTTAAATTAGCTTTACTTCTTTTATCTTCAATAAATTTAATTATTAAAGGAGCTTTTGTATAATGAAGATATTCTATTTTACCACCACTTGTTATTTTACCTTCCTCCATAGGAATTATAGAAAATCTATTAGGATCCTTTAAAGTTATATATAAATATCTTTTATATATTTTTAAAAACTCATAATCAGAATCTACTTTAAGTTTGAACTTTAAAGTTTCATTTAAGCTTTCTAAAGCTATATTTTCATAATATGTAGCAAGACCTTCTGTTATCCATAAGTTAGGCGGTCTATGAAAATCTTTAACTTTAATTTTAGAGTCCATGAAACTATGAAAAAGCCTATGAGATAAAAGCTGCCAATCTCTTAAATTATCAAAATCAAAGGTAGATCCTATTAAATTTTTACCACTTCCAGAAAGTATATAATTATTATCCTTCTCTTTTCTTAATATAATTATATCTATATGTTTTTTATAAGTATTAAATAAAGAACAATAATAACTATAAAGATCTTTTATACCATTTAAAACCTCTTCATTTATAGATTCTTCATTATCATTGTATATATTTAAATTTAAGTTATCTTTTTTAAGATTATAATCTTTAAACTTACCAAATACATAAGGTGATTTAATAAGTTCATATATATGGTGCCAATAAGGATTCCTTATTATAGATACGTTTTCTTCTTTAGAGTAAAAAGGAACTATTGAAGATAAATTTTTATTAAAGTCATATTTAATTTTTATCTCCTTAAGAAAATCACTTTCCTTCTTATCATCTATAGATAAAACTTCTATTGGAAATAAAAAGACTTCATCTCCACTAAAAGCAATTAAATCATCACTTATAGTTCCTTTATGACCATGCTTTCCAAAATTCCCTATTTTTATTTTATAAGATATTTTTATATTTTTATTGTTTTTTATAAATAAAAAATTATCGTCTTTTTTTATATCCTCACTATTACAGCTTAAATCAAAATATTTAAATTTTCCAGTATAAAACTGTATATATTCTTTTAAATCATTATATATAATATCTAAATCTACTTTTAGTATTTTTTCCTTTAAAGAATATATACTCATATTAAAATTCATTTTTAAACTTCTCATAATTATTCTCCTATTTAATTGCTTAACCTTTCATTATCTGTTCTATCCAATTAATCATAGTATTTAAAATAAGTTTTGTATTTCCCATATTACAGTGATTAGAAGCACTCTCTTTATCTGTAAAAAGACGAAAAGTTAATGAACGTACATTACCTAAACAATCTAATTCCTCCTTAAAAAGATTATAATCGATAAAATGGTCTTTATTTGCTCCTATAACTAACACATCTTGATCAATTAAATAGCCTATATCATTTATTTGAAACTTATTTAACTTTAATGCATAATCATAAGGAGATTTTGCATTATAAGCATACATTCCATGTTTAAGTCCCCAGTGTGCTGTAGGATATTTTTTAGCACCTAAATTAAAAACTAAATTAATTATAGCTGCTCCATGAAATTTCATTAATAACTTTAATATTTTTTGCTGATAAAGTGGCAGAGTAATTAACAAAACTGAAAGAAAGTTAGGAAAAATAGACCATGCTATAACTCTTTTAATTCTTTTTTCATAGGCAGCTGCTCTAGGGGCTAGCATACCACCTAAAGATGCACCTATAATAGTAACTTCATTAAGATTAAAATAATCAAGAATTAATTTTGCTGGTTTTTCCCACTTATAAGTAAAATGCTTTCCTTCAATTCTCATAACAGAGCCTTGCCCTGGACCTTCAAAAAGATATACATCAAAACCATGTTCTCTAAAATAAAGCATTGGGAAAAATAGTTCTTCCATATAAGAATCATTTCCACCATGAAGCAAAATAGTATCCTTCCTTTTTCCTACTGCTTTTGCATAAAGAACTGGAAGTTTTACGTCTTCATAAGGAACCTCATATCTAATTACAGTTTTATCATCAAAATAATCTTTATAATAATTATAAAACATATTTGTACTTAGTTTGTAGTATTTTAACTTGTCTGGATCTCCATCATACATAAAAAATTCACTCATTCTATAATATGCAATAGATTCTTTTATCCTATCTTCATTTTTAGCTTTATCACCTAAGGCTATTAATTGCTTTTTCCAAGTTGTACTATCTTTAATTTTATGAGAAATCTTTTTAACATCTTCTAAATCTCCTTCATTCCACATAACTACACGATTTAGCTGAAAATTAAAATTAGGATCTTTATTTAAATCATATAATCCCTTTGAAAAAACAATCTTATCTTTTTTCATTTTATTCTCTCCTCTTTCATATATTTTAAAGATATATTATCCTATTATCTAGTTATACCTTTATTATAATTAAGAGTAAGAATAAAACTTCTAAATAATAGCTAACTTTAAGGTCTTATAATTATATCTCTATAACTCTTATATCTTTTCGAATTTCATTTGCTGATATTCCAAACATATTTTTATTAGTTGTAGCAAAATGAGAAGGACTATAAAAACCTGCCTTTATAGAAGCATCTGTAATATTTTTGCCCTCTAACATATAGTCATATGTTTTTACTATTTTCGTAATGACTATAAAACTATTTAAAGATATATTAGTCTCCTCTTTAAATAAATGAGAAAGCCTACTTTTAGATAAAAATACACTTTTAGCTAAATCATCTATTATAGTATCTGATATCTCTTCTCTATCTTTAAGTAACTTTAATACTTTTTTGATTCTAATATCTTTTATGTAAAATTTATTTTTATTTAAATTACAGGCCTTTAGTATTTTTTTATATCTTCTCTATCTCTCATATTCTAATTCCAAAATCTCTTTATTTCCTCTACAGTATCTAATTCTAAAGTATGATAGAAATTATTTTTTAAATATTTTTCTTCTATTTCTTTAGCTATATCTGTAGTTTCATCAAATAAATATACTAAAATATCATTTTCATTACTTTTAATGGTATGAAAAACATTAGAACCAATTATAATTCCTTTGCAAAGAATATTTTTATCTTCAATAAGACAATTTATTTCTCCACTTAAGCTAATCAACAAATGCTTTGCTAAATGTTTATGTTTTTTTGGATTACTATAATCATCTAATAAAAGCACATGGTCTAGACCATAAAAAACCTCTGTCACATTCTCATCTCCCTTAGATAACTTTATGTCTAATTTTTCTTAATTAAATATAACTTTTGCAATTTCAACAGAATCTTTAGCATCTTTAGCGTAAAAGTCTGCTCCAATTTTATTTGCGTAATCTTCTGTAACAACAGCTCCTCCAACCATAATTTTACCTTTAAAATCCGCTTTTTTTAAGGCTATAATAGTATCTTCCATAGATTTTATTGTAGTTGTCATTAAAGCACTAAGACCTACTAATTCTATATTATTATCTAATGCTTCCTTTACAACTTTTTCAATAGGAACATCTTTACCTAAATCTAATATGTCATACCCATAGTTTTCAAGTACTACTTTTACTATATTTTTACCTATATCGTGAATATCTCCTTTTACAGTTGCAAGAATAATCTTTCCCTTGCTTATTTTTTCTCTATTATTTTTTGATAAACTATCTTTAATTAAAGCAAAAGCTTCCTTTACAGTTTCTGCTGATTGAATAAGTTGTGGTAAAAATATCTCTTCCTTTTCATATTTTTCACCTACTTTATCTAAGGCAGGTATTAAAAATTCATCAACTATTTCTAGTTCACTTTTTGCCTTTAATAATTCCTTTGTTAAGTTTCTAGTATTACTTTTTAACCCTTGCAATATAGCATCTTCTAATGTAATATCTTCATCTTTTTTTAAACTATTTTTACTTTCTACTTTCTTACTTAAAACATGATTTTCTATTTCTTTATCTTTATAAGTTTCTATGTATTTCTTAGCATTTTTATCATTATTATTTAATAATTTAAATGCATTTATAATGTTTAACATTCCTTCTTTATTAGGATTTATTATAGGTAAATCTAATCCTGCTCCTAAGGCTAAAGCTAAAAACGTCTCGTTTATTAGCTCTCTATTTGGAAGTCCAAAGGAAATATTTGATACTCCAAGTACTGTTTTTACTCCTAGCTTTTCTTTAACTATTTTTAAAGCCTTTAAAGTTTCCATAACCTCTTCTTGCTGAGCTGATACTGTAAGTGTGAGGCAATCTATATATATATCTTCTTTTTTTATACCTATTTCTAATGCTTTTTTTACTATTTTTTTTGCAATCTCTACTCTCTCATCACAAGATTTCGGAACACCATTACTATCTAAAGTTAATCCTACCACTGCTGCACCATATTTTTTAACAAGCGGAAGTATAGATTCTAAAGATTTATCCTCACCATTTACTGAATTCACAATAGGTTTTCCATTATATATTCTTAAGGCTCTTTCAATAGCTTCTATGTTGCCAGAATCTATTTGTAATGGTGTATCTACTATACTCTGTATTTCTTTTATAGTAGTCTCTATCATATTTGCTTCATTTATTTGTGGTAATCCTACATTAATATCTAATATATCTGCTCCTACTTCTATTTGTTCTATAGCTTGCCTTAATATATAATCTATATCCTTTTTTAAAATAGCCTCTTTAAATTCCTTTTTCCCAGTAGGATTTATTCTCTCACCAATTATTCTAACCTCATCTATTTCAACTACCTTAGATGGTGTTGAAACCATAGACTTACAAATAGGTATTCTATTAACTATAGTTTTATTTAACGCCATATTACTAATGCTTTTTATAAATTCTGGAGTTGTGCCACAGCAACCACCAATAACTGAAACACCTAAATCAACTAATTCCTCTACATAACTACAAAATTCCTCTGGAGATATTTTATATAAAGTTTCACCATTAATAATTTTAGGAAGGCCTGCATTAGGTTGTACCATAATTGGTAAATTAGTATTTTTAATTATTCTTTTAATTATAGGCTTAAGTTCTTTAGGACCAAGGGAGCAATTTACTCCTAATACATCAACACCTAGTCCTTCTAATGTTACTGCCATACTTTCAGGAAGGCAACCTGTAAAGGTTCTTCCATTTTCCTCAAAAGACATAGTTGCAAATATAGGTAAATCACAATTTTCTTTTGCTGCAATAATAGCTGCCTTCATTTCATATAAATCAGTCATAGTTTCTATAAGAATTAGATCCACTCCAAATTTTGCTCCTACTTTAATTTGTCTTTTAAAAATTTCTACTGCTCTTTCAAAACTTAATGTTCCCATAGGTTCTAATAATTCTCCAATAGGACCTATATCTAAAGCAATAAAACATTCTTTATCTTCTCTTGCCTTTTTAGCTAGATTTATTCCTTGCTCTATAGCTTCTTCTACAGATATAGATTTATCTTTAAGTTTTAATTCATTAGCTCCAAAGGTATTTGTAGTTATAACCTTTGCACCACTTTCTATATACTTCTTATGAATTTTTATTAATTCCTCTTCATGAATAAAATTAAATTGTTCAGGATTTTCTCCTAGCTTTAATCCTGACTTTTGTAGCATAGTTCCCATTGCTCCATCAAAAACTAAAATATTATTTTTAATATATTCTCTTAAAGCCAAAGTCTTCACCCTCTCTTCTATATAAACAATTACTATAATTATTACAATTACTGCATTTAGGCTTTTTTTCTATATATTTTCCATCTTTTATTCCTAATATAGCTGTTACTGATTTTCGTGGAAGTAAAAGCATATGCTCTGAAACATTAAGTCCTATTCTTCTTTCACAGTTTAAAGAACTAATAAAATCTTTTTGAGTATCTAAAGGTAAGTCTCCATAACCAGGACTATATCTATAGGTTAATGTTTTTCCCTTTTTAATATACTCTTTTCTTAATTTATCCTCTATAAAATCACAGGTTTTTTCTACAGCAGTAGTTGCACATGCATCTAAAATTAAAGCCTTAGTTAAATCTATTTTTTCATAAAATTTAATTCTTCTTTCTATGGGATTTCCTAAAGTTACAGCCATAAGTATACACTCTTTACTATTTTTTAATAATTTACTTATATCTTTGCCTACTAATTTTAAAGTAGTACCTTGAACCTCTATAAAATCTATATTTTTATTTATTTTATAAACTTCATATATAAATTTAGGTTGAAGTAAAGTTTTACTCTCTTCTTTAACAGCCATTATCTTTTCTTTTAAATTTGAAGGAATTTCTTGTCCTTTATAACCTAAATATCTTAAAATCTCTTTTTCATTAAGAATAAGATTAAGTTTATCCATATTTCTCCTTCCTAATTAATAATTTTTATATTCATTATTTATTGCCTTTAATACTAACTTTATACTATCATTAATTTTATTAGCAACGTAAGGATTATTCATTGTATAAAGATGTATTCCATCAACACCAGTAGAAATTAAATCTATTATTTGATCTACTGCATAAGCAATTCCTGCATCTCTTAAAGCTTCTTTATTGTGTTCATATCTATTTAAAATCTTAGATAACTTTGGAGGAATTGTAGCACCACATAAAGTAGTTATTCTTTCTATTTGCTTTTTATTTATAACAGGCATAATTCTAGCCTGAATTGGCACATTTATTCCACTACTTCTAGCCTTATCTAAAAACTTATAATAAATATCATTATCAAAAAATAATTGAGATATAAAACTTGTTGTTCCATTATTAATTTTTCTTTTCATATTCTCTATTTCTAAATCTAAGTCTCTATTTTCTATATGACCTTCTGGATAACAAGCTGAAATTATATTAAATTTATCTTTATTTTTTATGTATTCATTAAGATCACTTGCATAGTTAAAATCATTTCTTTGTATGCCATTATCATCACCTCTAAGAGCTAATATATTTTTAATTCCTTCTGAGGATAATTTTTCTGTAATTTTATCTATATCCTCTTTTTTTGATGATATACATGTTAAATGAGCTAATGACTCTATTTTATATACATTTTTTAACAAAGAGGATATTTCAGCAGTTTTATTATTAACTAAACTTCCCCCAGCCCCATATGTAACACTAATAAAATCAGGATTTATCTCTTTAAGTTCATTTAATGCTTTATAAATAGTTCTTAAAGGTGAATCTACTTTAGGTGGAAATACCTCTAAGGAAAAAAACCAATTTCTTTTTGTCAAAAATACTTCTAATATTCATAATTTTTTATGCCCCCTATAATTTAAAGTCATAACCACCCGTAAAACGGGTGGCTTGAACAAAGGCTATAAGCCTATTTTTTTAGCCAGCGTCTAAAGGCGCTGGCTTCACTTTGTTCTCGCCACTTTGCTATTATCACTTTGGCTAGCCCATCAATGGGCTTTATTTTGATTTATTTAAACGGATTTTCATACTCTTTTATACTTAATTTATCTTTCATTAAATCTTCTTTTTCTTGATTTTGTATATATTTTTTTATAGTTGCTTCATTTAAACCAACCGTACTCACGTAATATTCTTCTGACCAAAAGTGCCTATTTCCAAATTTATATTTCAAATTTGCATGTTTTTCAAATATCATAAGTGCACTTTTCCCTTTTAAATACCCCATAAAATTTGACACACTTATTTTAGGTGGTATTGAAACTAGCATGTGTACATGGTCTGGCATAAGATGCCCCTCGATTATTTCTACGCCCTTATATTTGCATAAATCTTTTAATATATCTTTTATACTCGCTCTATATTTGTTATATATTATTTTTCTCCTGTATTTCGGTGTAAATATTATATGATACTTGCATATCCATCGTGTGTGTGCTAAACTTTTATCCATAAAACTCATCTTTCCTTTCATAATAGTGGCTTGAACACTTCTATTATATAGGAATTTTGAGTTTTTTTTGTATAACTTTTTATCATCCACCCGCATAGCAGGTGGTTTATTATTTCGCACTCACCGTGCTCAACAGACTTAAGTCCATAAATTAAAAGCACCGAAATAATCGATGCTAGTAAAATAAATGAGCATAAATATGCTCCTACTCAGCCTTAAAAACCAAAATCATCTACTATTGCTATATCAATATTGAATGGTATTCTCTCATAATCACCATTCGCATCTTCTTCATCTTCCATAACTAAGAAATATTGCTTAGTTTTATCATATACCCTACTTTCTAGAACAAACTCAATTCTATAAGTCCTATCCGTAGGATTCTCTGACCTTGAATCTGCTATTATAGACTTGATATTTGATATCTTATTTCCTTCTTCATCTTCAAAATAAGTTCTTATTTTCTTTCCGATTACTTTATCCTGTAGTTTTTCATCTTGGAAGAACTCTAAGAATGTTATTGGATTAGTTACCTTTCTATTTATACTTGTTAAAGATACTTTAACCTTTCTTATATCATTAACTGATGATGTACTTCTGTCATTCTTAAATCTTATAACTGGTACTACAATTTCTTGTAGCATTGCTCCACCATGAACATAGTTAGCACCTGCTCCTTGAACTTTAAATCTTGAAGTTCCATTTGGAGTTATAACATATTTATTAGAACCATCTCCTAATAAATAATCCATACTAAATGTTATTGTACCTTCAACATCTTCATCTTTAGATGTTAATAAGAATCTTCTGCTATCTTCACCATCATCAAGTTTAATGCCTGATATTTTATTACTCTCATTCATGGCACTTCTTTTATAAAGATATCCATGATCTGCTGTAATGATTATACTTGCTGCACTTACTCTATTAACTAACTTATTTACTAAAGCAATTATTTCTTTAAAGGATTCTTCTGTAGCACTAAATACTTCTCTCTCTGTTGAAGCATGATCGCCCCTTGCATCTATAGTATTATGATAAATATAAACTACTTCTAAGCCTACAAATACTTTCCTTATTTCAGCATCCCTCATATCCATAACTTTATCATAAGTAATTGCTAATGATTTTTCATTCTCCATTTTTAAAATAGAGTCTCTGTTATCTGTTCCATTACTACTTATTCCGTTAACTATAACATCATATTTATCATTAATTTCAATAGTTTTATTAGGTAAAAGAGATGCCATTCCTAACTTTGTATAGGTCGGTAACACACCTTGCATATAATCCAACTCACTTTTACCTTTTCGCTCATTTGTAAGTAAAGTGTTTAACTCTTCTGCACTTTCATATCTTAATCCATCAGATATTATTACAAAAGTTCTCTCTTTTCCTTTATACTTAATATTTTCTCTGTAGAATTTATCTTGTTGTTTTAAACCTCCTATTCTCCAAGAATTTAAACTTTTAATAGAATCATTCCATTTAATTGATAACTCTTGTACATACCAGTTATTATATGTATTTTCAATAGTATCTCTTAAATCAGTTAATTCTTCTTTCCATTGACAATTATCATAATGATAATAGAACTTTCTATATGCTTTATCTATATAGTAGTAATCTTTTGTATAAGACTTAACCATATCAAATGAGCCTTCTGTTTGTATCATTGAATTTAATGACTTCTTCTTATTCAATAAGTTTATAGCCCATTTTATAGCCTTATATTCACTTTTATACTGCTTATAATAATGTAATGTTCTTCTTGATGCTAAAATAGATAAATACTTATCATATTCTTCTACACCATCTTTTAATAGATTGGTTATTCTAGTTAAAATTATTTTATCAACATCTTCAAAAACTTCACATTTTATAAATTCATCAGTATCCCTTTTTTCTAATAACTGCGATATTTTTAGTTTTCCTGCAATCAACTCTTGCATCTTATCATAATAATCACTATCTTTAATGTTATCCATAAAATGATTTATGAAAACTAAACAATTTCTAACCTTTGAAGAAATATATGTTGTATATGCTTTAGGGAATTCAAACTTAATATTTTCATTCATATTAGTTACTAATAACATAGCCATAAATCTCTCTATGCTTTTTTCTTCAAATGAATATCCAAAATACTTCTCAAGTAAATCCCATAATGCATCTACATTTCCAAATTTCTTTATATCTTCATATATCTTATTACTTCCATCTAAATAGTCTTTAATAATAGCCTTAATTATTTCCTCAATATCCATTACTTTAACCTTAGTTAAAACAGCAAGAACACCTATATGAATTTTTTCTTTTGTATAATCTTGAATACTTAAATTTTTAAATCCTGATATTCTTTCTTTATTTTTAAAGAATACATTATAGATTTCAAACTCTGACTTTAGCAATGAATCCATTACTCTTAATTCTCTCATTATAACTGTTGCTCTATCAGTAGAGAATTCTTGGCTATAAGAAAAGATATCATAAAGCCAATCTTCTTGTGGATCTGGCTTTTTCATATTTGAATATATTAATATATTACTTGTTTCGTCTTCTTTTTCTATATAATGTTTTATCCAGAAGGCATTGTTTTCAGTTAATTTAATAACATTTATTCCCTCTAAATCAAAACTATCTATTTCATCTATAAAATCTTCATTTTCATCATACCAAAACACAATATGACGCTTCTTACCATTATCTAATGGCTTTAAAAATAACTCTTTAAGAAAATTTCTTATTTCTTGTAAGTTCACTTGAACACCTCTATCTATTTTGAAATAACTTTTCCTGACTTATAATAAAAGTATAATTGATACTATTTTATATCATTATATACCCAACCATCTTATGTAATATAGGTAAGATATAAATCTCACTTATATTTAAGAATTATATTTTTGCTAATAAATTCATTTTAGTTTCTTTACCCTTTGAATTAATTACCTTTATATCTTGGAACTTAGCATAATTTACTTTCACACCATCATCTAAATCAATAGATATCTTTTCATTTGCTAAATGAGCCACTACTTTGTCATACTCTCTACATTCCTCTATTTGCTTAGAAATTCTATCAATTTTCTTCTTAGCAGCAGTTCTATCCTTTGCAGTATACTCCTCTGAATCCACAACTAACTGAAGTCTATTAATCTCTGCTTCGTATTTTCTTTGTAATGTATGAAGGTAATCAGTTCTAACCTTAGCAACTGTTTGCTCGTTATATCTGTGCATATAAATTAAACATCTAAATCCATCATTCTTACCCGACTCAAACATCCAGTATATAGGTCTCTTTTGATAAACTTTTAAATGATCCTTATAAAAATCCTTAATAAAATATCTTCTAATTGCCTGTCTAGCAGTTTCGGATGCTTTTCTTCCTATAGAATCTGCAATAAAATCTAAGTTTTCTTCTAAAGTATCTTCTCCATAAACAGTTTTAACAAACTCTATAAATCTAGAAACAATATCATCTTCAAAGTATTCACCTTCTGTAATAGGAATAATATTATCACCATCAGGCAATAAAGTAGCATCAACCCATGAATCAAATACTATATTACCATCTTCATCTTTTTCTATCTTTCTTACCCTCTTATCATCAATATTCCACTTATCATTGAAATATCCACCTGCATAAATTAAGCCTTCAGCATCTATAGAATATCTACCCATCATACAGCCAACAGCATAAGAAATAAAAGACTTAATATCTCTTTCTCTATTTGCTTTTCTAATAGTAATATCTTTATCTAATACCTCTGGCGTCACCTCATTTTGTAATCCATAGATATCAATAAAAATTCTATTTAACTCTTCTTCATTATATTTTAATTGTTTAAAGTTTTCTTCACATTTATCTTCCCACATTATAAATAGATTTTCAATTTTATATTCATTACCTTTATATGGTAGTTCCAATAATGGATGAATCCTAAAATCCCATGAGATTTCAAATGAATCCCACTCATTTCTCGCTAACTTTATATTATACATAACTAAAAATTTAACTTTATCAAAACTACAATTATTTAGTATAAATGGTATTCTTCCTATATTTCCAGGCTTAAAGTGTACTGTTGGATTAATAATCTCTAAAAAATTTATGGATAATTTTGAATTTAAGAGTCCCAATATATAATTTAATTTTGTTTCATCTACAAATAAACAAGGTCCAGCATCTGCAAATATAAATCCTTCATCAGAATATCTTGCTGTAAATCCTTTTGAACTTACATCTGTCCATGTTATACATTTCTTAAAATAATACTTTTCATTTCTAATAATTGAATTGCTAAGTTGCTTTATTTCAGTCCCATTGTTAGCCCAATTTATAATATTTACATTATTTCCATACCATCTTCTGTACTCCCCACCTTTATTCAATGGATACCATTTGCACACATTCGAGCAACATTCTCCCTTTTGGTAATCAAAACTAACTACTTCATACCAATTCCTTATGAATTTTTCATTATCGCCAGTAGATAACCCCATTTTGGGCTCTGATACATCTGCTATACATCTTTCTGATTTAAATATTCTTTGCAACTCGTTACTTATCCAATATGCAATTTGACATCCCTCTAATTGTGAGAAGTTATCATTTTTTTTATAAAACATATAATTTACTTTTACGTTATTTTTTGCTTCTAAATATTTTATTTCTTGATTTTCAAATCCCTTAAACTCTTCTAGTCTTATAAATATACCATTTTCATTAAAATTTCTATTTTTTAATGTAAAACAACATATAGGCACTGTTGCATCTTCGAATGAAGAGTATTCAAGTTGTACTAAAGAACTTATATTGGCAAATTGAATCAAATCTTCTCTTAATTCATTATATATCTTAATAAACATCCAAACATATGGTGTCATAAATCCTAAATGTCCATTTTTTTTAGTATATATTAAATTTCTCTTCATAAATATAGTGAATAAATCGCCTTTATATTTATCCCATTTTTTAATAAGAATATATTTTTTTATATTATCATTTAATCCTTTAACACCAATATACGGAGGATTAGTAACACAAACCTCATACTTCCTACTCATTATTTCTGTCTGTTTGATTATCATAGGAAGGTTATCTAAAAGCATCTTTCTATAATCACCAAAAATTAAGTTTTCATCATCTTCTATTTCTTTTAATCTTTGTTTCAAGAAATCAAAATTTACTTTTTGAACTTCTAATATAGAACCATATTCTTTAGCATCAGTAAATACCTTAATTAAATATTCCACATCTTTTCTTAATTCTTCATTTTCATTAACAAAATAATCTATTGCTTCTCTATTAATACTATTGCTTTCTTGTATAGCACATAAATTCAATTCTAAATGTTCTCTTTCTATCTCTCTAAATAATCTTCTATTATAATGTCTAGCCTTCATTATTAATGCAAATGATGCTAGTTGAGCCGCTCTATCGTCAATATCTAACCCATAAAGATTATTTTGCAATATCATTCTAGGTATTTCTCTTTCAGAATACCCTGCTGTTTTATATATTTCATAAAGAACATCAAAAGCATATACTAAAATATGCCCTGACCCCATACATGGATCTAAAACTTTTATATCTTCTGGTTTTAGTTTTGCATGTTCTTCCCTTATTTTCTTTAACTCTTCATCTACTTCTGGCTCTTGTTCTGCTTCTTCTAAGTAATATTTAAATTCTTTTTGTAGTTCTTGATTTGGATGTCCTTCAAGCCATAGTCTTCCTAATGAATTTTCCAACATATATTTAACAATCCATTTTGGAGTAAATAATTGAGTTGCTGCTGGTATATTTTCTTTTGTTATTTTTACATTTTTCTTTAAGGCTGCAAATACTTCATCTTTCTTTTCTGAAATATAGTATTGGTACATCCATCCTATTATTTCTACTTCTTCAAGCCAATCTGATTCTTCTATATCTTCAACCATTTTTCTTATAACAGAACTTTCTTCTAATAAATTATCTGGTAATAAAAGTTCTGTATAATCGCTTATTTTCTCAAACATTTGAGGTATTATTTTCCCTAGTTCATTACATTGTTTAACTAGAATAGTTCTATATGCCTTTTCTCTATCTAATGTATCACCTGTATCTAAAAGATCATATATTTCATTAGCATTTAAATTTAACTCATCTATTATTTCAGATACCTTAGTTAAAACATCTGGTTCTTTTTTTCCCTCAACCTCTGATGAAAGTACCCTAACCCCTGATGGTAGAAAGTCATTAACTTCCATATATCTAAGTCCCATAAATCTATTAAACCAAGTATATGCAACTTCTTCCATTACTTGCTCAAAACCTTTTATCTTATTTGTATGTTCATTAATCTTATCAATTAAAATTTCTCTGTCATCATATGATAAGTTTAAAACTTTCTCTGTGTTTTCAAGAGAAAATCCTCCCTGAACCTTTTTTGCTTTTAACGCTTTAAATTCACCTTCATTATCTATAAATATCCCTATATATTTTGCTCTATCTTTAACTGCTTCAATTAAATTTCTTCTTGACCAAATAGCAAAAGATTTAATTTTATTTTTATCCATATTTCTATTCCTCTCTTAATTATAAAATTATTATCTATATTATAAGTTCAATTACTTTTTTCATATCATTTGGTACATCATCTACAGTAAATTTTGATAGAATTTTACTCCTAGAACACGTAATATTATATTTTTCTTTAATCCATCTGTTAATTAATTTTATTGCATCTTTTCCATTTACTAAAGCAAACTTTTCTTCTACTGTATTCCATTTATTCTCAATAAATTCACGTGCCTCCCTATTACAAGTTATAGGATCCTTACTTCTATTAATTTCGCCAAATTGTTTAGCATAGTGATCTACTACATCAACCTTAAAAATATCTAATTTGGAATTCAATTCATTATAGAACTCACTATAATATTGTTTATCCAAACCTGTAACTCTAAATATAACTTCTGGCACCAATATATAATTTTCTATTTCTTTTCGCTCCCAAACATGTAGTATTAATTTACTTTCTTCTGCTCGCTTAAACAATTCGTTTATCTCATTCTCTAAATGATAATCATGATCTAGAATACATATTGTTTTTATCATATTTGAAGTTTCCTCATAAAATAGTTTTGAGGTACCTAATGCTTCATTGAATCTACTCCATCCACCTAATGATATCCATGGTATCATCTCTAATGAGAATTCATTATCAGGGTATAATATTTCATAAAATTTTGATAAAATTTTAATATCATTTCCTTCTACAAATAGACATTTTCTAAAATCTCCCAACCTCATTAATGATAAATTTTGAGCACTTCCAATATTATCAACTATATTTTGAACTGCTTTTAAATCCGTGCAATATTTCATATTCCGCGTCATTTTATCTATTTTTAATATATATTTAGGATCTACTTCAGAAATTAACTCTATTGAATGTGTTACAATTATAACTTGTGGAAAAGTTGATTTTACAATTTTTAATATTTTTCTTTGCATGTCAGGATGCATATAAACATCTGGTTCATCTAATATTATTGTTTCATTTTTATCTAATCTAGATATAAACCAAATTATTTGTAACCACATTTGTATTCCACTTCCCATCAAACCAATTTCTGCTGGGAATCCTGCATCTTGAACCATTAATTGTATATACTCACTTTGAGACACATCATAATATAAATCTCTAATTTGCAATCCACTCCATGTTTCTTCTGCTAATCGTTTAAAATTGTCGTATTTTTTCTCTTTAAACAAATGTAGTTCTTTTAGCACTAAGCCCACTCCTCGCCCCATATTTTATTATAAGATAAGGGAAGTTACTTCCCTATTAATTTTCAACTTAGTTCACATACAAGTAATTATATCAAATTTATAATAGTATCCTTCTCTAATTCTTCTATTAGCTTCTTTCTTAATGCTTCAACAACTTCATTTATATCAGTAGTATTTTTTATAACCTTCTGTCCTTTAACTAATTCTCTCATACTTAAAGTTTTAGTTTTTATTACTATCTCTAGTTCTGGTTTAACTGGCTCTGCAATGTATCCTGTATCATTTCCTTCTGTTGCTATAGGAGGTTCTTTAATATTATTTGCTAACTCAATTTCTTTAGCCTTTAATCTCTTTTGTCTTTCATCTTCTGCTAATATTTCTTTAATCCACTTTAATTTTAACTTATCTGAAAGGTCTGACATTGATGAAAGCACTGCAAAACTATTAGCCTTTTCAGTTCTAGTTACTAAATTATTAAATTCTTCATTTATTGCATTAAAGAACTTACTCTCAAAGTCATAGTTTTCTAAAGTCTCTATAACTTCTTTCTTACATATTTGAATAAATCTAAGAACAGGAATACTTTCTTCTTCTAATAATGATAAAATCTTATTATTATACTTTTCTATTAATAGTGGAATAGTTGGTATTTTAGAGTATGGCTCTTTCATTCTTAAAATAGTTTTTATTTCTTCAACTATTTCCTTAATTTCATCATTTACTATATACTCTTTGTTTTCATCATAATTTCTTAACTTTTCTATTGCACTATCGAATATTAATCTTTGTTCTCCCTTAGACGAAGTATCAATAGTTCCATTTTCTTTCTTAAAGAAGAATCCCTTTATGTTATCAACATTATCTATATAGTCTAAGAAATCATCTTCTAAGCCGTACACTTTCTTAAAGAATTCTAATGTATCCTTAACTTCTATAATATCTTTAAATAGTTCTCTGCCCTTCTTTAATATCTCTTCTCCAGGATATCTACTTGTTATACTAAAGTTATTTAACATTACTTCTAGTCTATACAATTCTGTTCTGCTATGTTCTTTAAATAAACTCATCATTCCATCTTCATCACTTGGCATAGAGGAAAACCCGAATAAATCTTTATTTAAATCCTTTAATGCTTCTATATACTTAGTTGGAACTTTTTCTCTAATCTTTAAAATAACCCTATCTACATAATCTCTCTTATTAACATAATTAACAACTTCTCTGTTATTTGGTGCTAATACCTCATTATTTAAAAGAACCTTTATATCTTGCTTTTTAAATAAAGTTACTATTACTCCTTGAATGTCTATCTCTTTCCATCCATATGGAGCATTTGAAAATTTACTTATAACACTTTTAACAGTTACTTGAAGGTTTCTTGATGTACTTGTTTCTATATGTGTTTTTATTTCATCTATTGCAAGTCTGTTAGGATCAACATCTATCATAGTCATTTTAACTAACTTAGCATCTATAATATCAAATAAATCCTTTGTAGTTTCTTTAAATTCCTTTATATAATTTAACTTATTATATTTAGAATCTATTAAAGCTTTTAGCCCTTCATTTACTCTATCTACAGCACCCTTTTCTTTTATATCTAAAAGACTTCCGTTTACATATATTTCTGCCGTTCTTATTGCTTCTTCAATTAAAAGTTTTGCTCTTTTTAGCCTGTCTTCTCTTTCTCTACTTTTCTTAGTTTTTATATCCTCTATAGTAGAAGTTGACTTTGAGCCACCTTTTAATCTTAAATATGCATCTATTTTTAATACATTTCTTATTTCATCTAAAAAATTATCATATCTTGCAATATTAACTATTACATTATTTTCTCTAATAGATAGTTGTTTTAATTCACTTTGGGAAGTACCACCTCCACCTATTAAATCAAAATTAGCAGTTGTTATTCTAACACCTATTTCATTATTTTGTGGACCTCTTGTTCTATCATCAACTATCTTGTTAAATGTAAACATATATTTTTTAGAGTACTTATATTTATTATCTTTATATATATCATCAAAGATAATTTCTCCAACCTTTTGTATAATTTCTCCATTATCTACATTCATATTCTTTATTTCTTTATTAACATCCTGTTCGTCATTAGTAAGGAATACATACTCTTCTCCATTCTCTTGTACTAATGTTTCCCTTATTAACTTCTTTAATGACTCTTGAACTTTAAATGTCAAATCTCTATGAGATGCATCTATATTATCAACTAGCAAAGTTGCTAGGTTGTTTATATTCGCTTTAATTTCCTTTACGTATTTAACTAAGAATAATAACTTTAATACTTCTACATCAAATTCATCTAATCTATCATTTTTTTCTGCATTCATAATAAC
This sequence comes from Clostridium fallax, assembly GCF_900129365.1. Lineage (GTDB taxonomy): Bacteria > Bacillota > Clostridia > Clostridiales > Clostridiaceae > Clostridium_AH > Clostridium_AH fallax. The sequence goes on from NZ_FQVM01000029.1 coordinate 25,982, forward strand.
AGATCTTATTGATGAATCTAGGAAAGTTTCTATGGTTTTATAAAATGCTGAAAAAGGAACTAATATATTAGAATCACTTTCCATATAATCTACTGCAACTTGTTGATAAGCACCTAAAAGAGATCTCTCTCCCTTAGATAAACTCTTTCCAGATGCTCCATGTTCTCTTACACCATTAAATGCTGATTGTAGTAAATTAAATTGATATGGTATAAAAGGATATATTTCTGCAAAATCCTCACTATTCTTATATAACTTCATTTCTGCTGTATCTGAAGTGAAAGTTAAAAGATTCTTTATTATTGATTCTTTTTGCTCGTATAATGCTTTTAAATGACTTTCAGCGCATTCTGTTTTTCTAAGTATACGCTTCTTAATAACTTCATCAACGTTTGCTGATGATAAAGATAATCTTGTATTAAATCTACCTTGAATCTTAGAAAAGTCATTTCCTTTTACCTTTGTAAACTCGTCTAATCCTTCTTGTGAAGTTACTATAACCCAGCACTTACCTTGACATTTAGTACCTAAATCCTCAACAACTGTTTGAAGGTTAAGCATAAGTTGAGTATTATCTCCAATATATTGTCCAATTTCATCCACCAAAAATACAACATGGTGATTTTTACCCTTTGAATTGCAATATTCCTTTACCTTAGTAGCAAAATCATCAATACTTAATGAATAATTATTTTCAGCCTTGTTATACCAATTTCTAGCGGCATCTATGCTCATTTTAGTAGTTTCTGCTAATGCTTCTACTATTGCATCTTCTTCAAAGTAGAAATTAGACCTGCACTTTTCCCATTCTCCACCACTTATCTCTTTAAACTTTTCTTTAAAATTTTCATAAACTCCATCCTTAGCCATTTGTCTTTCTAAGTCTGCAAGCCAAGGCATAGTACCACAAAATCCTTGCATTTCATTGAAAACTTTATTAAATACATTAACTATTGCATCTTTATTTAATTTACTTTTAGAGTCCGATTTTGAATCTATATTAAATAGAATTACATCACTTGAAACATCTCCTGCTGCTTTCATATTTGCTAATATAAAACTATCTAATCCCTTATCATCAAAATAATTAATAGCGTTTTTTCCTTCTATACTTTTATTTTTTAATAAATAGGATAATATCTTTAAGAAATGTGACTTACCACTTCCAAAAAATCCAGAAATCCAAACTCCATTTTTATCAGTATTTCCTATAATACCTGTCTTATAGGCTTCAAAGAATCTATCTATATGTTTATTTAACTCTCCAGTTACAACATATTCTTCTAATTCTTGCTTAATATTTTCATCATCAGCCTGACCTACTTTAATTACCCCTTTAATATCTCTATCAATTGGTTTATAAAACATTGATTTTAATTTTATGTCCATAAATATACTCCTCTATACCTTAATATTTGTCTATTAATTGAAATGCTCTATAATAGTTATCATCTTTTAATTGGTTAAATAACATAAGTGTTCCCCCATCATATGTGCCTGGGAAAAACATTACTAATGGTTGCTCCTCAACAATTCTATGAAGATTATTTAATATAGTATGTGACCTTATTATAGGCCACGCTTTACCAATACCAGTTAAAAATACTATATCCGCACCTTTAAGCCTTGATCCAATGTACTCTAAAAATAAATCATCATCTTCAGTAATTCTTAAACATGTTTTTATTGCCTTTAAAAGTACATGTTCACTACCTTTATCCTGCTCCATTTTAAAACAGCGCTCTAAATATCCAAACTCAATTAATGTTTCTATTATAATTTCATATAAATCAAATTCAACAATATTTAATCCATAGGCTGACTTAGCCTTTTCTTTTATAAATTTAACTCTATCTCTAATTAATAATTCTTCCTCTGGATTATAATCAAATATATAAAATCCAATTTCATTACCTAATCCTTTGTTTTTTCTAAAGTCAGGTTCAACTATATTAGGTAATATCTCATCCAATCTTTGATATATATCTTTCACTCCATTAACCACCTATCATTTAATAATTGATTATTCCAAGTATTGCATTTAAGTAAACACCATCTCCGATACTATATAAGTAGTCCTTTGCTTCATTTTCAATTATAGGAATTTTGATTTTTCTATCTCCCTTTTGATTAACTATAAGTCCACTCTCAAAAAGAATCCTTATGTAAACTTGTTTTAACTTCTTAAAAGTGTACTCTGACCATGATGCAACTTTTTCGCTTTGTTCTCTCTTATTTTGAAAAAACACACTAAAATCTTTATCTTTTATAAATAAATCCTTTAATAATATTTTTTCTTTATAAACTTCATTAATAAATTCAAAAAACAATCTATCTGTTTTTAATATTGCATATAAAACCAAAATCTTTGATGTTTCCACATTACTATTCTCAATTTTATCTATAATATATTTATCTAGATCTTTTAATCTTGCAACAATTATTGATGCAACTTCCTTCTTTCTAGCTTGACTTTCTAACTGAAAAATATTATCTTCTAACGACTTTTCTTTTAACAAATCAACTTCTAAGCCTTTATTTATAAGACTTGAAGCCTTTTTAGTCTCTTTATACAAATACGATCTCGACTTAATTGTAGATTTATATTCCATTTAAAATATCGCCTCCGTGGTCCACTTTGTATTAATTATTATACCATCTATTAATAAAAATATATATTATTACATTAAATATGATAAATTTATTTTTTCTCAGATTATAATTAAAATAAAAACCATCTGTTAACAGATGGTTTTTATCTTAATTATCTATTATTTTTTAGCCACATAATAGCACTATATGCATATATAGCTGCTCCAGTTACTAGTATATCTTCATTAAATACAACTTTATCATTATGCATTGGTGCTCCATATAAAGGATTTTCTTCTTTAGTTCCTGCACCAATCATAAAATAAACACTTGGTACTTCATAAGAATAAGATGCAAAGTCTTCTGACCCCATGCCTCCATGTTCAAATGAAATAACAGCTTTTTCACCAACTAAATCTTTTATATAATTTCCAACTTCATTTGCTAAATCTTTATCATTTGCTAATGGTGGTACTGAAGATAACTCTATTAATTTAGCTTCTCCTCTAAACATTTTAGCCGTTGATATTACTATATCATTCATTCTCTTAAATATAAAATCACCTAAATCCTTATCTAGATTTCTTATTGTTCCTTCCATAATAACTTGTTCAGGTATTATATTTGGTGCATCTCCACCTTGAAATTTACCAATTGTTAATACTGCTGGTTCAGTTGCAGGGATTTCTCTACTTATTATTTCTTGCAAAGATATATATATATGAGCGGCTATATTTATAGGATCAACACCTGTTTCTGGCATGGCTCCATGACATCCAGTTCCTTTTACAATTATTCTAAATCTATTGCATCCAGCTAATCCTGTTCCTAAACCGTATAATACAACATTTGAAGGTGTTCCTGAATGTACATGCATAGCCATCGCTGCATCAACTTTAGGATTTTCAAGGACTCCTGATTTTATCATTTTTTTAGCTCCTGTAAAACCCTCTTCATCTGGTTGAAATACTAACTTAACGGTACCTTCAATTTGATCTTGATTTTCTTTAAGTAATTTAGCTGCACCTAAAAGCATTGTAGTATGCATATCATGACCACAGGCATGCATACATCCATTAGTTGACTTAAAATCACATTCAGTAGCTTCAGTCATAGGTAGCGCATCCATATCTGCTCTTAATAAAAATGTTTTTCCAGATTTATTTCCTTCTATAGTAGCCACTATACCACTTTCGCAAATTTCTATTGGATCATATCCAAATTCTTTTAATTTATTCATTACATAAGTTTTAGTTTTTGGCAATTCAGTTCCAACCTCTGGATTACTATGTATTTGTCTTCTATAACTTATTAAATCATCTTTTATTAATTCTGCTTGTTTAATAATATTATTCATATTTGCACCTCCTATAGTATATTAACTATTTATTATAAAATTTAATAATCTCTTTTTCTTCTCTTTAATCTGAATATTATCTAAATTATATACTA
>NZ_FQVM01000046.1 GCF_900129365.1 Clostridium fallax
TGATAAGAGAAATAGAGTTAAGTGCTAGAACTGGTGGAATATTAAAAATAAAAGATAGAACTCATAATAAATACAAATATAAATATAATCATAGGAAAGAAAATAAAAAAGCTAAGAACAAATAAAAATATAACATTAAAAGAACTTAGTGAAAAAACAGAGCTTTCTATAGGATTTTTATCTCAACTAGAAAGAGGATTAACAACTGTTGCTATAGATTCATTAGGTAAAATCGGTAAAGAATTGGGAGTAGATTTAAGTTATTTTTTTAAAGCACCTCAAAAAAGAAAAGAAATAGTTTTAAGAAGTTATGAAAAAGAAGTATTTCAAGTTGAAAATAATAGATTTATAAAATATAACTTAAGTAATGATTTAGAAGATAAAGCTTTTTTACCACAATTATTTGAAATATTACCTTCAGATGTAAATGAAAATCTTTTATGTTATGAACACAAAGGAGAGGAATTTGTTTATGTTTTGGAAGGAGTTCTTACTTTGATAATAGATGATGAAAAAAAAGCGTTGTATCCTGGGGATAGTGCACATTATGATTCAGGTATAAAACACAATTGGGCTAATTATACAAGTAAGCCTGTCAAACTATTAACTATTCATACACCTAATATTTTTAAAGAAGAATAAAGATAAACTTAAAAATAGGAGATGGTTTTGTGGATAAAGGAACTATTATAAATATACAAAAATATTCTGTTCATGATGGACCAGGTATAAGAACTACAGTGTTTTTTAAGGGATGCCCTTTAAGTTGTTGGTGGTGTCACAATCCAGAAAGTCAAATAAAGGAACATGAAATTATGTTTTTTTATGAAAAATGCACAGGGTGTGGAGTATGTAAAAAAAGATGTCCTAGGGATGCAGTAAGAATAATAGAGGGTAAGTCTTTTATAGAAGAGGAAAAATGCATTTTATGTGGAAAGTGTATGGATTTTTGTCCTAATAATGCTAAAGAACTTGTGGGAAAGGATTTAACAAAGGAAGAAATTTTAAAAGAAATAATAAAGGATGAGATATTTTATGAAGAGTCTGGAGGGGGAGTAACTTTTTCTGGAGGAGAACCAATGTTATATGCAGACTTTTTAGATGATATTTTAACTCAATGTAAAGTTAGGGGAATACACACAGCTATAGATACTAGTGGATATGTATCTTGGAATAGCTTTGAAAAATTAAAAGATAAAGTAGATTTATTTTTATATGATATAAAATTAATGGATAGTGAAAAACATAAAAAATATACTGGAGTAGATAATAAAATCATATTAGATAATCTTAAAAATCTTTCAGATACAGGAAACAATTTAGTTATTCGAATGCCAATAATTTGTGGTGTAAACGATAACGAAGACAATATAGATAAATCTATAGAATTTATAAAAAAATTAAATGTTATAGAGGTTAATTTATTACCATATCATAAAATAGGTATGGATAAATATAAAAAACTTAAAATGGAATATAAGCTTTCAGGAAATGAAAAACCTTCAGAAGATAAGATGGCTGAAATAGTTAAAAAATTTAAAGATGCTGGTATTAAAGTGAAAATAGGAGGTTAAAGTATTATGGTCAGTGAAAGAGTTAAAAAATTAAGAAAGCAAAGTCTAGAAGCAGTGCCACGTATTTCTATGGAAAGAACACAGATTGTTACAGAGGTTTATAAAAAGTATGAAGGAACAGTTTCTACTCCAGTACTAAGAGCTTTAGTTTTAAAAGAACTTATGGCTAAAAAGGAAATTTGTATTAATGATTATGAACTTATAGTAGGAGAAAGAGGAGAAGCTCCAGCAGCTACACCTACTTATCCAGAATTATGTTGTCATACTATTGAAGACTTTGACATAATGAGTAACCGTGAAAAAATTTCTTTTAAAACCACTGAACAAGATAAAAGAATTCAAAGAGATGTGATAATTCCTTTTTGGGAAAAAAGATCAATGAGGCATAAAATATTAGAGAAAATGACTGATCAATGGAAAGATTGTTATGAGGCAGGAATATTTACTGAATTTATGGAACAAAGGGGACCAGGTCATACTGCTGGTGGAGATAAATATTATAAAAAAGGATTTTTAGATATAAAAGAGGATATAAAAAAGGCTATAGATAAATTAGATTATTTAAATGATGATAAAGCTTTAGATAAAAAGGAAGAACTAGATGCTATGAGTATAGCCTGTGATGCAATAATTATTTATGGTAAACGTTGTAGAGAAAAAGCGGAAAAATTAGCTGAAGTTGAAGAGGATATTATAAGAAAGAAGGAACTTATAGAAATAGCAGAAATGTGTAGCTGGGTACCAGCTTACGCTCCAAGAACATTTAAAGAAGCCTTACAAATGTATTGGTTTGTTCATATATGTGTAATTTCTGAATTAAATCCTTGGGATGCCTTTAATCCAGGTAGATTAGATCAACATTTATATCCCTTTTATAAAAGAGAAATTGAAGAAGGATCCTTAACTAGAGAAAAGGCAAAGGAGTTATTAGAATGTTTCTGGGTTAAATTTAATAATCAACCAGCACCACCTAAAGTTGGTATAACATTAAAAGAAAGTGGTACTTACACAGATTTTGCTAATATAAATAGTGGTGGTATGAAAGTAGATGGATCAGATGGAGTTAATGATGTAAGTTATTTAGTTCTTGATGTAATAGATGAAATGAGATTATTACAACCAAGTTCTAATGTTCAAATAAGCAAAAAAACACCGCAAAAGTTTTTGAAAAGAGCCTGTGAGATTATAAGAAAGGGTTGGGGGCAACCATCAATATTTAATGCAGATTCTGTAGTTGAAGAATTAATAAGAGCAGGAAAATCTATAGAAGATGCTAGATGTGGTGGAACAAGTGGTTGTGTTGAATCTGGTGCCTTTGGTAAAGAAGCTTATATATTAACAGGGTATATGAATTTGCCAAAAATATTAGAGACAACTCTATTAAATGGAATTGATTCTCAAAGTGGCAAACAAATAGGATTAAAGACAGGAGATATATCTGCTTTAAAAAGTTATGATGAATTATTAGAAGCCTTTAAAAAACAACTTAAACATTTTGTTGATATAAAAGTAAAAGGAAATAGAGTTATAGAGAGAATGTATGGAACTTTGATGCCAGTACCATTTTTATCAGTTATTACAGATGATTGTATTTTAAAAGGCAAGGATTATAATGAAGGAGGAGCTAGATATAATACAAGTTATATTCAAGGAGTTGGAATAGGAACAATTACAGATAGTTTAGCTGCAATAAAATATCAAGTATTTGATAAGAAAAATATAACAATGGAAGAATTAATGGATGCTTTAAAGGATAATTTTGTAGGACATGAGGATATATTTAATTTAGTTAAAAATAAAACTCCTAAATATGGCAATGATGATGATTATGCAGATGAAATAATGAAAGAAGTATTTGATGCATATTATAATGAAGTTGATGGAAGACCAAACTGTAGAGGAGGAGTATATAGAATAGATATGCTTCCAACTACATGTCATGTTTATTTTGGTTCAGTTATAAATGCTACGCCAGATGGTAGAAAGGCAAATTTACCTGTATCTGAAGGTATTTCGCCATCAAAAGGTGGAGATATAAATGGACCAACAGCAGTTATAAAATCTGCAGCAAAAATGGATCATTTAAGAACTGGAGGTACATTATTAAATCAAAAGTTTACTCCATCACTTGTTGAAGGAGAAAGAGGATTAGATGGGATGGCAAATTTAGTAAGAGCTTACTTTAGATTAGATGGTCATCACATTCAATTTAATGTAATAAGCAAAGAAACCTTATTAGAAGCTCAAAAAAATCCAAATGAATATAAAGATTTAATAGTTCGTGTTGCAGGATATAGTGACTATTTTAATAATTTAGACAGAGCATTGCAAAATGAAATTATAGAAAGAACAGAGCAAAATGGTTTTTAAAAAATAATTATACTTAGGAGGTATATTTATGAACAAAGTAATAGGTTTTATTGGATCAGGAAATATGGGGCAAGCTATTGTTGGAGGAATAGTTGGGTCAAAGCTAGTTTCTAAGGATAATATAATTTTAAGTGATTTAAATGAATCTAATTTATTAAAAGCTAAAAAAAACTTTGGCGTTAAAATTACAGAGGATAATAAAGAGGTAGCAAAAGTAGCAGATATATTGATTTTATCTGTTAAGCCTAATTTATATCCAATAGTTATAGAAGAGATAAAGGATTTTGTAAAAGATAATGTAATAATAGTTACTATAGCAGCTGGAAAATCCTTAGAAAGTACAAAGGAAGCCTTTGGAAAAGATATAAAAGTAGTTAGAGTTATGCCAAATACTCCATCCTTAGTAAGAGAAGGTATGGCAGCTATATGCTATAATAATGCAGTAGATAAAGAGGAACTTAAAGAAGTTATAAATATTTTTGAAAGCTTTGGAAAAGCTGAGATAATACAAGAAAACTTAATGGATGTGGTAACATCAGTAAGTGGGTCCTCTCCAGCCTATGTATTTCTTTTTATAGAAGCTATGGCAGATGCAGCTGTATTAGATGGAATGCCAAGAGATAAGGCATATAGATTTGCAGCTCAAGCAGTTTTAGGGTCAGCGAAAATGGTATTAGAAACAGGAATTCATCCAGGAGCACTTAAGGATATGGTTTGTTCACCAGGAGGAACAACTATAGAAGCTGTAGCTACTCTTGAAGAAGAAGGATTTAGAAATGCCGTTATAAAAGCAATGAGAAGTTGTACAAAAAAATCTCAAGAAATGTCTAAATAGTTTTAGGTATTTAATTAGTAATTTAAGATATTGTATAGTCTTCCTCATTAACTTTTTTATAATTTATTAAAAAATTTATTATAATATTATATAAAAAGAACTTATATAGAAATACTCATAAAAAGAGGTCTATCTATATAAGTTCTTTTGAAAAAAAGTTTATCTCTTAAATTTATATTTTAAAAAATATATTAAAATTAATTTTTAAATCTATATTTAGTTAATCTATTATCTTCTGATATAGTGGAAAACCCTTCTTTGTATACACTTATGATATTTCCATTATATTTATATTCTTTATTTACAGTTATATCCTTTAGTGTTTTTGATTCCTTATAATTTAAAAGGGTTTGTCCATCTATAGTTATGTATATATCTTTTGAATTTATAGGAATATCTAAATTTATAGTATCTATGCTAGGAGAATTAGAATCAAGTTTTTTTACAAATATTTTATTTATTTTATCATTAACTAAATTTCCTACGTATAAATTGCTATTTTCATCAATTTGTAAAAGATTATATTTACCATTACCTTTTATATAAATCTTTTTATCTGGTCTTGTTATATAAAATTCACTTTTATCTAAGGTTTCATAAATAAGTCTATCTTCCCTTGGAATTATTTCTATATCACTTATTTTATTAGTGTTAGGTTTAATTTTTTCAAATTCATCACTAGAATTTATTCTATATATATAACAGTTTGAAGATTTATCTATAGCTTTTAAATACATAACGCTAGTTTTAGTTGAAATAGCAAAATCATCTATATTTATGCTGTGTCTAGTTTTAGTTGATAAATCCTTCATATTATCTGATACATTTAATTCTTTACTATTTTTTATATTATTTAAATCTATAGTATGTAAAATAATCTCATTATCTTTTTTACCTATAGCAATTAATCTATTCCTATCATTTAGCCATTTAAAGCAAGAAACTTTGAAGTTATTATCTAAATTTAGATTTTCATCATTACTATTAGTAGTATTCAAAACTTTTAATTTATCATTTTCTAAAAAGGCAATATACTCACCATTGTATGATAAGGATTTATTTTTAGAGTTTTGTGGTAAATTAATATTGCAATCTTTATAAGTTGTGTCCTCTTTTATTTCAATTTGTTTTATATCAACATCAGTATTTGTTTTAAAATAGTAATTGCTTAATATAAAAAATATAGAACATTGAAAAACAACAGATAAAAGAGCCCAACAAAAAACCATTTTAAATTTTTTCATAAGTTTTCCCCTTTACTATTTAACTAATATTGATGAAGGTAAGGCTCTTTCACCTATGTTACTGGAAAGCTTATTTATAACTTTACCATTTAGATATAAAGTAGAGGATCTTCCACCATCAAGATTTATTCCATTTACTACATGTCCGTATTTGATTAAAAGTTGTTGAAGTTCTTCAAGACTAGCACCAGCTTTCATATCTGAAAGAGATCTACCCTCTATTACCATTAAAACAATAGCACTATCTGATCTTTGACCTATTGCTGTTCTAGGAGCAATACCCCAATCAGGAAGATTCTTTACAGGTAGTCCATTTTTTACTAAAGTAGGAGTGAAGGTTACTGCATCTGTAACATTTTTAGATATAAGTTCATCTAAGGTATATTTACCTACTAACATTTTTCCTTCTTTAGTCATAGCAAAGACTTCTGATTTTTCTTTTTTTGCAACGTCATTAAAAATAACTTTGCTATCAGATATTATAAAACCTCTAGGATTACCTCCATTTCCATTCCATTGATTTTTCCTATCACCTGAGGATGAAGATTCATCATGAAATGCACCACCATTTATTCCAGCAACAGCACCAAATTCCTTTGCCATTTCAGAGGTGGTTTGACCTTCTTTTCCTAAATTTTTTGAATATCCGACTGTAATTCTTTTAGGATCATTAACAACTAAATAATATCCTTTGTACTTAAAGTTTTCAAAGGAGAAAAGTTCCATTGTATCATCTTTTTTTATAGGTAAAGTAATAGTAGATTCTATATTTTTATTAGTTTCTAAATTATTATCTTTTATATCTTTAGATCTATTAGAGTTTAAAATTTCATCTATTTTATCTTGGGATAAAAAGGTTGTTGCAAGCCATTGATGGCTAAGAGTTGTCATAGCTGCACCTACATATACCTTTTTTGCTCTTTCAAAAGGACCATAAAGCAATATAAAGGGAGCAGTTATAATAGTAAAAAGAAATTCAAAAATTATGAATGCACAAAACGTTTTCAGACTAAAACGTTTCTTTTTATTATTTTTTTTGTTAAATATTTTCACAAGGTCTCTTCCTTTCTATGCAAATAAAACTAATTTTAGTATAGATATATAATAAAATTATGTCAAATTTATTTACTATTTATAGGAAATAAATACGGATAAATATATGTTTATAAATTGTATTTTAAATTTAATTTAATAATAATAAAAAATAATAGGATTATATGAGATTATAGTTAAAAATATAATATTTAAAATCTATTATTAAATTACAAAATTATTATTTAAAAGTGTATATTATTTATGATAAAAACTTAAATAATAAAGTAAATATAAAGTCTAAAATAAATAATAAAAAATATAAAAGGAGTTACATTAAAGAGTAAATAAGATATCTATAATTAATGTTTTAAATTTTTATTTGATTTTAATATTATTAGTTTTGGTATAAAA
>NZ_FQVM01000031.1 GCF_900129365.1 Clostridium fallax
TTACTCCTTAAATTCTTCAATTTTATCATTTATTTCATTTAATTTCTTAGTAAGTTCTTCATTACTTGAAATCAAATGATTTTTTTTCTCTAAAATATTATTTAAGTTTTTATTATATTCAGAATTTAATTCATTAAATTTTTTAGTAATTTGTTTTTTTTCTTTTTCTATTTTATTGTATTGTGCATAATCAACTTTCACCTCTTTCTTAGGTAAAAACTCAGTTATACATATAAATAAAACAAAGGTTATAAAAAATACTACAACATTTTTTACAATCTTTATAAAAAATGAAATATTAAATTTTTTATTCATTTAAAATTATCCTCCCTTAAGCTCTACTTAAATATTATTTCAACAGATATTATAGCAAAATGTGTATATTTTGTAAAATATATTTAATATTTTAATAACTAATATCTCTATATAATTTAATTATAATTGTTTATTAAATATAATTTTAAATTCATAAAAACTTTTTCATATAATCATTAAAATGTAACTAATTGTATTAATGAAATTTATAATTTGATATAATTATAATAAAAAAGGGAGAGAATTTTATGACACCAAAAATGAAATATGCTTTTAAATCACTAAAGTATACTGGGATTATAATATTCCTAATATTCTTATTACTTATGATTTTAGGAGGTATTAATTTAATATTAACTCTTTTATTATGTACTTCATCTATTATTTTCACTGTACTTTTCTGTACATTTTTAATAATAAATGAGAAATAGACTAATTTTTACATAATATAAACAACGATTAATTATTTATTTTAATAATTTATACATGTATATCCTTGTAAATAAAATCAAATACGTGCAGATAAAAAGACTAGAATAATTTAAATATCATTTTCCTAACTAAATGATATTCAAATAAATCCTAGTCTTTTCATATTAAATAATTATAGTGATTTTTTTATTAATTATTATAATAATAAAAAATCATTAATATATTTTAAATTAATTTTAGTTCCATTCCCCTGCAATAGAACTTTCCTTATGGTCTTTATTAAATCCATTTGTATCAAAATAATTTCCAGCATCATAAAAAGTAGAGTCTACTTTAACCCACTTTTTTTCATCCTTTAGATAAACTTCATTCCAAGCATGGGGAACCCACTCTCTTCCATTGTATCCTTCTCCAGTAATAAGTTTTACAGGAAGGCCACAATCTCTAGCCATAGCTACATAAAGGCACGCAAAATCAAAGCAAATTCCTTTTTTAGTATTAAAGGCCGCTATAGCTCCTGAATCTGTTTTATATTTATTATTCATAACTGCAGCTGCTTTATTATCGTCATACCTTATATTAGTACCAATCCATCTATATATAGCTTCTGCTTTCTCCCTTTCAGTATTCTTTCCATTAGTTATTCTCAAAGCTTCTGCTTTTATAGCTGGAGATGATTTAATTCCATGATCTAAAGTTACTCCATTGTAATAAACAATTTCCTTTATCTTTGGAGATTTTTTATCTTTATTATTTTGTATAGGCTTATTAGAATTATTATTTTCATCAGCAACTTCAACTACTTTTATTTGAAAAGAATCAGAAACTATCTTAGGAAACTCTTTTATTATATAGCTGTTACTTACAGGACTAATTAACTTGTCATTAAGTTTTTCATAAATATCACTATTATTTACATAAGGATTTATAACATTAACTATAGGCATTAAAGTTAAAATTTTTATTATAAAAGCAGCAATTATAACATTTACTAAAGAAGTAGGAATAGAAAATATTCCACCAAATAACCTTCTCTTTATACCTCCTCTTCTAGTTATATTGCCAATCAAAGTTAATAAAGGTTCTACAGTTACATTATTAATAAGTTTAGTAATGATAATTAGAAGTCTATAAATAAGCCATATAAAAATTAAAACTAATATTATATAAATAATTTGATAAGTTATTCCATATAAATTACCAAAAATTGCTATATTATCTTTAAGCTTATCTATAATACCTGTTATAATATTTGTTTTTGATGTTATTAAAACTCCTAAAATTACAGATATAAGAGTCATCACATCTTTTTCAATTCTTAAAAATTCATACTTTGTATCTATATCTCTAAATCCTTTTATAAATCCAGAAATAATAGGAAATATAAATAATACTGTAAATATAATATCTATAAGATTTAATTTCATATTAATCACTACTCCATAAAATCATCTGTATTCATTACTTTTTTAACTGTGTCACTTATACAACTATAACTATATCCCTTAGAAGCTAAAAATCTATATAATTTTTGATATAGTTTATATTTATCTTCTTCTCTCTTTATAAGATTGTTGTATTTTTTAAGGCAAAGACTATAAGCACTAGTTTCTTCTACATTTGAATCTATGTTATTGATTTTATCCTCAATCAAATCCTCTGATACTCCTTTTTTCAGTAAAGAATATTTGATTTTTTTTCTACCTTGATTTTTTATTTTATCTTTTACAAAGATTTCTACAAACTTATTATCATTAATGAAATTGTATTCTTTTAAAAACTTTATAGTTTTTTCTATACTATTTTTATCAAAACCCTTTAATATAAGTTTATCTATTATTTCTTTCTCTGTTTTATGTGCTTTTTCTATAACTCTTAAAGCAGAATTTTTGCATTTTATAAAATTATCTTCTTTTACAATAGATTCTATTTTAGATAACTCTATTTCTTCTTTTACATTAAGATTACATTTATAAACCAATTCTCCATCACAGGCAAAAGCAAATTCTTCATCTATAAATACATTTACTCTATTTTTATTTCTTTTTTGAACTTCAATTTTTGTGATTTTACTCATTACCTTCCTCTTCCTTTTTAGGTCTTAAAATGTGAATGGTTGGATTATTAAGTATTTCCCTACCTATTTTATATATATCCTTAGTACTTATTTTGTTTAAATTTTCCATATCATCTATGAATTCTTTTATATCCTGACCTTCTAAATATTGATTTAATACATAACTTCCAAGTTCACTAGAATCTTCAATAGTAGAGATTACTGCGGTTTTATGAACCTTTTTCATAAGACTTAAAGTATTATCATCAAAGCCTACTTCTTCTCTTTTCATCTTTTCTATACAGCTATCTATAGCCTCTATAGCTTCATAAACATTTTCCTCTGCTACTGCGGTATAAATATAAAGAGTCTTTACATCATTTGTCATATCCATATGAGTATACACATCATAAGCAAGACCTCTATTTTCTCTAAGTTCCCTAAAAAGAATAGAGTTAGAACTTTCTCCAAATTTATGATTTAATATTTTAAAAGGTAATTCTTTATCTTTAGTTAAGCCATAGAAAGTATATAAATATACTATAGTACATTGCTCTATATGACCTTTGTAAGTTGTAACCTTTAAAGGAATATTTTTTTCATTTATAATTTTTTCTTTCTCTTTTGTAGTACCTTTCCAAATACCAAATACATTTTCTATAACCTTTATAGCTTCTTCATGTTCTAAAGAGCTAACAAAGCTAATTAAACTGTTATCTGGATTATAATATTCTTTATAGAATTTAATTAAATCCTCCCTCTTAAAACTTGAAACACTTTCCTCAGTACCAGAAACTTCATATCTTAAATTACTTTTATTAAAAGCTACTTCATTAACTCTTGTAAAACTTAAATCTTCTACATCATCTTTACTACTTTTTATTTCTGCTAGTATAACTCCTCTTTCCTTTTCAATTTCCTCTTCTGGAAAGGATGGATTTATAATCATATCTCCTATTAAACTTATTCCTTTTATAATTTCCTCCTCTAAGGAAGTAATACTATATACAGTAGTTGTATAATCTGTATATGCATTATATTCTCCACCTAAGTTTTCTAAAAGGTTATTAAGCTCTTCATTATTTTTAGTTTTTGTGCCCTTAAAAAGCATATGTTCTATAAAATGAGCTATTCCCTTTTCATTATCCCCCTCATTTAATGATCCTACTTTTATTCCAATATTAAAAGATGATAACTGCGTATCTTTTTTAACAGTAATAACTTCTAATCCATTTTTTAACTTAGTTATTTTACTATCTATATTGCATTTGTACACTAATAAATTCCCTCCATAACTTTTATAAAATCCCCTTAATATATTATTAGCTATTTATCCATTATAACCTCTTTTATACAAACTTTAAATTAATATATTAAATAAAATTATTTTCTTTTACTAAATAATCTTTTTCTATTTTTAATTTTATAGTTAATTTTAAAAAAGGTTAAGTGTAAATTTTTTACAATTTTCACTTAACCTTTTAAAAATTTATTAAAAATTGTTAATTATAAAGCCTTTTTAATTTAGTTTAGTTTTAAATTTTAGAGGGTAATTTTTCTTAAGGCTTTACAATTTATTTTTAATCATTTTTCTTCTTTTTTAAAATAATTGTTCCTCCTAATATAGAAACAATTCCTATTACACAAAGAATTGCAGTTCCTATTACTGCTCCTGTCTTTTTAAGCTTGGTATCCTTGCTTTTTGATAAAGTTTTAGAATCTTTTTTTAAAGTATTATTAGATGATTCTATATTTTTACTTTCTTCTTTTTCTACCGTATTTTCTTCATTATTATTTATTTTAGAATTATTTAAAGTAGTAAATCCACTATTTAAATTATATACCATATTATCTATATCTTCTTTGGAAACTTTTTTAGTATTTAATAACTTTTCACCTTCGTTTAAAATATTATTAAAATTATCTATATCTTCTTTTTTATACTCTCCATTATTGTTACCTACTTTAAAGTTTTTAACTTCATTTTCCATTTCCTTTAATTTATTTTTAAGACTATCTCTATTAACTAAAACTAAATCATTATTAAATCTTTCAATAGAATTTTCTAATTCTTCTCTAGATTTATCTACATCACTTTGAATTGCATTTTTATTATTTATTAAATTATTAGCCATATTTAAGTTTTCTTTTAAATTATTTAAATTTTCTTCTTTATTATCTCCATCTTTATTTCCTACATTTCCATTTGAAATAGTGCTTTTGCCTTTTTCTATAGATTTATTTAGTTCATTAAAATTTGCTATTTCTGGTGCTTTTAAAAATTCATCTTCTGCATATTTAATTTTAGATATTTCATTATTAATATCTTCCTTTGAGATATTACTTTTATCTAAAAAGTTTTTAGCTTCATTTAAAATAGCCTTATAATTCTTTTTTGCACTTTCTATTTTATTAGATTCTTCTATTAAAGATAATCCTTTATATATTTTATCTCTTAATAAACTTAAATCTTTAGCATTTTCAGGTACCTTAAGTTCTTTTCCATCTATTCCTTCCACTTCTACTTCATAAATTCTAGCTGCAGCCCATTGGCCTGGATTCTGTTCTGATTTATTAATTTTTAATTTTACATATCTTAAAGTCTTATAATTTCCTTCACTTATGGTTACTGCCTTACTATTCCCTTTTACATCATCAAAAACATCCCAATTTTCTCCATCATTACTACTTTCAATAGTAAAATCACTTGTATTCATAGATCTAGCCTCTCCACCAGCTTCTGCATGAGAAATTTTAATATCTTTTATTGCATGTTCTTCTAAATCTATGGTAATCCATTGATTACTAGGTCCTACCTGACACCATTTAGTTGTACTCTTACCATCTACAGCAAATTTTCCTTCTTCATTTTCATTTGTACAACCACTGGCCTCAATATTTTTATTTAATGCTAAATTTTTTAGTCCTCCCTTAGCATCCTTTGATATAGTAATTAAATTTTCTTTCTTTTCTACAGCTTTTCCAGCTTTATTTTTTCCTTCTAAATATACTGTGTATATACCTTCCTTTGAAAACTTAGCTTTAACTTCACTGCCTTTAACTTTATCCTCATCAGCTCCCTCTATTGTCCAAAGTAAATCTTCTGCAGCTTCTGAGTTGCTTTTTAAGGTTATCTCTTCTCCTGGTGCAGCTACAACAGTACTAACTATAAAATCTACCTTTGGCTTTTTAAGTTGTGGCCAATTAAAATCTACTTCACTAGTGCTATTTTCATTAGATTTATAATCTTTATTTACTGCTTTTACTAAAATCTTTGTACTATTAGAATTTAAATCTCTATTTATATTTTCAATATAATAGCAATTTCCTTCTGTAGCTCCTATAAATTCATTATCTCCTTCTTTATTCTCTTTATATATTTCATAATGATTTACATTGTTATCCTCATTACTCCAGCTTAATCTTAAAGCAGCTTTAGTATCATTTTCCTTAAGTTTACTTTCTTCTATTTTTATATTATTTGGCTTTGAACAACTAGCTTTTTTCCCATTAGTTACTGATAATCTTCCAAGTTCTAAAGAATAGTTATTAGAATCTCCTTGTCCATTAATAATAACTGATATATTCTTTATATTTTTTCCTACTAGCTCCCCTAAAGTAGCTTGTCCTATTATCCATTTATTATCGCTATTATTATTTTCTAATTGTATTTCCTTATCTTCTCCATCTACATCTAATAATAATTTAATATTTCCTATATTTTCGTTTTCCTTAAAAGTTAAAGCTATATTAGTATTACTTTCAACTTTTAAATCTGTAGCATAAAGTTTTACTTTAGTAATTCCTCCATTTTCTATAGAACCTTTTAATTTTATTGATGATCCACCATAATAGGCATCTTCATAATTTATTTCAGCATTTAAATTGTTCTTATCATTATCTATAATCCAACGATATGTTGGCATAACATCCATAAGACTTCTATTATTCCAATCTTTATTTCCTATTTTATTACCATCTATATAATACCCTTTACCATTTCCCATAGAAAAATTAGTAACAAAAGGTATAGAAGTTACTGGTGTTTTTTCCACAAAATAATTTGCAATTCCTTTCCAGTTATCTTCAGCATTTATCTTTCTAGGATCTTTATTTGATCCAATCCAAAATCTATTTTCTTTCTTTAGAAATTCATCAAAGGTTTTACTTGAGTGATATGTATTATCTGGACAGTAAAGTCCTAAAGATACTTTTGCTTCTCCTGGATTTTTAAATACAGCTTTCCAGTTAGCATTTGTATTATATCCATTAGCTTGTACATCTATTCCTGCAAATAAATCATAAGGAGATCTTCCTAAACTTTTTGCATTGTTAACTGAATCCTCTATTCCCCTTTCATCCCACCAAAAGTTTAAAAACATCCCATCAGAAACTTTAGTATTTCCATCTTGCAGATACATTTTATTTTCATCATTTAATTGATTTTGCCAACTTATTCCTCCATTTTCAGTCATAGAATCATAATAAATTATTTGCATATTTTTATCTTTTTTACTTTGCAAATACTTCATCATTTCTTTAAATTCTTTTGCCTCTTCTTCATTTAATCCTTCCGATTCTTGATTTATAAACCAACCATCAAATCCATAATATTTAGAAACTTCAATTAATTTATCTGCTAATATGTATCTTCCATCACTATCTTTTTTAAGAAAGTCCTTAACCCACTGAACTTTTCCTCCATAAACTGCTGGTGGAAAAAATACTGTTCCTAAAACTGGTACTCCATTTTTATGTGCTGCATTAACAATATCTGCACTTGGCGGAACTATAATTCCCTCTCCAGAGGATCCTGCCCAAGCTACCATTGTATCTATGTATTGCCAATATGTAAAATTGTAATTATCAAACTTACTAGATCCTATTGATGGAGTACTACTTGTATGAGTATTAGCAATTGCTAAAGATATTAATTTTCCATCCTTACTTTGATTATTATTAATCTTTTCTCCCTTTTCTCTTTTAACTAATGGCTCTTTACTAACATTAAACTTAAAATCTTTGTCCTTATCTTTAGACCAATTCATAAGTTCTTCTGGAAACCAATAAGATGAAAGTGGTATTCCACTTCTTTCCTGCATTTCAATGTCTTCTACTGTCTTTCCATAAACTATGTTGTCCTTAAAAAAAGTAGTACAAACTATACCACTTGTAAAAATGGCTGCAATAATAACAGCAAAGGATTTTTTTAGTTTACGTCTTATCATTAAAATTCAACCCCTTTATAAACGTTTTCATATAAAATTGTACTACTTAATTTTTTATTATTCCATGAACTTTTTATAGATTTATTGTATTATTTCTTGCATAATTTATTTTAATCTAAAGATATATTGCAAATAACAGGATAATGATCTGATGGGTATCCGCCCTTTATTTTTCTACTATCTACTTTTACACTATTTATCTTAAACTCTTTAGAAAATAAAATATAATCTATAATTCCTCCTTCAAATCCTCCTTTAAATTCATGAAATGTACAGACTACATCATTTAAAGCCTCATCATAACTATTTTTTAATATAATCTGTTTTTCCTCCCATTCTTTCATTATTTTAAATATTTCATTTTCTTTATAACAATTAAAATCTCCCATAAGCATATAAGGTATATTATTTTCTTTGTAAGTTCTTTTTATAAAATTTAGTATTATCTTTATTCCTTCTTCCCTTGCTTTTTGACTTATATGATCTAGATGAGTATTGTATTGAATAAATTCTTTATTAATTTCTTTTATTTTAAAGTGAGCCCATGTGCATATTCTTGGAAGACTACTTTCAAAACTTTTACTACCCTTTTCTTTAGGATTTTTAGAAAGCCAAAATTGTCCCCAATTTATTAAACTTAACTTTTCTTTTTTATAAAATATAGCATTAAATTCATTTTCCGCTCCTTCTTCACCACCTTCTCTTCCTTCTCCTAAAAAATCATATTCCTTTAAAAGATTTTTAAGAGTTTTAAGCATATGTATTAATCCCTCTTGAGTTCCTATTACTAAAGGCTTATTTTCTTTTATTAAAGCTTCTATTCTTTCCGCTCTTTCATCCCAAGAATTATCCTTATTATTAGTAAAATCATACTTTAAATTAAAAGTCATAACATTAATTGTCATATAAATTTCTCCTTTTAAAATTTATTTTATTATTCAAAATAAATATTCTACTTTAAAATTTTAATTCCTTTGTATATAATTTATTTTTAGTTGCTAAATTTAATTTCTTAAAAAAATCATTCCTTCATTGTATAATATAATTAAGTATTTATATAAAATTTTAAGAAAGGAGATTTTCATGAATACAACTATTTTATTAGTAGAAGATGAACTTAGAATACGTTTTTTATTAAGAGATTATTTTCTTAAGGAAGGTTATAAAATTTTAGAAGCTGAAAATGGGAAAGAAGCTTTAGATATTTTTTCTAAGAATAAAGTAAATATAATAATTTTAGATATAATGATGCCTGAATTAGATGGTTTTACTGTTTGTAAAAAAATAAGAGAAACTTCCACAATTCCTATTATAATGTTAACTGCTAAAAGTGAGGAGGAAGATAAACTCCTTGGCTATGATTTAGGTGCAGATGATTATGTAACGAAACCTTTTAGCCCTAAAGTTCTAGTTGCAAAAGTAAAGGCACTATTAAAAAGAACTGATACTTCTAAAGATACTAATATACAAAACTTCTATGGTTTAAAAATAAATAAACTTTCAAGGGAAGTATCTATTAATGATAAGGAAATTAATTTATCTCCTAAAGAATTTGATTTATTATCTTTTTTAATAGATAATAAAGGAATTGCCTTAACTAGAGATAAAATTTTAGATAATGTTTGGGGCGTAGATTATTATGGTGATAATAGAACTGTAGATACTAATATAAAAAGATTAAGGGAAAAACTTTTAGATAAATCTGAATATATTGCTACTGTTAGAGGAAGTGGATACAAATTTGAGGTTAAAGATGAAAAAAAAGAATAATAGTATATCAAAAAAAATATTTACTATAACCTTTAGTTTAATAATATTACTATTAGGTGCTTCATTCTTACTTCAATATTTTTTCTTTGATAACTTTTATGCTTCTAAAAAGACTAAAAACTTAATATTAAGTGTAAATAAATTCAAATTGTTATACTCTAAAATGTCTAGTGATAATGATACCCTTTATAAAGCTATGAACTCCTTTGAGATGATAAATAATGCTAAAATTGCAATATATTCTACTAATGGAGAGATAAGATACATAACAAACAATGATAACGAAAACTCTGAAACATCAAAATTATTAAATGATATTTTTCAAACCTTATATAATAATAAATATTATGCAGAACTTTTAGCAAAATCTAATGAAACTTATACAACGACTTTTGAGGATCCTAAAACAAATATGAAACATATAGTTTGTTTTTCATCTATGTCTCTTAATTATAAAAATGATAGCATAATAATTGCAATAACTTCTTATCAGCAAATTAAAGAGGCTTCTTCTGCTATATTAGAGCTTTATAGTTATGTAGGAATGGCCTTTGCAATTTTAGGTTTAGTTTTATCTTTAATATATAGTAATATGATTTCTAAACCTCTAATTAGTATAAATAATGTAGCAAAAAAAATGAGCTCTATGAATTTTGAAGAAAAATGTCCTGTTGAAAGTGATGATGAAATTGGAAATCTTGCAAAAACATTAAACTTTTTATCTAATAATTTATCTAGAGCTTTAGAAGATTTAAAACTTAAAAATAAAAAGCTAAAAGCTGATATAGAGAAAGAAAGGCAACTAGAAAAACTTAGAAAAGATTTCATAGCTGGAGCTTCCCATGAACTAAAAACCCCTATTGGCATAATTGAAGGTTATGCTGAAGGCTTAAAAGATAATATTGTTGAAGGAGAAGCTAGAGATTTTTATTTAGATATAATCATTGATGAATCACAAAAAATGAATAAATTAGTAATGGATATGCTAGAACTTTCTAAATTGGAAAGTGCTAATAATTCATTTAATTTTGAAAAATTTAATTTTAAAGAATTGCTTTTGGACACATTAAATAAATATAAATCTACTTTAAAAGAAAAAAACATAAATACCAATGTAAAAATTATTTGTTCTAATTTTATTGTATTAGGAGATGAATTTAGAATAGAGCAAGTTATAACAAATTTTATAACAAATGCTATAAAATATACTCCAAGTGGTGAAAACGTAAATATTATTCTTGAAGAAAGAGAAAATACTATTATGTTCTCTATAGAAAATACTGGAATACATATTCCTGATGAATCTATAGATAAAATATGGCATCAATTTTATAGACTAGATAAATCAAGAAGTAGAGCTATGGGCAGTAGTGGCCTTGGTTTATCTATAGTAAAGAATATTTTAACCCAGCATGAAAGTAATTTTGGAGTGTTAAACTCTCCTAAAGGAGTTTTATTTTACTTTGATTTAAAAAAAGTAAAATAACTTCCTATAATATAAATTCAAATAAAATCCTACCTAAAGGAAGGTTAAAATAATTTTTACATAAATAAAAAATATTACTTGTAAATTAATTCTTTTAAAATAGTTATTTTTAAAAAAATCACCAGTAGAATTTAATATTTCTACTGGTTTATTATTTAACTTTTAATTATTCACTTAAATCCTTAAACACATTTAAATTTTAAATCAGAATACTTTAAAATAACAGTTTCTTTATTTTAAAATAATATTTTTAATTTTCATTAAAAATTTCTAAGATTATAACCTTTAATAACCTTTATAAATATCCTCCATCAACAGTTATAACTTGACCAGTTATATAGGATGCCTCATCTTTACAAAGAAATGTAACTACATTTCCTATTTCTTCTGCTTTACCAAATCTTCCTATTGGAATTTCATATTCTAAGCTTTCCTTTTCCTCTTTAGACATCCATTTATTCATAGCTGTATCAATAACCCCAGGAGCTATTGCATTTACTGTAATTCCTGATGGAGCCATCTCTTTAGCTAAAGCCTTTGTAAAAGAATTTATTCCACCTTTTGCTGCAGAATAAGCTACTTCACAAGAAGCTCCAACATTTCCCCATATAGAAGATAGATTTATTATCTTCCCATATTTTCTACTTATCATAGATGGTAAAGCACTATGACAAATATACATAGCTCCCTTTAAATCTGTATTTATTAAACTATCTATCTCCTCTACTTTCATATCCATAAAAAGTCCTAAATGACATATACCTGCATTATTTATTAAAATATCTATTCTTTGAAAAGTCTTTAAGGTATCTTCTACTATATTTTTTGCTTGTTTATAATTTGTTAAATCACCTTGAATTATTTTAGAATATCCACCACATTCTTTTATGATTCTTTCCGTTTCCTCTGCTCCTTTTTTATCATTGTTATAATGTATAACTACAGTAGCTCCTTCCTTTCCTAAGGCTATGGCAATTCCTCTACCTATACCTTTAGAAGCACCAGTTACTAATGCAATTTTTCCTGATAAATCACTCATAAATAAAACACCTCTTCTTTTGTTAACTCATCATATTTGTTAAATCTATAATCTTTTTATTCTCTACATTTATAAGACCTAATTTTTCTTTTCCTTCTTCTAAATATTTTACCAAAACATTAGGTCTATTATCTTTATTATCTAATAATGAAACCTTTATATCTCCCTTAATTTTTACATCATCTAAAATTATATCAATATCTCCTTTTTCTTTGTCATGAAACATTATTAGCTTGTCTATTTCATTTTGTCTTTTAGTGAAGAATACTAAAGGATTCCCGTCATAACTATATGCACTATAACTTGGAACCTCATCTTCATTTATTTCTAATATGTTTTTATTTTTATTCCTATCCAGTATAAATAAAACATATTTACCTAAGTTATTTTTCTTAACTCCTATAATTCCTGATTGATCTTCAAAACTTTTAGCAGATACTACATTATTTTCTATAACCTTTATTTTATCATTATTTTTATTATATTCTACTAAATCTAATCCTTTATTATTATATCTTAAAAAATAGAGTTTATAATCTTCATCTACATGTAAAAATTCACTTACATTTTTTAGTTTATTTATTATATCTGGATTCTTTGACTCCAAATTATTTATATAACTTTTCTCATTTGTTAATTTTTGTTCTTTTAAAGTATATAAAACATATTCATTAATTAATGTAGCATTATCTATTTCATCTGAAAAATTAATCTTCCAATTATATAAGTTATTTTTTTGAATATCTTTAGCATTAAATATAGCTCCCTTTAAATTGTCATAAACCATTATCCTATTACAGTTAAAATTGCTTTTGTAAACCTTTAGATTGCCATCTTTACTATTTATTAATCTAGAAATATCTATTTTTATTTCCTCACCGGTAATCTCATCTATTAATATTAAGGCTTGCTCTTTTGGAGATATAAAAGTTATGTAATTTGTAGAGTCTATGTTTACTAAATTTAAGTCCTTTATGTATCCATATTTTTGAGAATGAAAGCTTAATAAGTTTTCAAAACACTCTTTTTTTATAGAAGTAAATGGCCCCTTCAATTGTAATACTAATAAAATTATCCCAATGAGTAAGATTATTGGTATTATAATTCTTTTTTTCATAAACTCCTCCTTATATACTTTTATATATATTATACTATATTAAGGTAAATTAATCCAATTATTTTAATTTTATATGAAATTTGTATTCTTAATTTAAATATTAGCATATTATTTTTACAAAGATTTAGCAATTTATATTATTAATTTAAATGATTTTAAAAATTTTTTATATATAAATTTAAGGCTTTTATATATAATCATATTCAAAAGTCACTTTTCAGAATATTCAAAATATGATATAATATATACGAAGCATACAAATACTTTTTTGATGCTATCAGGTTCTCTTTATGAAACCCCACAACTAAAAAGTTGTGGGGTTTCGTATTTTAAATTATATTTATTTTTATCTTTAAACTTTTATTATCACTTTATTTAAGACTTACTTATTCTTAATAATTTATTTATCATTTTTATTAAAAACTTTATGTATATATATTCCTCCTAAATGAGAAAAATGTCCAACCAAAGCACCACATATTAAAGATATTACTACTAATAAAACCTTTCCATCAGTACCAAATGTAGAACAAGCTCCTAAAAAAGTTCCTGGTATAAAGTCTAAATGTTTACTCTTAGCTTGATAACACATCAAAAATGAAAATATTCCTGTTAATATTGCACCAGAATTGCTTATAGGAATTATTTTGCTTAAATATATAATTGCTAAAGCATAGATAATTCCTGTAAAGTTACAAATTAAAGATTTTTTTAAAGCTTTATTTCCTGCTCCATTTGCAAAATAACTTGTACATCCTATAAATCCAACCCAAGTTATTAATCCAAAAATGTTACTTAAATAGGCCCATAGCCATGATAAAATACCTACACTTAAAGCTGATTCAAATAATGTTGCCATGTAAATCCCCTTTTCATTATAAATTTCATTTTAAAATTATATCATAATTTAAAAAATCTTTAAAATAAAACTTGAAATTTTCCTTTTATATCTATAAAGTATATTTTTAAATCTATATCATATCAAATTTCTTGTTTTTGGTATGATATAGATTTAAAATATAATGGATAAAGTATAATTTAAAAAGATTTAAGGGAGCATATTTTGTAATGAATTCAGATCAAATATATAAAAAAACTATAATTTGTCCTATTTGTAAAAAAGAAAGTAAAGTAAATATGACTAAAAAAGGAGCCTTTAAAATTTTAAAACAAGATTTTGATATGCAAATTACCTATGAAGGGGTAAATCCTCTCTTTTATAGTGTTTTCTTATGTAATTATTGTGGCTATGCTAATGTAGACAAGTATTTTGAAAATGTAAAAGATTTAACTAAGAAAAATATAATCTTAAATATAACCTCTAAATGGAAGGGTATAACTATTCCAGAAGAAAACAACTTAAATTTTGCAATATATCTTTATAAACTTGTTCTTCTTAATAGAACCTACTTTGAAAAAAAAAATTATGGTGAATTAGCAGTTATAAATTTGAGATTATCTTGGCTTTATAAAGAGGTAAATGATTTAAAACAAACAAATAGATTTAGAGAAAATGCTTTAAACTGTTTCTTAGAATCTTATTATAGTGAAGATTCTCCTATAGGCGGATTATATAATGATAGTTATGTAGAATATTTAATAAGTGTTTTATATTATTCTTTAGATAATTTAGAAGAAGCTTTAAAATGGACAAATAAATTAATTCAAAATAGAAACACTCCATATAAATTAAAGGAAAAAGCAAGAGATATGAAGGAAATCTATAAGCAAATAAATACTATCATATCAAAAACATTTTCATAAATTAAAAATCAACTAATTATAGGATTAACAATCTAATAATTAGTTGATCTTTAAAATAAAATTATGTATAAATATCAAAATCTAAGTTTCAAATTATTCCTACTATCCATAAAAGGAAGCTTTAAGTCAAAAAACTTTAATCCTGCCGGAGTAGTTTTATCTGCTAATATATGACTTATATACCCTACTATGAAACCTATTGCTATGTAATTAGAAAAAAGTAACCACGCAACTGTACAAAATGCTACCGTTCCTAAAATCTTATGAGTAAATTGTCTATGGGGAGACATTTTACCTAAAATAACTAAAATTGCAAAACTTAAAATAAGCATATTGCTTTTAAATACTCCTAAAGCATCATCTACAAATCCTTTTAAAGATGCAATTTTTAAAAATTTTGCTATAACTAAAGTAAATATAACTGCCATAATAATATTAGCTAATTTTTTTGAGGCTATGGATTTATTAGTATCAATATCTACTATTAAAGCTCCAAAAATTCCTCCCAAAGTACATTCTAAAACAGGTTTAAAAGAAGAAATTATTTGACTTCCATTTAAAATATCTTCACCTCTTATAGAAGTTAATCCACCTTTATTTATAATAAATCCTAAAATTCCACCACAAACCGCTCCTATTGCTGCATGTTGTTTTCCTGTCATAATTTTTTCCTCCTATGTATGATAATTAAATTTTTAATTCATAATATAAAAAGTTTGCAGAAAAATGTTTCATAGATTTTCCATTTTTAAAAACATATGTTCTAAATTTTATTATATCATATATAAAAAATAGTATCATTACTATTTTCAACATTTTTTTCTATTTTTAAAGTAAATATATTTATTTTTTACAGATTTTATACTACTTATTTGAATAAAACAAAGGTATTTTTCTAAATATTACTTTAATAATATTTTTATATAAAAAATTTTGCTAACTATTAATATATATAATACTTATATTTATAAAGATTATATTTTCCAATAAACTAAAATATTGACAATTAATATCTAAAGGAGTAATATAAATACTGTAGTCGATTTCGCAAATAACTTTAAATAACAAATTAAATAAGGTCCTTTGGTCAAGAGGTCAAGACGCCACCCTCTCACGGTGGAATCAGGGGTTCGATTCCCCTAAGGACTACCATTTTCAAGCCATAATTTTTTATGGTTTTTTTATTTTTAAAAAGGAATTGCCTCAAAATATAAATCAAGTTTTTACTTTGAGGCAATTCCTTCTATTTCTTTAA
The DNA here is from genome assembly GCF_900129365.1 of Clostridium fallax. Lineage (GTDB taxonomy): Bacteria > Bacillota > Clostridia > Clostridiales > Clostridiaceae > Clostridium_AH > Clostridium_AH fallax. Next base: position 16,463 of record NZ_FQVM01000031.1, read on the forward strand.
TAATATTATTTTTTATAGTCTAATAATATTTATTCTCATTTAAATTTAATAATTAATAATATCAAGTTAATTTTACATTAATCTACTTCTTTACCTTCCTCGTTATATATTTTCCCAGTATTAACGTCTACATATGTATTAAATGTTTTATTACTACTATTATCCTTCATATCTACCTTATAACACTTTTTTCCTTGAAAATCTATTGTACCTTCATATTTTAATTTTCCTAAAACTACTGCACTACTTTCATATTCATCTTCTACAATTGCTGATGCTTGTTCCCATGATGTAACTTTAACATTATCATCTTTATCATCTTTATAATTTTTAGCATCTTTTATTAATTGTTCTTTAGTTTTATCATCTTCTTGATCCTTTGAACTTACTACATATTTATCACTAGTATCTTTTATTAATTCAAATTCGGTTATCTTATCTTTTCCATCTTTTTGATAACTTACATAACAATCTATGTCATTATCATCCTTATCTTTTTTACTTAAAAATAATTCTGCCTTCTCTACATTCTCTATAGGAGTATCCTTTATTATATCTAATATTTCATTGCCATCAATTGTTGTACCCACTGCTGTATAATCCTTTGCAAGTGAATATGTTGTTTTAACTTGTTCCTTGTTAGAAGAAGTATCTTTGTTATTAGCTTTAGAACCTTTATCACCACAGCTAACAAAAAAAATTGATAAAACTAAAATACTTGCAATAGCTAATAATTTTTTCCTCATTTTATTTCCTCCCCACTAATAATATAGCTTTAAATTTTCTGTTTAATTTAATTATACTAGCAAAATGATTTTTTTTATCCTTTAAATATTAATTTTACAAATTATTTCAATATTATTAATATATTTTCATTTATTTCATTTAAATCTTTATAATCATTTATTAAAATGAAAAAATGAACATTTTTTTCATTTACAATATTACTTATATGATATATAATTGGTATGGGTTAATTTAAATTATTTACAGTATATTAATTTATATGTTAATTTTTTGTATTATGTAATATAAATTTTTTAACTCTTATTAATTAAATATAAACTATATAGGTTGTATTACATACATTAAAAGGGAAATAGGTTAAAATCCTATGCGGTCCCGCCGCCGTTAAGACGAGCTATTTTAATTATGCCACTGGTAAAACTCTGGGAAGGCTAAAATAGTAATGACTCTAAGCCGGAAGACCTGCCTTTATAGAAAACACTAATACTTCACGGTGAATGAAGGGTGTTGTTATAGCATTATATATTTTTATACCATTATTATATTTTGTCTTATAAAGCATCTTACCGTAGGTTAAGATGCTTTTATTATTATATTTGATTTTTATTTATCTAATTTTAATTTTTCAATAAACCATTATTATTTTTAGCAATTATTTATATATAAGTTAATTAAATGTATTTAAAAGTATTGTGTTTATTTAAAATATTTTATTATTAGATAAATTTAAATATAAAATAATAAATAGACACGGAGGGGATAACAATGAAAAAATTTTTAGCTACAAAAAACATTTTAGCTACAGTAGCACTTACTATTTTATTTGCAATTTATCCAAAAGTTGCTTATGGAATGCATATTGCTGAAGGATTTCTACCAGCAAAATGGTGTATATTTTACTTTGTATTAATTATTCCATTCTTTATAGTTGGAATAAAATCTATAAGAAAGAAGACTTCTAATAATAAGGAGCTTAAAATGCTTTTGGCTTTAGTAGCTGCTTACGTTTTTGTATTATCAGCTATGAAACTACCATCAGTTAGTGGAAGTTCATCACATCCAACTGGAGTTGGTCTTGGAGCTATAATATTTGGACCTACAACTATGTGCGTTGTTTCAGTAGTAGTTCTTTTATTCCAAGCATTACTATTAGCTCACGGAGGTCTTACAACTTTAGGTGCTAATACTTTCTCAATGGGAATAGTTGGTCCTTTTGTATCATTTGGAATATACCAACTTTTAAAGAAAAAAAATAAAACATTAGCTATATTTTTATCTGCAGCTTTAGGGGATTTATTTACATATGTTGCTACATCAATTCAATTAGCATTAGTATTTCCTGATAAATCTGGTGGTGTTTTAGCATCTGCTACTAGTTTTCTTGGAATCTTTGCTGTAACTCAAATACCTTTAGCAATTGTAGAGGGAATTTTAACCGTTATTATCTTTGACTTCATAAGTAAACATTGTAAAAATGAATTGAAGTTATTAGGGGAGGATTTTTAATGAGTACTGTAAAGAAAAACTTAATTTTATTACTATTATGTGTAATTTTATTAGTAGCTCCTTTTATAGTAGCTAGAAATGGAGAATTTTCTGGTTCTGATGATTTAGCTGAAGAAAAAATAGAAGAATTAAATAAGGATTATAAACCTTGGGCTAGTCATATTTTTGAACCACCATCTGGTGAAGTTGAAAGTTTCCTTTTCTCATTACAAGCTGCAATTGGTGCAGGATTTATAGGTTTCTTCGTAGGTAGAAAAACCAAAAAATGTTAAGAGAAGTTTATCTTTATTCAAAAACTGGACTAGGCATAAAATATCATCCTATAGAGAAGCTTCTTTTAGGTATTCTCCCTTTAATAATTATTGGGCAAAAAAATAATTTTTTAATTCTTACTATATACCTAATATATTTTTTTTTCATAGAGTATTATTTTAAATTACCTATAAGAATGATTTTTAAGTTCTTCTTATTATCAGCAGGATTCACTTTATTATCTATGATAGGTTTAATAATTTCTGGATATGATTATTTAGATTTAGTAAGATTATTTTATAGAACAACTATAGGAGCTCTAGGAATTAGTTTTATTGCTTTAACTACTGATTTAGATAGTATACTTTACCTTTTTTCGAGATTCTCTTTTCTAAGAGAAGTTTGCGATATAGCAAAATCTATGGAAAGATTTCTCTTCTTAGTTGAAGATGAATTTTTTGTGGTAAAAAATGCTGTTACATCAAGAGATTGTAGTACAAAATACAAAGTTAGACTGCAAAATTATGGTAAAATAGCCGCTTGTACTTTTAAAAATACTATTTTAAGGTGGCGAGAAATTAAAGATGCTTTAGAAGCAAGAGCTTATAATGGAAGTATTAATTATTCTCCTTTAACTTCTAAGTTCTCTTGGATAAGTATCTTAATTATAATAACTGTTAATATCTTAATATTCTTTCTAACTTAAAAATTAAGATAAATAGTAAAAAGCTAAGAAGTTATATAACTTCTTAGCTTTTTACTATTTATTTAAGAATCCAATGATTTTTTAAAGAATTATATATATTAAAATAATATATAATATCTTTTAAAAAAATTTTGTAAAAAAATTACTATTATTATTAAATTTTTTTAATTTTAATGTTATAATTAACATATATTTACATCCATTCCTTTTATATTTTATTTACTTTACTTACTAAGGAGGTAAAATTTTATATGACTGGTTCAAAAGTTTCAAATTATACAGATATAGTGAAAAATTCTTTTGAAAATATACCAAACAATATAGAAGATTTAACTTTTTCTTCTGATAAAATTAATTTAGAATTAGATAATATTATAAATAAATTTAAAAATATAGAAGACTCTAAAAAAGATGTTACCCACATTACTAAGGATTTTATAGATATTTTAAAAGAACTAAATTCAAATCTTTCAGATGTGTCTAACTGCTATAAAGATGAATATAAAAATATTAACAACAATATTTTTAAATTTACCCATAATGTAAAAAATTCAAATAATACATTATCATTAAAACTTAACGCTTTAGATAAAATAATATCAAATGTAGATAATCTAAATACTAGAACTGTTAATCTTTTAAATTTAGTAGATGATGTTAATTATTCCACCAATGAATCTAATAAAAATATTTCTTCTTTGAAAGAACAATTATGTTATCAAAATTCTAGATTAGAAATTATTTTTGAATATATAAATTCTATGGAAAAAAAACAATCTACCTATCTAAATAATATTAAAATTTTTCAGTTTACCACTTTAGCTTTATTAGTTATAGTAATCTTTCTTATACTTTAAGAAACAAGATATAATTTATAAACTAATTTCAATTATAATATATAAAAAATCTCTAATAAAAAAATTTTAGAGATTTTTTATTAGAGATTTTTTATATTTAAGGTTAATTATTTAAATTGATTCTAATTATATTTTTAAATAGTTTTTATAAACTCTCCGTTCTCAATATATATTTTTTTATCTGATATTCTATCCGCTTGATCTAAATTATGAGTTACAAGTATTATTGTATACTCTTCTTTTAATTCCATCAAAAGATTTTCTATATTTAATATATTTTTTTGATCTAAAGCAGAACAAGGTTCATCTAATAAAAGTACCTTTGGATTTACTGTTAAGGCTCTAGCTATACAAAGCCTTTGCTGCTGCCCTCCTGATAATTTAAGTGCGCTTCTTTTTATATCTCCTTCTATTTCATCATAAAGGGAAACTTTTTTTAACTTTTCCTCTACTAAATTTAATAACTTTTTTTTATTTTTTTCTCCAAAGTATTCTGGCCCATAAACCATATTCTTATATATTGAAAAAGGAAATGGATTAGGATTTTGAAATACCATGCCAATTTCCCTTCTTACTTTTTGAATAGGCATATTATAAATATTTTCATTCCTTAATAGTATTTCACCTTCAGTAAATAAATTTTCCTCTTCAATCATTCTATTTATACTTTTTAATAATGTGGTTTTTCCTCCTCCAGATGGTCCTAAAATTACTGTTATTTTATTTTCTTCTATTTCTAAGTTTATTTTATTTAGTATAATTTTATTATTTGTTTTTACAGAGAAGTTTTTTATTTTAATTATCCCATTCATTCTTTCTAAGTCCTCCTAAAAATCCCCCAATTATATTTATTATAAGAATTAAAAAAACTAAAATTAAAGCTGTTCCGTAAGCTCTATCTAAACCTATCCCTTGTTGCATTAGTATATACAAATGATATGAAAGAGCCATAAAGGGATCCTTTAAGCTTTCTGGAACAGAAGTATTAACAACAGCTCCTGTTAACATTATAGGAGCTGTTGCTCCCATTGCAAAACCTGCCGCCATTGCAACAGATGAAAAGATTTCTTTAGTATTTCCCTTAAGAATTAATTTCTTTATTGTATATTCTTTAGAAATACCTAAAGCATAGGATGCAAATATATAATTTTTTTGAAACTCTTTAAAGGATTTTTCTATTCTAACTTCTATAAATGGATATATCATTACAGCTAATGTTAAAGATGCAGAAATAACACTTTTTCCAAAGCCTAAAGTTACCACTAAAAAAGCATATCCAAAGAGCCCTAAAACTATAGATGGAACTCCTGATATACATTGTACTATTGTTCCTATAAAAGATTTTAGCCTTTTATTTTTCACATAAAATACACTATAGATTGCAGTACAAACAGCCATTATTCCGGAGATAATACTTGCAATAATAGTTGTAACTAAACTTCCAATTATAGCTGGAAAAATTCCACCATCTTCTCCTAAAAGCATACCTTTAGGATTTTCAAATAAAAATTTTGCTGTTATTTGAGATTCACCTTCCTTTCCTATATAAATCAATATAAAGAGTAATATTATAATAACTACTACTATACTTATATAACTCCATATTTGTATTAACTTTTTCATGGTGCTTAATCCTCCATTGCTGAATTTTTTATTCTCTGAAAGACTATATTTATTATAATAAGAATTACCATAAGTATAAATCCTGAAGCATATAGCCCATAATAATGTAAACTTCCTATTTCTGCTGATCCTATTTCTAATGCAATAAGAGATGGAATAGTTTCTACCTTTCCTAAAAGAGTTGGCATCATAGGAGCATTTCCAATAACCATCATAACAGCCATAGTTTCTCCCATAGCTCTTCCTAAAGATAAAGCTGCTCCTGCTAATATACTCCCTTTAGCTGATGGTAAAATAAGATGCCATATCATATAATCCTTTTCAACTCCTAAAGCCTCAGAAGAATGTCCATATTTATTATAAATTTTTGTAAAACTCTCCTCACAACTAGATACAATATATGGAATTATCATTATAGCCAAAACAAAAGCTCCAACTAAAAGGCTTTCTCCTGAAGTTCTGTTAAATTTAGTCTCCATAAATTTAACTACTACTAAAAGTCCTATAAATCCATATACCACTGATGGTATACCAGCTAATATTGCAATAAATGAGTGAATTATATTTTTATATTTTTTCTTTGCAAAAAAACTTATAAATAAAGCTGCTCCTATAGATACAGGAAAAGCTATTAATAGTGCTAAAAAAGAAATATATATAGTTGATAAAATCATAGGAAATATACCTAAAGTTGGACTTTCCCCCAAAGGTTTCCACTTCTTGCCAAAAATAAAATTAAAAAATGAATAGTTTTGGAAAAGCTTAATACTTTCTTTAAAAATAAAAAAGACTATAAGAGCTATTATACTTAAAGAAAGTATTGCAATTATTTTCACTATAAAATTAAATATTTTATCACTAAAATTCACTATAAATTCACCTCTTCCCTATTTATTTCCTATATAAAATAACTTTTATTATTTCTACTAAATAAATTGCTATATATTTTCTATTATACATATTTTATAAAAAAATTAACTTGCAAAAAAGGAATAAGCTCTTTGCAAGTTAATTTAATTAAATAACTTATTTCATATTATTTTTCTGGTATAAATCCTAACTTTTCTACAACAGATTGTCCATCTTTTGAAAGCATAAAATCTACAAAAGACTTCTCTCCTGGATTTAATTCTCCACTTTTTATAACTAATAAAGGACGGCAGATTTTATATTTTCCATCTACTATATTTTCTTTAGTTGGTGCTATACCATCTACTTTTAATGGAATTATTTTTCCTTTATTTTGATTAACTACGCCATAAGATGCATAACCTATAGCATATTTATTTCCCATAACTTTACTTGCTAAAGCTCCCATTGATGATGCTTGTGTAACATTCGTTTTAACTTCTGTTCCATTCATTACAAGTTCATCAAAAACCTTATGAGCTCCACCACTTAAGTCTCTAGTAACAACAACTATTTCTTTATGTTCTAAGCTCTTATCAACCTGATCCCAATACTTATATTCTCCTGAGAATACTTTTTTAATTTGTTCTGTTGTTAAATTATCTGTGGTTTTTAAAAGTTGATTTTCTGGATTTACTGAAATAGTTAATGCATCTGTTCCTAATTTATATTCTTTATAATCTTTTATCTTTTCTTTTTCAGCTTTTGTAACCTCTCTTGCTACAAGTCCAAAATCTGCAGTATTATCTATAACCGCCTTAATTCCTTCTCCAGAACCTCCAGTTGTGGTAGTTATTTTTATTTCTTTATCTGGAAAATCCTTATTTATTTTATTCCATGTAGTTTTTCCATCCTTTGTAAACTCCTCTTTCATACCATCTATAACCGGTACTAAAGTTGAAGATCCTGCAAAAGAAATTTCATTTTTAAAATCCTTGATATTTTCTTTAGCTCCACCACATCCTACAAATAATAAGCTTGCTGATGTTATGGCAGCTAATAGTAAAGCAACTTTTTTCTTCATAATAAACCTCCTTAAAGTTATCCCTAAATACAAATTCTCCTAAAATTTTACCATATTTTACACTTTTAAACCTGCATTATAGTTTTTGTCTATAGATAATTATTTTATTATTTTATTTATCTATACAACCTTAAAAAGTTTATTTTTTTAAGCCTTTTTACGTTTTTTTAATAAAACTGCTCCTAAAGTTAAAATACTAACTCCTAAAAGAGCTAAAACCTTTGATGAATGTCCTCCAGTCTTTGGTATTTTATTATCTTTTTCTGTTTTCTCTTTTTTCATTTTATCCTCATCTCCACTATTATTAGAAATTTCATCTTCTATGTTTTTATTTTTTGTTGAATTAAAATCCTTATTATTATCTTTGTTTTTTTGTTCATTAATTTGTTCCTTAGTATTTTCATTTGTGTTTTCTTTTATAGTATTATTTTTATTAGTATTTTTTTTATTCCCTTCCTCTATATTTTCTTTGCTATGGCTTTCTTCCTTTACAAGTATATAAGAAGATCTTTCTGGAACTTTAACTTTATTACTTTGAATTTTTTCTATCTCTTTTAAACCTGCAGTATAACTATTTGCAACTAATACCCAATTATTATCTGGAAGAGTTATTTCTGTTTCCTTTGGATTAGCATTAAAGATTACAACTATATTTTCCCAACTATCTCCTAGATTTTTTCCATTGATATTATAAGCTACAACATTATTATCATTAAAGTTTTCCCCTTTTTTTAGGAAAGTTATATTTTTCTCAATATCTTTATTACTATCCATTCTAAATCCTTTATGATTTTTTCTAATTTCTATTAAACCTTTATAATAATCAAATACATTTTTATATTTTTCTTTTCTTGACCAATCTATCATATTTACAGAATCTTTTGCGTTATAACTATTTTCATTAAAAGTTCCATCTGGATTAATTTTACTTCTTAAAAACTCTTCTCCAGAATGTAAAAAAGGCATTCCCTGTGATGTTAAAACTATAGCAGCAGCCATTTTATTCATTTTTATTAATTCTTCTTCTCTTTCCTTTGGATTAGTTATATGTAATTTATCCCATAAAGTAAAGTTATCATGAGCTGATTCATAATTTACTGATTGATATGGTTCATTAGCCCATGGTTTTTTTGAATAATTAACTTTATTATAATCTATTTCCCTATGTTCTGTTCCTGCTACTACTCCAAACTTTATACTTTCTTCAAGGTTTCCCTTACCATTTACAAAGCCTGGTTCTTCAGCATTAAATACATGACCTTTTATTCCATCTCTTATATCATCACTAAAAGCTGCTATTTGTAATTCTTTAAATTTACTAATATTTTTCTTTAGAGCTTTTTCATCATCTGGTAAAGGTGAATCACCACCAGTCCATCCTTCTCCATAAACTATTATTGATTTATCTACTTTATTTAATTCTTCTCTAATTTTTTTCATAGTGTTTATATCATGTAAGCCCATAAGATCAAACCTAAATCCATCTATATGATATTCTTTAGCCCAGTAAACTACAGAATCTACTATAAGCTTTCTTACCATTGAACGTTCAGATGCTATTTCATTACCACAACCAGATCCATTAGAAAATCCACCTTTAGAATTTTGGCGATAATAATAATTAGGTACTGCTAAGTTTAAATTAGAATCATCAGTTGCACCAGTATGATTATAAACCATATCCATAACTACTCTAATTCCAGAATAATGAAGAGCTTTAACCATCTCTTTAAATTCCTTTATTCTTACTTCTCCAGTATATGGATCTTGTGAATAAGATCCCTCTGGTACATTATAGTTTTGTGGATCATATCCCCAGTTGTATTGAGGTTTATCTAGTTTTGTTTCATCAATTGATCTATGATCAAAGGTTGGTAATATATGTACATGTGTAACTCCAAGTTCTTTTAAGTGATCAATACCTGTTTTTATATCTTTGCCTTGAAATTTAGTTCCTTTTTCCCATACACCATTATATTTACCTCTAAACTTAAGATTTACTCCTGAATCTTTATCTATAGAAAAATCTCTTATATGCATTTCATAAATTATTGAATCTGTTGGACTTTTTAATTCTGGTTTTTTATCGTTATCCCAATTATTAGGATTAGTTTCTGTTAAATCTACTACCATTCCTCTATTGCCATTTACTCCAACAGCTTTTGCATAAGGATCTGTAACTTCATTTTCTTTTCCATCTATAGTTACTAAGTAATTATAATACTCTCCATTTAAATCTCCTACTTTATCTAGTATCCAAAGCCCTTTTTCTCCTCTATTCATAGGAATTATTTCTTTAGCTTTATTTTCGTATTGACTGCCATCTTTTCCATATAAAACTACCTTAACTTCACTAGCAGTTGGTGACCATAATTTAAATGAAGTTTTATTTTTTGAATATATAGCTCCTAAATCTCCTTCATAGTTAAATACATTTTCAAAATCTTTAGAACTAAAAATCTTTCCTGGTGTTACTTGTATTGATTTATATCCTTTAATTTCTAATGTATATTTTTTAGTTAAATCAATCTTTTTATTTGTAATAATTTTACCTTGAAGCAAATCTTCCGGAACCGATACCGAAAATTCCATTAGATTACTATTTTCTTTTAAAATAACATTATCTTTTATATCTTTAGAAGATAACTTTACATTTACTTTAAAGTTTATTTCATTTAATGTATCTATTTTTGCAGCTATTATCTTAGAATCTCTAATAACATCTGAAGGTCTATAATAGATATTTTCATTTCCTTCTACTATGTATCCATGAACTTCTCCTTTATTATTTGCATAAGCTAAGTTAATAAATCTATCTGTACCTATGTCTTTATCGCTCCAATCTGACTTTCTTATAATAAATCCAATATTTTCAACATTTTTTACATTTTCATAAGCTATATTTGATATTTTTCCATAACTATCTTCTTTTAAAAATCCATAAGCTGACCCTTCTTTTCCTTGAAGCCAAGCCCAAGTATCCCAATTATTATAATTTCCATCAAATCTATAGTAGTGTAAAAATAAATTTACCTTATTAAACTCTCTTTTTAAAGGATTAATCTTTAAAGTTTTTTCTCCAGAATTTTTATTTTTAACTAATACCTCTAAATCACCTTTAGATAAATCTAAAAATTTATCTTCTCCAAAGTAATTTTCTGCCCAATCATTGCCCTTTTCACTTCTACGAAGTATAAATCCTAATTTATTAGCTTCTTTTGAAGTTTCTATTACTACAAATTTTCCTTCATCATCTTCTCCAATGAAATCTAATTTTTTTCCTTCTTTATCTTTTTCCCAAACCCATAGATTCCATCCTTCATAATTTTTGTCTAACCTATTATATCTTATTTTTATATAGACCTTATCCTTTTCTTTTGATTTAGCTATTATAGGACTTTGTATTATAGTTAATATAAAAATAAAAGTAACTATTAAAGCTAAGTATTCTTTTAATTTTTTCATTTTCCTCCCCCTTTATATATTTTTAAAACGTTTTCAATTATATTATAATATCAGTTTTAATGAATTGTAAACAATTAAAAATGTATATCTATATTTTATTTATATAATTCAAACTTCATAAATTCTTAAGACTTTTCATTACTGCTTTTTAATATCTTATTTTTAAACTAAAGTTAAGTCTTTGAAATTTAATTTTAGGAG
>NZ_FQVM01000017.1 GCF_900129365.1 Clostridium fallax
AAGGATGCTTTTAGTTTTTATATAATCACTTATTCTTTTAAAAATTATTTTAAAATAAATTTTATATTATAATTTAGATTAAAACTTAATATGTAATATTATTTTTATGAAAATATTTCTTATATATATTATGTATAATATTTAAGTTTTTAAACTTGCTCTTCAGTACAGCAATTAACTTCTGGAGTAACTAATTCTTTTTCTGCTATTATATCTTCTATTAACTCTTTTGTTTCCATTAATTCTTCTAAATTCATATTTCTATAATCCTTTGAAATATTATTTGAAACATTAATTCCTTGTTTTCTTAAGAAACTATCTACCTGTGTTTGATTTTTTTTATAAACATAATAACCTACAGCACATACGCCAACTCCTACTAAAGCACCTTTTATATGATCTTTATTAATTGATTGAAGCATAAAAACTCCTCCTTAAAATTTTAAAATTTATATTAATAATATATAATTAACTAATTACATTCCCTATGATGTGTTCAGAGCCATCTTTCATTCTTATTGCATTATATCCATTAGAAAATCCAAAATATGCTCTTCCATTATTATTTATGCCAGTTTTAGTTACTAAAATTGATTTTCCCATATTAATTTTTTCACTTTCTATAAATCTTGATATAAAAGTTTTTAAAAATCCTATTTTTTCATTGTTATCAATTGCCGGAAAAACAGAAACATTATAATAGGTTTCTCCACTACAAACATTTCTAATTTCATCTACCTTTAATATTATTTCATCATAAGATGTATTTAAAATATGTCGTCCAAAGGTAGTAAGCCATGTTACTGCAGATGGTGCTATAAAGTTACCTTTTCTAATAGAATTTACAAGATACATAACAGACATAACCTCAGGATCTACAGTTCCTTTTTCATTTATTTCTGAATAAGCATGTTCTCCAATAGCACCAATAGTAGTTCCCACTGCTATCCAATTTAAAAATTCTTGTACATTTTTAGGCCATAATATAAATTTTGATAAAGTAGCACCTAAAATTGCCGCTATAGAATAATAAGAAAGCATAGGCATTTCTCTTTTAGGACAATTTGAAACTATATTAATTGGATTATATCCATAACTTTTAGAATATACTATGGCTATTCTTATAAGCACTTCCTCTGACTTTATTTCAAATTCATCAAAATTAATAAGCAAACTTTTTGTTATAGAATTATATTTTACAAACTTTATACCCTTATGTTCCTTTATCATATCTTTACTTTCTAAGATATTTTTTAAAGGATGAGATAATTTTACCCTTAACCTATTTGTTAGCCTATGAACAATCACCATAGTTGGATTTTTCATATTATTTCCTCCTCTCCATATTAAAGAAAAGTAATCTTAATGAGTTTGATACTACAAATATGGTACTTGAATTATGAAGTACAGCACCCCAAAAAACAGGTAAAACTCCTGCTGCACTAAGTATAAGTCCTAATGTATTTATACTTATAACTAGTCCAAAATTTTCTTTTACAATATTCATTGTTCTTTTTGAAAGATCTACTGTTGTTGGAAGCATCATAGGATCATCACTTTGAACAGTAACATCTGCTGTTTCCATAGCTACATCTGTAATTCCTCTTCCTAATGCAACTCCTACATCAGAATAAGCTAGTGCTGGAGCATCATTAATTCCATCTCCAACCATTATTACCTTAGAACCATTTGATTGTAATTTTAAAACTGTTTTAGCCTTATCCTCTGGAAGTAATTCTGCTGCATAACTATCAACTCCCATTTTATTAGCTACTATTTCAGCCTGTTCTTTTAAATCTCCTGTTAATAACATGATTTCATCAATTCCTTGATATCTTAAGTTATTTAAGGATTTTTTCATATTATCTCTCATTCTATCTTGTATAGTTAAAAGTCCTATAATCTTTAAGTTCTTAGAAACGTATATAACACTAAGTCCTTTAGACTTAAGTTTTTCAGCTTCAAGTTCTAATTCTTTAATATCTATATTATTTTCTGCCATAAAGACTTTATTTCCTACTCTTATTATGTCATCCTTTATAGTTGTCTCTACTCCTCTTGCAATATACGTTTTAACTTCTCCATGAGTAGGAATAGATAATCCTTCTAATTTAGCTTTAGATAATATAGCTACTGCCATAGGGTGACTTGATGTTTCCTCTGCTGCTGCTGAATATTTAATAATATCTTCTTCATTTATATTGTTAGCAGTTATAATATTAGTTACTTCTGGCTTTCCTTCTGTTAAAGTACCTGTCTTATCAAGCATTAAAGTATCTGATTCTGCTAAAGCTTCTATGTAATTTCCACCTTTAATAAGTACACCACTTCTTACAGCTGTATTTATAGCTGCGGAAAAAGCTGTTGCTGTTGATAGTTTAATACCACAGGAATAATCTATAACAAGCATATTTAAAGCTCTTATAGGGCTTTTAGTTACTACATAAGTTATAGCTGAAAATACAAAGTTAAATGGTATTAAGTAAGATGAAAACTTATCTGCATAATCCTGTATATGAGCTTTTTGATAAGATGCGTCTTCAACTAAATTAATTATTCTAGAAACTACTGTATCATCTCCAGCCTTTTCCGTATAAACAGTTATATTTCCATTTTTCACAACAGTACCTGCAAAAACTTTACTATCTTTTCTCTTTATATCAGGCATAAATTCTCCTGTAACTGCTGCTTGATCAACAACAGCTTCTCCAGAAACTACTAAACCATCAACACATATCTTTTCCCCTGTGTGAATTACAACTAAATCTCCTTTTTTAATTTCATTTATTCTAACCTTTTTTATAACGCCGCCTTTTAACTGTTTCCAAACGAATTCTTCATTTAAGCTTAATAAATTTTTTATAGAATCCCTTGTTTTCTTCATAGTATAGCTTGTCATAAATTCTGCTATATCCGAAAGAAGTATTATAGTTAAAGCGGATGTTCCTTTTCCTGTTAAAATACTAGCTATAATAGAAGTTATAGTTAATGTATCTGCATTAGGCTTTAAAGTTTTTCTTAAACCTCCAATTCCAGTTTTAAACAGAGGCTTAGTTAAATACATTGAAGCTACTGCAGGTAAGGTTAAAAATCTTTTATGTATAGGAAGTGACTTCTCCATAAGACTTTCTTTATTATTTTTTATAATAGAATAGCCAATAACTACTGTAGTTAATAAAAGTCTTTTTACTATATCACCTACAGTTTCCTCCTGGGGAGATCTTTCAATATTTAAAAGTTTTCCTTCTTCTTTTCTCTCCTCTTTATAAGCGACTAATGCATAGTAGGATAATAACTCTTCAAAAATCTTCAAAATTTCTTCTTGAGTAACAGCATTATTATCATAATAAATTAAAATATTTTCAGTTATTATATTTAGCCTTGCACTTTTTATAAAATCTATCTTTATTAATTTATTTTCTATTTGATTTTTAAAAGGTTTTAAATATTTTAAAGCTCTACATCCTATACGTATTCTTCCTTGTATGGTATGTATTATATGTCCCTTAAGCAAAGGAACTTTTTTAGTAAATAGCATTCTTTAAAACCTCCTTATAATTTAGTAACCTCTTCCTTTAACTTTTGCTCTAAAGTGTTTATAACGTATTCTAGATTAGTCTCTCCATATTGTTGTATTAATTTTAAATTTTTAATTACCACATCTATTACTGTGTTTATCCATTTTAAGACTTTTTCTTCATATACTTTGTTTGTATCATAGTTTACAAGTATTGTTCCTATTACATAATTAAAAGTTACATCTTCTATTCCATCTAATATTTTTATACCTTTAACTACAAACTTATCATAATGTCTAAATTCTTCTGGAATATTTACTGAAGTTGGTACCTTTAGTCTTATTCTTCCTGGAATTTTATGAATTACCTTAACCTTTGCAAAATGTTTTATTATGTATGACTTAAAATCTAACATCTTTTTCACCTCAAAATATAAATTATATAAAAGAATATGCCCACCACAAACAAGTTATACCACTTATATTAAGCTGTGGACTTATTTTTAGCCTATAAATCCCTAATCCTATTAAAGAAATCATAATTATATTTTTCATATCTAAAATTCCTTTAGTTTTATCATATACAGCTAAATTTAAAGAATCCTTTATATTTTTTACTTCCTTTGTAACTATAGGTTCTATTTCTTTTTGTATTTCATTTTCTAAACCTAAAAGTCTTATTATTATACCTATTAGTAGAATAGGCTTTATTTTTTCCTCATTATATTTAATCAAAATTGTTCCTATTTTAAAGTTTATTTCTACAGTATTTATTTCATCTATTTTATTTAGTTGTTCTAAAACTCCATAGCCTTGCTCTTCATTTTCTATTAAAGAAGGAATTTTTAATCTTAACCTACCTTCTATATAATGTTTAACCTCTAAAGTTCCTCTAAAATTAGGTAAATTTAAAGCCGGTTTATTATTGCATTCATTATTAGTAATTTTATTTAAAACTATTCCACCTAAAGAATAAAAAAGAAATTTAATTGCCCAATTATTCAAAAAATCACCTCTTAAAATTTGTACATAAATATTATTTTATAATATTTTCCTCTATAAAATTTATAAATTCTCATTGTTTTTTTCAACAAAATACCTATTTATATTAAATTCTACATAATATTATTAATATTTTAAGTTAAAATAATAGTTTTTTAATACTTTTAAGTTAAATAATTCATTTATTACAAAAGAAAAGCATCCTTTTAACAATTAGTTAATAAAGGATGCTATTTTTAATTCTATTTTTTAATTTGTATTTTTATAAGTATGACTTTTAAATTTAAGATCATAATCCTATTTATTGTGATTATTTATTTTTGCAAGGTTTTATTCCCCAAATATCATTACTATATTCCATTATAGTTCGATCACTAGAGAATATACCTGCATTACAAGTATTTAAGAAGCACTTTTTAGCCCATAAAAGTTTATCTTGATAAGCTTTAAATACCTTATCTTCCTCTTCTCTAAATCCATGAAAATCTGCTAGTAGAAAATATTGATCTCCCTCTTTTAATAATGAATTATATAAATCTTCAAACATTCCTGTTTCTCCATCATCAAAAGTTCCATCTATTAAAGTATTTATAACTCTCTTTAAAGCTTCTTCACTTTCATAATATTTTTCTGGATCATAATCATCTTTGATTTTTTCAATATCTTCAACTCTTAATCCAAATATAAAGTTATTTTCATCTTTACTTTCCCTAACTATCTCTACATTAGCTCCATCATATGTTCCAAAGGTTGGTGTTCCATTTAACATAAACTTCATATTTCCTGTACCTGAAGCCTCTTTTCCTGCTGTAGAGATTTGTTTTGAAATATCTGCTGCTGGAAATAATTTTTCTGCATAAGATACTCTATAGTTTTGCACAAATACAACTTTCATTTTCTTATTTACTTCTTCATCATTATTTATAAGTTTTGCTATTTCATTTATAAACTTAACTATAGCTTTAGCCCTTTCATAACCGGGGAAAGCCTTAGCTCCAAATATAAATGTAACCTTTGGTATATTCATATTTGGATTTTCTTTTAATCTATAATATAAATCTAAAATATATAATCCATTTAATAATTGTCTTTTATATTCATGTAATCTCTTTATTTGTATATCAAATAAAGAATCTGGATCTATTTCAATTCCTTCTTTTTCTTTTATATATTCTGCAAGCTCACTCTTTTTTATATGTTTAATATCCATAAATTTTTTTAAAATTTTTTCATCATTAGCATACTTTTCTAATTCTTTTAATTTAGATAAATCTTTAACCCAATCCTCACTACCTAAGAGTTCTGTAATTAAAGCTGATAATTCTTGATTACATAGTCTTAACCATCTTCTTGGAGTTATTCCGTTAGTTTTATTTTGAAATTTTTCAGGATATAATTCATACCAATTGTGAAGTTCAGTATTCTTTAAAATATCAGTATGTAACTTTGCAACACCATTTACTGCAAAGGATACATATATAGCTAAATTAGCCATTCTTACTAAATCATCATTAATTATTCTAAATTCTTCTATAGCTTCTTCACTATATCCCTTTTCTTCTAGCTCTTTTACAAATATTGAATCTATATTTTCTATTATTTCTAAAATTCTTGGGAATAATTTTCTTATTAATTCTACATCCCATTTTTCTAAAGCTTCTGCTAAAATAGTATGGTTAGTGTAACCAAAAACTCCCTTAGAAATTTCTAAAGCTTTATTAAAGTCCATTCCTTCCTCATCTACTAAGATTCTTATAAGCTCTGGAATTGCAAGAACTGGATGAGTGTCATTTAATTGAACAGAATGCATAACTGAAAAATTTAACAAATCATTATTCCACATTTTTTTATGAGTTCTTATTATATCTTGAAGTGAAGCTGATACTAAGAAGTATTGCTGTTTAAGTCTTAAAAGTTTTCCTTCCTCATTTGAATCATTTGGATATAAAACTCTTGATATATCTTCTGCCCTATTTTTTTCTTCTAAAGCTTCATCATATTTTTGATCATTGAAAAGATTAAAATCGAATTCTACTACTGGTTCACATTTCCAAAGTCTTAATGTATTTATATTTTTTGATTTATAACCTATTATTGGAGTATCATAAGGAATAGCTTTAACCTTTTCATCTTTAAAGTTAATAACTACCTCTTCATCTGTTTTTCTTATGCTCCAAGGATCACCATATTTTAGCCAATTATCTGCATCTTCAACTTGAAAACCATTTTGGAATTTTTGATTAAAAAGGCCATTACTATATCTTATTCCATATCCCATTAATGGAACTTCCATTGATGCTGCTGAATCCATAAAACAAGCTGCAAGTCTACCTAACCCACCATTTCCAAGGCCTGCATCTTCTTCAATTTCTTCAATTTTATTAATATCTATATTAAATTCTTTAAGTACTTCTTTAACTTCATCATAAAGCCCTAAACTTATTAAATTATTTCCTAAAGCTCTTCCCATTAAATATTCTGCTGAAAAATAATAAGCATTTTTTTCTTTATTATATAATTTAGTAGTTGTGTTCCAATCATGTACTATATTTTCTAATAAAGCCATAGATACAGCATTAAAAACTTCAAAATCTTTAGCATTATCTATATTCTCTTTACCATACTTCACCTTTAAATATCTTAATATGTCTTTCTTTAATTCTTCTCTTGTCATTTTATTATTCACACCTTCCATACAGCTTATTTAACTCATATATTTTTTTAGATAATTCTTCATTTAAACTACTTTTATCCATTCTCCACTTCCAATTTTCACCTATAGTAGAGGGTAAATTCATTCTTGCTTCATTTCCTAGATTTAAAAAATCTTGCATAAGAGTAACTGATAACATTCCAACGCTGCTCCAAGCTCCTCTAATAAAGCCCCAATTATATCCTTCTTCTTCTGTTAACTTTAAATATTTTTTACAGAACTCTATATCATTTTTAGAGCCTGTTTTTTCAAACCAACCTCTAAAAGTATCATTGTCATGAGTACCTGTATATACAATACAATCCTTATCATAATTATGAGGTAAATAGTCACTTTCCTCTCTTTCATCAAAGGCAAATTGTAATACCTTCATTCCAGGAAATCCACTATCTTTTCTAAATTTAATAACCTCTGAAGTTAAAAATCCTAAGTCTTCCGCTATTATATTAACTTTTCCCAACTCCTTTTCTATTGCATTAAATAGTTTCATTCCCGGTCCTTTAACCCATTCTCCATTTACAGCCGTTTCTTCTCCATAAGGAATTTGCCAATAAGATTCAAAACCTCTAAAGTGGTCTATTCTTATTACATCATAAAGCTTTAAACTTTCCTTGATCCTATTAATCCACCATCTATATCCAGTATTTTCTAAATAGTCCCACCTATAAATAGGATTTCCCCAAAGCTGCCCTGTAGCAGAGAAAGCATCTGGAGGACATCCAGCTACTTTAATTGGTACCTTCTTTTCATCTAATAAAAATATTTCAGGGTTAGCCCAAGCATCTGCACTATCTTCTGATACATATATTGGAATATCTCCTATAATCTTAATACCTAATGAATTAACATAATTTTTTAAGTTATTCCACTGCTTAAAGAATATATATTGAATAAATATCCAATACTCTATTTCATCTTTTAGTTTTTCTTTGTATTTATTTAAAGTTTTTTCTTCTCTAACTTTTATATCTTCATCCCAACTTTGCCAACTTTTTAAATTAAATTCACTTTTAATAGCCATATAAGATGCATAATCTTCAATCCAAAGTGAATTTTCCTTTTTAAAGTTCTCTATTTCTTCTCTATATTTTTCTTTTCCATTTTTATAAGCTATTTTTAATACTTTAAATTTCTCATTAAATAACTTTTCATAATCTACATATAATTGATTATCTCCAAAATTTATATTTTCATAATCAGATTTTTGTAATAATCCATCTTTTTCTAATATATCAAAATCTATAAAATACGGATTTCCTGCAAAGGCTGAAAAAGATTGGTAAGGAGAATCCCCATAACTTGTTTGACCCAAAGGCAATATCTGCCAGTATCCTAATCCTGATTTTTTTAAAAAATCTGCAAAATCATACGCTTCTTTTCCAAAGGTTCCTATACCATAATCTCCTGGTAAAGAAGATATGTGCATAATCACACCACTACTTCTCTTCATTTTTATACCATCCTTTTTGTAAACTTAGTTTAAAATAACTTCTTTTAATATCCTTTTTCCATCTAAAGTTATTGCTGTAACATTTATTTTGTTTATTGATGTATTTCCTTTAACATCTATTTTTACTTCTATATCATTATTTTTATTTATTACTTTTATATTTATTTCATTATATTTTCCTTTTTTATAATCCTTTGATTTACCATCATCATCATATAATTTATATTCTGATTCCTTATCTAAAAAGGCCACTATATTTATTTCATTATTTTTCATAGAATCAATATTTTCTGCTGGTTTTTCTAAAACAAGAATCTTATCTTTTCTAATAAAAATAGGAATTTCATCAATAGCTACATCTATATATGAGTGCCCTTTATTAATTATTTCAAATTCTTCACTATGATATTTTTTAGCTTTCCACAATAACATTTCCTCTGGTAGATATATATATCTACCTTTAGCATTTTGCTTATATATTGGAGCTATCATAATAGAATCTCCAACTATTAATTGATCCTCTATTCTATTAACAAAAGAATCATTATATTCAAAAGTCATTGGTTTAAAATACATATCATTATTTATAGTTGCCTTCATAAATTCACTATATATATAAGGTATTAATGCATATCTTATCTCTATAGAATTTTTAATAATTTCTGTTGCCTTTCCATCAAAAGCATAAGGTTCTTGTCTTCTCGTACCTAAAGCTGAATGATTTCTAAATAAAGGTGTGAATATACTAAATTGACTCCATCTTATAGCTAAATCATCTGTAGTATTATCTCCAAAACCTGCAGTATCCGCTCCTATATACATAAATCCACACATATTTAAACTTGGCATCATTTTCATATTTAACTCTAAATGCTCAAAGGAAGAAGTATTATCTCCTGTCCAAATTCCTCCATATCTATGCATACCTATCATTGAAGCCCTTGAAAATAATAAAAATCTTTTATTGTCATCTATATAATCAAAACCTTCTGATGCAGCTCTTGTCATGTTATATCCATAAAGATTATGAACCTTATCATGTCTTACTAAAGTACCATCTACATTATGGTAAAAGCTTCTGTAATCTTCCATACTATTTGCTAGCCTTGGAAAAGTATCTTTTATATCAAAAAAATCATATATTCCTAAATTTTTTCCTTTAGCTTCTTCTATTTTTTTAAATGCTTTTTCTAATCCTTTTTTAGAATAGAAAATAGCAGGTTCATTCATATCATTCCAAAATCCCTCTATACCTTGATCTATCAAATACTTATACTTTTTTCCAAACCAAAGTCTTGCATCTTTATTTAAAAAATCTGGAAAATGTACTACTCCTGGCCATACTGCTGCTACAAAAGGATTATTATTTTCATCTACACAAAAATATTTGTTTTTTATGCCTTCTTCGTATACATCATATCCTTCTTCTATCTTTACTCCTGCATCAATTATAGGAATTAATCTAACACCTTTTTTCTTCATTTTTTCTATAAAACTCTTAAAGTTTGGAAAGTTCTTTTTATTAACAGTAAAGTCTTTAAAATCTTCCATATAATCAATATCTAAATATATACAATCTATTGGAATATTATTTGCTTTAAAATTATCTAAAACTTCCTCAACTTCCTCTTCGTTTTTATAACTCCATCTACATTGTTGATATCCAAAAGCCCACTTTGGTGGTACATAACTTTCTCCTATTAAGTTTCTAAAATTTTGAACTATATTATTTAAGTTCTTACCTTTTATAATATAAATATCTAAATTATCATCTTCTGTAGTTATTTTTAGTTCATTTCTCTTAGAATAATCTACATCAAAGATAGCTCTACCTGGATAATCTAAAAATATCCCAAAGGTTTCTTTTCCATATACTATTAAAAAGTTATGAGCTCCATATAAGGATTTTTTATTAGGTAAGTGACTGAACTCATCAGTACAAAAACTTTCATATATCCATCCTCTTTTATTTATTCCTCTAACATTTTCACCTAGTCCATAAACTATATCTTCATCATCTAAAATATATAAAAACTGATTATTTAAAGTTTTCTTTAAGAATTCTAAAGGTTGTTCTTTTATTTCTTTTCCTTTAATTACAACAGTATCAGTTTGAAACACTTCACCAAAAGAGTATTTTTTAATATGATCATTAATTTCATAAACTCTCATGATTTACCCCCTTCTGTAGTTTTTAAACTACCTATGTATTTTAAATTTTTCTGCAAGAATCTCTCTCAACTAAATTAGTATTTAAAATTAAATGCTTATTATTTTCTTTTCCATATATTAATTTTAATAATAAATCTACACTTTTTTTAGCCATTTCATCTCTTGGCTGCTTTATAGTTGTTATTGATGGTTCATAAAACTCTCCTATTTCCATACCATCAAATCCTATAATAGAAATGTCACGGCAAACTTTAAGATTTTCATCAAATACTGCTTTACAGGCTCCAATAGCCATAAGATCCGATATTGCAAAAATAGCCGTAAAAAATTTTTTATTATTTAAAAGTTTTTTTACTGAACTATAAGACTTTTTGCACTCATAGCCTCCGTATAAAATAAGTTCTTTTTTAAAAGGTATATTGTTTTTTATTAATGCTTTTTTATATCCTTTAAGCCTTAAATTACCTACTCCTACATCATCACTAGTTCCTAATATTAAAGCTATATTTTTATGACCATTTCTTATAAGATATTCTGTAGCCTCAAAAGCTGCTTTCTCATTATCAATTCCTATAAAGGAAACTTTACTTCCAATATTTTCACTTATGATATTTGCTGAAGTAAGAACTATAGGTATATTAATATCATCAAAACTATTTTCATTTATATTTAAAAAGTTACCACCTAAACATATAATTCCTTGAAGTCTCTTTTCCTTAGCAAAAGCTGCTACTGTGTCTACGTCTTGGCTTGTTGTATGATCATAATGGCGAAGAATCATAGTGTATCCAGCTTTTTCAATTTTTCCAGATATAATCTTTAGCATTTCAGAGAAGAAAGGATTAAAAACACCTTTTAATAAAATTCCTATATTATTCGTATTATGCTTTTTAAGTATTCTTGCACTATTATTTGGTATATAATTTACTTCTTTTATTATTTTTAAAACTTTTTCCCTTGTTTCTTCCTTCACATCTGGATGATTATTTATAACTCTTGAAACTGTGCTCACACCAACCTTTGCAATTTTTGCTACATCCTTAATATTCATACAATTCCCCCAAACCATAGTCACAAAATATTTTTGGTAACCTTATCGGTATCGTTTCCAATATTAATTATAATCCTACCTGTAAACATTTGCAACACGTTTACAGGTATTTTTATAATTATTCTTAAATTATTTTCATCATCATTATATTATTTAGCCTTTAAGATTTTAAAATCCATAGGATTTATTAAAATTTTATTATTTATCTCTAAATGTTTATTCTCATATAAATCTTTAAATTTACCACAAATTTCAACTTCTTTAGAAGTTAAATCATTATTTATAATAATTAAAGATTTCTCATCACCTAAAACTCTCTCATAAACTAATAAGAATTTATCTTTTATCAAGGAATTATATTTTCCATATATTAACTCCTTATTTTCTTTTCTTATTTTTCCTAATTTTTTAAAATGATTTTTTAAATCAATATTTTGTTTTTCCTCATCCCAAACCATACATCTTCTACAATATGGATCAGTTTCTCCCTTCATTCCAATTTCATCTCCATAATATATATATGGAATTCCTTCAAAAGTATATTGGAACACCACTGCAAGTTTAAGTCTATCTATATTACCATCACTATCTGTTAAAAATCTTGCAGTATCGTGAGAGTCTAAAAGGTTAAGCATTTGTCTATTAATACTTTCCATTGACCAAGCTTTCTTTTCCATTAATATATCATTTAACTTTTTAGCATCAATTGTTCTTTTTGCAAAAAAGTCTAAAGAAGCTTCCCTAAATGGATAATTCATAATTGAGTCTAATTCTTCCCCCTTTAGAAAGTTTCTACCTTGATGCATTATTTCTCCAATAATAAAAGCATCTTCTTTTACTGATTTTACAGCCTCTCTAAATTCTCTCCAAAATAAGTGATCTACCTCATCACAAACATCCAATCTCCAACCATCTATATCCAATTCTTCAATCCAATACTTTGCAACATTTAAAAAGTAATTTCTTGTATCTTTATTATTCATATTAATTTTAGGCATGTATTTCACTTTATTTGCAAAAGTTACATAGTTTATTTTTTCTAAATCTACTGGATAATCCTCAACAAAAAACCAATCTTTATATTTAGACTTTTCTCCCTTTTCTATTAAATCTTTAAAGGCAAAGAAATCTGCTCCAGTATGATTAAATACTCCATCTAAAATTATCTTTATTTCTCTTTTATGAGCTTCTTTTATAAGTTCTCTAAACTCTTCCTTAGTTCCAAACATCTCATCTATTTCATAATAATCACAGGTATTATATTTATGGTTAGATGATGATTTAAATATTGGTGTCATATATATAAATGTAACACCTAAATCCTTTATATAATCAAGCTTTTCAGTTATACCTTTAATATCTCCACCGAAGAAATTTCTAGTTGTAACTTCTTCTCCCCACTTCATAACATCCTTTGGATCATTGCTTTTATTTCCATTAAAAAACCTATCCGGAAAAATTTGATAAGCTATACCTTCTTGAGGCCATTTTACTTCTCTATATAAATCTCCTAATGCTATATAAGGAAATTGAAAGGCTCCTCCTTCATTAGGAATCTCTTTTTGTAATCCCTTCTCATTTAAATAGACTTCTTCATTATTATTATCAATTATTTTAAAAAAGTATCTAAATCTTTTTTCTCTAACCTTTACTTCTGCTTTAAAATAATCAAATAACTCTGAAGAAATTATTTTCTCCATTTCATAACAAGGAAAACTTCCATCCCAATTATATCTATCTTTACAATATAACTTTACTGATTTTATATCCTTTGCTGCTACCCTTATTTTTATATAAAGTGTATTTTCATTTATTCCATAAGCAAAAGGAGCTTCTGGAATATGAAATATCCCATGTTTATTCATAAAAAATTCCTCCATACAAGTTAACCTTTAACTGATCCCGCAACTAATCCTTCAGCTATATATTTTTGAGAACAAACAAATAATATTACTAATGGGAATGATGCCATTATTGCAGCTGCTGAATATTGAGTCCAGTTAGCTGAAAAGTTATTTGTTATAAATGATTTTAATCCTGTAGCAATTGTTTGATTTTCAGGTGCCTTCATTAATGCTGATGTAAATACGAATTCACTATATGTTCCTATAAATGTGAATAAAAATATTACTATTAGCATGTTTCTTGTTAAAGGTACTGTAATTCTAGTAAATACTTGCCAAGTTGTAGCTCCATCTACATATGCAGCTTCCATTAAATCATTAGGAACTCCATCCATATATCCTTTAAGAAGCCATATATTATAAGCACTACCTCCACAAAGTATTAATATAAGTGCAAACATATTATCCATTGCTTCTAATCTATAAGCTATACCTAATATTGCTGGTAATGCCATCATAGTTGGAAACATTTGTAGAATTAATAAAAACATTAATCCACTTTTTCTTCCTCTAAATTTTAATTTAGAAAAAGCAAAGGATGCTGGTAATGTAAGCAATAATTGTATAACTGAAACACAAGTACATAAAATTAGTGAATTTTTAAGCCATATTAAAAAGTCTGTTTCAGTTAATACCTTTACATAGTTATCTAATGTCCATTCTTTTGGAAAAAGTGTGGTTTGATTAAAAGCTTGTCCTTTAGCCATTGATGCACTAACAACTGCTATTACAGGAAATATTGTTAGTACTATCATTATCCATATAAATATTCTTCCAAACCAAAGATTTCTCTTATCTGCCGGTGACAATTTCTTTTTATATTCACCTGAGCTTTTAAAAGCTTTTTTATTAATTTTAGCTTGTATAGCTTGCATTTTAATCTACCTCCTTAAATTGTCCTGATGCTCTCATTTGAAGGTATGAAATTGTACCTATTAATATGAATATAAGAATACTTAATGCTGCACCTATATCATATCTTCCAAATTGTGTTGATAACTTATAGTTAACTGATGCTAGTATATCTGTATATCCAGCATATTGTTGTCCTATTCTTGCAGGACCACCAGTTGTAATTAAATATACTGAACCGAAGTTATTAAAATTAAATGCAAAAGATGATATTAATAATGGATATGCTGTTTTAGCTATTGACGGCAATGTTATCTTATAAAATTGTTGAAATTTAGTAGCACCATCAACATCTGCTGCTTCATAATATGTTTTAGGAATTGCAGCTATAGCACCCATACAAACATTCATCATATAAGGGAAGCCAAGCCAAATACTAGCTATAATAATTGCCAATCTTGCCCAATTAGGATCAGTAAGCCATGGAATTGGTTCTCCTATTATATGAAATTTCATCAATACTGTATTTAAAGCACCATAAGTTGTGTTTAAAAGACCTTGCCATGAAAGTATTGCAACAGTTACTGGTAAAGCCCATGGTATAATTAAGAATCCCTTATATATTGAAGATTCCTTCATATTTTTATTATTTAAAACTAATGCTAAAATTAGTCCTACAAAAAAACTACCTATAGTAATACATAAAGCAAAAACAATTGTCCATATGAATACTGGTAAAAATATTTCTTTAAAAGGTCCTGCTAAAACGTCTTTATAGTTTTGTAATCCTATCACCTTAAAATTATCTTGTGTATACATTGTATAATCTGTAAAAGATATATATATTGTATATATTATTGGTATAATTAATAATATGAAAATAGAAATTAATGCAGGCATTAGATATGACATTGGTTTTCCACTAAATTTACTGCTTTTTTTAATTCTTTGCATCATTCCTGCCCTCCTGAATACTTATTGAAATATAAGGAGTCTTTAGACTCCTTATATGAATTATATTATTTTTGTTGTGCTATACCTTGTTTAATTTGTTCAACTATATTATCTGCACATTGTTTAGCATCTATTTGTCCTGAAGTTAATAGCTTTAAGTTATCGGCTGCCGGTTGCCACATAGCTTGTACTTCTGGAATGTTTGGCATTGGTATTGCATGTTTAGCTTGTTCTACAAAGGCTTGCATATATGGATTTTCTTTATATGCATCGCTTTCTAAAGCTGATTTTAATACTGGAATTCTACTACCTACATTTATTAATACATCTGAGCTCTCTTTAGCCATATCCTTTATAAATTTCCATCCTAAATCTTGTTTCTTACTCTTAGAACTTACAAAAGCAGTTTGAACTCCCATAAATGATGGTGTTTCTTTTCCGTTCATTTTTGGTAATGGAGAAACTCCAAAATCTATACCTGTTTCTTTAAATGTTGATATATCCCAAGGTCCTGAAATGTAGAATCCATCTTTTCCTGAACTAAATTCCCCCTTAGCTAAATCTCCATTAATATCTGCTGGCATAAATTTATATTTTGTTACTAAATCTTGAATAAATTGAAATCCTTTTATAGCCCCTTCATTATTTAATCCTATATCATTAGGATCTAATGTTCCATTATTATTTTTATATACATATCCTCCGTCAGCAGCTATAAATGAGAATGAATTATAAAAGTTGTTTATATCATACTTAAAGCCTACATTTTTTGCTTCTTCAATTAGATTTTCCATTGTTTTTGGAACTTCTTTAACTTTTTCTTTGTTATAGAATAATGCTGTAGTTTCTTGTGCTAAAGGTACTGCATATTGCTTTTCACCAATTGTAACTGAATCTACTACTTGATTTGAAACATAATCATCTTTATTTATAGTTCCACTTGGAACTTCTGCTAATAATCCAGCTTTCTCATAAGTTCCTAAATTATCATGTGGCATACCAAACATAACATCAGGACCCTTTGAACTATTAGCTGCTTGTATATATGCTTGCATCTCTCCTTTATCTATAACAAGTTCTACATCTACATTATTTTCCTTGCCCCATTTTTCTGCTAAAGGTTTAATTTTATCAACCTCTTGTTGAGTTAAGTGAGACCAAACAAGTAATTTTTTGTCTTCAGTAGCCTTCTTATCACTACTTCCACAACCATATAGTGCTCCTACCATAAAAGTGGAAGCCATTACCATTGCAAATAGTTTTGTACGTTTACTTATCATACCAAAATCCTCCCATAAATAATTTATAATTTTATTTTAAATTTCGTTTTTTTACGAAATCTCAATACTTTTATTTATTATTTCAAAGATTTCGGAAACATTATCGGTATCTTTTCCAAATTCATTATAACTCTTATTGAAAACATTTGCAATAATTTTTATTAAAAATAGATAAAAATATATTATATACTAAATATTTTTATCTATCCTTAATATTACCTCTATGATTAACTTAACATATATACTTAAATAAATTCAAATATAATTATCTTTTAAAAACTTTGATATAAATTAATAAAAATTAATTTTAATATCTTTATCTGGATTAGCTATAACTCCACTATCTAAATACATTCCTTTTTCTTTTAAATATTTACTGCTTATTTCTATTGCACTTTCTACTGAAGCTAAATCTCCTGTAATAGTAAAGAAACTTTTGCCACACATTCCTCTTGCTAATCTTAATTCTATTAAAGATATCTCATTACTTTTTGCTGCTATATCAGAAGCTTCTACTATAGATGCCACAGAATAACTTTCAACAATTCCTAAGGCTCCTTCTATTTTAGCTGATGTAGTTCCTGAAATAGCATTATATATTTCTTCTTTTGGATTTCCTAAAATCATAGTGTCAATAGTATTGCTTAAGAATTCTTTTTCACTTAATTCTAAAGCTGCCTTAACAGAGGCTAAAGTCCCCTTAAATAAAACAACATACTTTCCAGGGCAAAGTGTAGCTGCATAAACTACCTTTATATCAGATGTTTTACACATTTTATCTAAAGCTACCATTCCTGTAGGTATTTTTAAATATTCTACTAATCCTAATGCATTATTCAAGTTCTACATCTCCTTTCTTAATTACTATTGATTTTTCATTTATTTCTAAAACAGTTCCATCAATAGGTGAATGTAAGTCTACTCCTAATTCTTTTTCATGAGAAGCTGCTATAACTTGATACTTTTTCACCTTCTCTAAAGGCTTTACTTTCGCCTTTGGCTTTTGCCCTAAAGATTGATTTAAAGCTATTTTTAAAATTTTAAAATCAATATTTTTTTCTATTATATCTAAGTTTTTATCATAGTTAATTAAATCTAATCTATTTAATACTCTACTTACTGGTACTCTTTTATATTCTCTACTTTCATTAACCTTAAGATTTTTATTTTTATTTAACTTTACTCCATTTTCTCTAAGTTTTGCTTTTAGGGATGATATTATTCTCTTTGGATCTAAGCTTTGATGACAAGCATAAACAGAACATAAATTACATTCAGAGCAAGCTAAAGCATTAACAAAAACATTTATATTGTTTTCATCTTTAAAGGCTAAAGAATTCATTATCCTGTGAGGCTCAATAGAATGTCCTAATAAATTTCTAGGGCATAAATCTGTACAAACTCTGCATTGAGAACAAATAGACATGGTTCTTTTTATATCAATACTTAATTCCTTTTCTCTTAATTCAATTGCCTTATTATCCTTAGGCAATAAAAATATTCCCTTTACAGTTTTAGTTACTGTTTCATTAATATTTCCTAATCTTCCTGTCATAGGACCACCAACTAATAATTTAAAATCCTTTATTGTAGCTCCTCCAGCTTCTTTAATTAAATCATTAAAACTAATTCCTATAGGAACCTTTAAGATAAGTGGATTTTTAACTTCTCCTCCGATAGTTATATATTTCTCTATAACAGGTCTATTTTGGAAAACTCCGTTATAAATATTTAAGGCTGTTTCTACATTTATAACTATAACTCCTACTTCTAATGGAATTCCTCCCTGAGGTACTAATAGTCCTGTGCTTTCATAAATTAAAACAACTTCATCTCCAATAGGATACCCATCTTTTAAAGTTACCTTTTTTAAATTCTTAAAATTATCTATAAAAAAATCTATAGCTTCATTTGCCTCTTTATAATTTTCTTTTATGGCAATAATGCCCTCTTCTGCTTCTAGTGTTTCTAAAAGAAACTCTAATCCTTTTAAAACTTCATAAGCTTTATTTTTTAATATATTTCTATCTACTTTAAATAAAGGTTCACATTCAGCTCCATTTAATATAATTTTTTTTACTCCATCACTAAGTTTCCCATAGGTAGGAAAACCTGCTCCACCAGCTCCTACTATACCCATTTTTTTTAAAAGATTTCTTAATTCCTTTAATAGCATCTTAATCCATCCTTTTTATATTATTCATCTACTATTCCTACTATAGCTGCATCAATAGGCATATCTTGTTTTTTTAAACCAACTTTAGCATTTGATCCTAAAGTAACTACTACTAAACTTTCAATTCCTGCCCCTACTCTATCAATAGCTACTATATTTTTTCCTAAATTATATTCATCTAAAGGCTTTACTATTAAAAGCTTGTATCCCATTAAAGAATCTTCTTTTCTTGTACTTACAATATTTCCTATAACAGTACCTAAAATCATTTTTATTACACCTTTCTTATTATAATGGTGATGGATTAACCATCCATCACCATTAAGTTAATAACTGAACAAAGTCTCCACTTTTTATATTTAAAGCATTAGCTTCATCAGTGTCTATATGAATTTCTAAATTATAATTTTCATTAACTCTTACCTCTATATCCTCTAAAACCCCAGCTCTTTCTCCTTTTACTCTTACAGAAATTCTACTATTTTCTATACCTAAAATCTTTCTATCATTAGGACTCATATGAATATGCCTTTTCGCAATTATACATCCTTCTTTTTTTCTTACTACTCCTTTAGGTCCTATAATAGTTATAGCTGCTGAATTTCTTATATCACCAGAGATTCTTATAGGTGCTTTTACTCCTAAAAAAACTGCATCAGTAGAAGAAATCTCAACCTGAGTATCTTTTCTAGTAGGTCCTAAAACTCTAACCTTTTCTATAGCCTTTAACTTATCACCTACTATTGTAACAGTTTCCTCTGCAGCAAAATCTCCAGCCATCAATTCTTTTTTTATATTTAATTTATAATTTTCTCCAAATAAAATTTCTAAATCTTCTTTGCTTAAATGAACATGCCTTCCGGAAACTCCAACTTTTATATTATTAAAATTATTATTTTTTTCTTTTATCTCATTTAAAACTGCATCTTTTATTAAATTTATAATGCATTCATTATTCATAAAAATCACCTATTACTCTTTTTTAGGTAGTATTCCTTCAACGGTTTGATGAGGTCTTGGAATCACATGCACTGCTACAATCTCTCCTAGTGTACTTGCTACATTAGTTCCAGCTTCTGTTGCAGCCTTTACCGCTCCAACATCTCCTCTTACTATAACAGTAACTAATCCTGATCCTATTTTTTCTGTTCCTATTAGTTCTACATTTGCAGCTTTAACCATTGCATCTGCTGCTTCTATTGCTGCTACTAACCCTCTTGTCTCTATCATTCCTAATGATTGTTGCCCCATAAAATCATCCTCCATTTTCATAGATTTTATAACCTTTAATTATTAAGATAAAATTTTTTTATTTTATTATGAGATCCTATTAAATTTTAAAGAACTTTTTTGTAATAACTTAATTATTTCTTCATGAGGTTTTGGAATTACTGCTTTAGCAACTGCCTTAGTTATATTATTGGCAGCTTTAGATCCACTTTCTATCGCTAAAATAACACTATCAACTTTCCCTTGAACAACTACAGTAACTAACCTTCCACCTAGTTTCTTTTCCATTGTTACAAAGGATACATTAGAAGTTTTAATCATTGAATCTAAAGCCTTTAAAGATGCAACAACTCCGACTACCTCAATAATTCCTAATGCCTCTATTTTTTTCATTTTAATTTATTCTGTTTTAGGAAGAATTGTTTCAACATCTCCATTAGGTCTTGGAATTACATGAACAGCAACTACCTCTCCTAATCTTGATGCGGAACTTGCTCCAACCTCCGTTGCAGCTTTCACAGCTCCAACATCTCCTCTTACCATTATTGTTACTAAACCTGAACCTATTTTTTCTGTTCCTATTAAAGTTACATCCGCCGCTTTAACCATAGCATCTGCTGCCTCTATTGCAGCTACTAAACCTCTTGTTTCTACCATTCCTAAAGCCTCTTGTTTCATAAAACCCATCCTCCTAAAATTTATTTATTAATACAACTTTTTTTAATTAAAAAATCTATCGAATTATCAATTTTTGGTATTATTGTTTTAGAGTTTACTGATGTAATCTTATTTGCAGCTTTTTCAGCTGCTTTTATAGCTACTTCTATATCAGAAATACTTCCTTTAAGCTTTACCATTATAAGTACAGGAACTAAAAGCTTATCTGCATTAGCTGGCTTATTATTATCAATAGCCTCAATAGTTACGTTGGCAGCTTTACAGGCTGCATCTGCTGCTACTATAGCTGCTGTTAACCCAAAAACTTCAATTATGCCTACTGCATTCATAGTAATACCTCTTTATTTGTTCACTATTGCAATTTTAAGTCCTTTTTGTTTTATATTTAATTCAATGCCCTCTTCTAAATTTTCTAAAGGTAATTTATGAGTAATTAATTCTTTTATAGGAAGTCCAATTCCTATAGCTCTCTTTAAAAAGTCAAAGGTTTCTAAATAATCCTGTGGAGTATATACCCAAGATCCTACAATAGTTATTTCTTTATTACATATATCAAAGTGAGGATTTATTGTTGCATCACCATTATCTACAAAAAATCCTACTTCACAAAGTCCTCCACCTCTTTTTATAAATTTTAAAATACCTGATGCTGCCTTAGGAACTCCTGTACATTGGAATGCAAAATCAACTCCTAACCCTTCAGTAACTTCTTTAACCTTACCTAAAGTTTCATCAAAGCTTGAACTCTCCATTATATTTATAGTAGTATTTGCTCCTAATTTTTTAGCCATTTTTAATCTACATTCATTTCCATCTACTGCAATTATATTTTCTATTCCTAAACTTCTTATAACTGATATTAAAAGTAATCCTATTGGTCCACACCCTTGTACTAAAACCTTAGAATTAAATTTTAAAAGTCCTGTGCTTTTTGCTCTTTCAACTGCGTGAACAACTACAGCACTAGGCTCAATTAAAATTCTTAAATCTAAATCCATATGAGAAACATTAAAAATTGTTGAATTTTTTCTTATAACTATATATTCACTAAACCATCCATTTAAATGTTTTTCATCATCACTTATAAGGCCATATATTCCTGAGTTTTCACATAAATTAGTTCTATTAGGATGATTTAAGCATATATCACACTCTCCACAAGGTATTACACAGGTAACTACTTTATCTCCTACTTTTAAAGATTTTCCTGCTGAATCTTTAGTTACATTTTTTCCAAGTTTTATAATCTCTCCAGTTCCTTCATGACCTAAAACTAAAGGTGCTAAGTTAAAAGGGTCTCCTTTATATTCATGAATATCAGTTCCACATATTCCACATCCCTCTACCTTAACTAAAATCTCGTCATCATTTATTTCTGGTATTTTAAATTCTTTTATTTCTATTTTTTTAGCTTCCTTTAACATTGCTACCTTAGATATATTTATTTCTTTCTTTTCTACTTTTTCGACAGAATTTTTTTCAGAAGATGTCATTTCTTTTATTATGCTTTTTACTATTTCTTCAATATTTATATTATTAACTTCCATAAAAGCCCTCCTATCTTATTGATAATCCATCAGATAATACGCATCTTCTGTTTTTAGTGAAAGTTTTTGCTGATGTAAGTCCCTCTCCAGTTTTACTTGCTATAGTAAATGTTACATATCCTTCTGAATCTACTCCTAAAGCAGAATAAGAAGGTGCATTTTTAACAAATATAGCTGTATCTATAGCTCTTGCAAATTTAGTTAAATTATCAATATTTTTAGAGTGCATATGAGCTGAATGTCTATTGCCATTTTCTAGTTCAATAGCATATTCCATAGCCTCATTAAAATTTTCTGCTCTTACTATACCTAAAATTGGCATCATAAGTTCTTCTTTTATTAAGATATTATCCTTAGATCCTTCAAATATAATACATCTTTTAGAATCACAAACTTCTATTCCTATTGCCTTTAATATTACTTTTGCATCTTTTCCAACAAATTTTCTATTTAAAATTATTTTTCCATTACTCTTTATAAGCACAGTATCCTCTAACTTTTTAATGATTTTTTTATCATTTATATAATAGGCACCGTTTTTAATCATTTCTCCTATTAAATCATCACAAATTTCACTTACTGCAATAACTTCTTTTTCAGCTATACAAGGAAGATTATTATCAAAAGTAGCTCCCTTAATAATATCTATTGCTGCCTTTTTTATGTTTGCAGTTTCATCTACGATTACTGGAGGATTACCTGCCCCAGCACCTAAAGCTCTTTTTCCTGAAGATAATGCTTCTTTAACAACAGAAGGACCACCTGTTGCTGAAATAAGTGCTATATCCTTATGCTCCATTAAAGCCTTTGTACCTTCTATAGATGGTTTTTTTATGGATACCACTATATTTTCTGGTCCACCTACTTCTACAGAAGCTTCATTTACTAATTTAACTGCTAAATTAGAGCAATTTACTGAATTAGGATGTGGAGCAAACACTACTGTATTTCCTGCTGCTATCATTCCTATAGAATTACATAAAACAGTTGCAGTAGGATTAGTTGATGGTGTTATAGCTGCAATAATCCCAAAAGGCCCTTGTTCTATTAATGTTAATCCACCATCTCCACTCCAAGCTGTAGTTTTTAAATCTTCTGTCCCTGGTGTTTTTTCTGCAATTAATTTATGTTTTATTATCTTATCTTCTACTCTTCCCATTCCAGTTTCTTCTACTGCTAAATTCGATAAATATTCTGCATTTTCCACACATTTTTTTCTTATATTATTAACTATCTCTTCTCTTTTACCTATGGATAATTTCCTTAGTTTTTTAAAAGCTTCTTTCGCTTTACTTATTGCAATTTCCATATTTTCAAAGATATATAATTCATTAGAACTAGAAATATTATTAATATTTTTTTCTATTAATTCTTTTTCTTTTAATTCACCTAAAACTTTTTTTATAATCTCTTCAATTACTGCTTCTTTTCTAAACACCTAGCTACCTCCTCATAAAGCTTTCTACCATAATCAGCTAAATAATCATCATAATAGGCGGTACTACCACTTACCCCTATGCCACCTACTACTATGCCTTCGTAATTTTTTAAAGGATATCCACCTGGAAATACAACTATCTTGTTATTATTTGTATTATTTATTCCATAAAGTTCTCCTCTATCACAAGATAAATCCTTTAATTCTTTTGTTGACATTCTAACTGTAGCTGCTGTAAAAGCTTTACTTAATGAAATATCATAACTAGCTGGAAGAGCTCCATCCATAAAGTGTATTGCAATAGGATATCCCCAACTATTTACAATAGAAATAACTACAGGTATCTTTTCACTTTTAGCCTTTTTTTCAACTTCTTCTAATATTATTTTGCTTATTTTTAAATTTAAATACCTAATCATTCCACTCTCCCTTTAATGGAAGCTTTTTTATAAATCTACCTATATCCCTTGAAAATTTACTTAATCTAAAATTTTCATAATTTCTTATATAAAATAGTTTTTCTATATTTTTATCAAAACTTTTAACTAAAACCTTATTATTTTTTATTACTACTCCTAGCTGAAAAGGCAAATTACTTAATTCATATAGATAAAAGCTTTCTAAATTTTTTATTTCATATCTAATGCCTTCTTCCTCTATTCCTGATAAAAATTCAAAAGAAAATTCACTTTCATAGTCTATAAATATTTTCAAAAGATATTTGTTGCCCATATTTTAGCCCTTCTATATAATAAAATTTAAATTATAAAACTTTTATTTTTTATAATTTATAAGTTATTTTACTTTAATATTTCTGTTCAATAGAAAATCACTTGAAAAATAATAATTATTAATTATTTTCCTTCAATCTTTCTATATAGTGGAAAATAAGTCCTGTTGAAACAGCTTGTCTAGGGCCTTCCCTGTTTCTTATATTCCCACACCCTGAAGCTATTCCATAGTTAGCTAATTCCTTTAAAATCATATCTGATATTTCAAAATCTAAAGCAGATCCTCCAACTAATACAACACTAGATATTAGATGAAGATTTCCCATAGGAGCTATTTTTTCTAATCCTCTTGTAATATTTTTTATAAAAACCTTTCTTTTACAATCTCTTCTTACTGAAACAACTTCTTCTATTGTAATGTCTTTCATTATCGGAATTAAAATATCTTCTTTAACTATAACTACTCTCCCATAAAGCTTTGAGTCTATAGGATTTTCAAAAAATTGAAGTTGTCCATTTTCAAGTCTTAAAGTATATAAGCTTTCAACTTTTCCTACTATATTCTTTTTTATTTCCTCTGCTATATCCTTATCATCTATAGAAAGCTTATTATTTATAAGCATAGTAACCATTTCACCAGCACCAGCTAGATGAACTGTTTTTACCTCTCCACTTTCATAAAGAATAGCTACATCAGTAGATCCTCCACCTATATCAACTACTACAATAGGTAATTTAGTGCCCTTTGTTGTTAAAGCTCCTATAGATGCCATTACCCCTTCCACTCCATTAACTTCTACATTTATAGATAATATTTGTTCAAGTTCTTTTTTAATCTCCTCTAAAGGAAGCTTATGGGTTTTAACCATAATACCTATAGCTACGGCTTTTTCTTTATAACTTTCCTTTGCAATACCCCCCTTAATTTTTTTAGATACCAAAGTATCAACAGCAAAAATATCCTTTACTTTTATATCTTCTATAGGTATTTTTGATATTTTACACATTTTATCTTTAATATTATTTATTACAAAGGACACATTAGTCTCTTCTTCCCCAAAAACATCATTAATTTCTTTAATATTATTTACTGCTTTCATAATTTCTTCGGCACCTAAATTTACATCTACTACTTTCTCCTCTTTATTCCCTAGTAAAGTTAATTTTCCAACTTTTATTTTTTTCTCCTTAACATCTCCTTCAGGAGTTTTTATTATAACCCCTGATCTAAGACCTATAAGCCCTTTTGCTAAAGGTATTATTTTCTCCGTTTCGTAGGGATTTAAATCAAATAAATTAGCAATTTTAAAAGGATTAGATAATTCTGTTAAGGTTTTCCCTATATCAGCTACTTCTATTGCTGCTAATTTTCCTAATGGAATTTTTTCAATAAACTTTACCTCATCAATAATAGGAATTTTTTTTATTAATCTATTATGAATTAGCACCCCTTCATCTTCTTTTACTATTGCCCCAGTTATCTTTATTTTGTTTTCTAATAAATTATTTATTAAATTGGCAGCTTCTTTAAAGGTATAATTTGAAGAAACTATAACTATATAATCTTTACACTTGTCCATTAAACTATAATTTTTAAGCATTATAGTTTCCCCAAAAGCTAATCCATTTCCACCTGGAGTATCTGGATTATGGCCTATCATAGCTGAATTAGTTATTATAGTTTCCGTTATTGTTTCCATAGAATTTTCTCCAATAACAGGAGCTGCTTCATTTATCTTTATTAAATCTATATTAACAATACTTATTTCTGATTTTTCACATGCTTTGTTTATAGCTTGAATTATTCCTATTATATTATCCTTAGTTCCTTTTAATCCTGTAGTTTTTACTCTAGATGAACTAAGAAATTTCACTTCTTTATTTTCATAAACCTTAGCTATAGATACCTCTGTAGTAGAATTTCCTATATC
This sequence comes from Clostridium fallax, assembly GCF_900129365.1. GTDB lineage: Bacteria > Bacillota > Clostridia > Clostridiales > Clostridiaceae > Clostridium_AH > Clostridium_AH fallax. The sequence continues at coordinate 26,627 of NZ_FQVM01000017.1, forward strand.
CACTGCACAAATCAGCTTCATTATTTTAATATTCCTCTTCTTTTATATACTTCTACTGCTTCTCTTATTAACTTGCTACAATTTACTGCTTTATACCTTTTTTCTATTTCTTCAGCTTTTTTTAATAACTCAGTTTCTGTACTTCTATTAGGTCTTAACATATTATAAATGTTTAATAATTCATCATCTGGAACTTCTACTAATTCTGATGCTCTTTCTAAGTTATCTCCTAACTGATCTCTTTTATTTTCTCTAGCAATATTACTTTGCATAATTAAGGTTTCCTTTGATATTTTTATATCTTCTCCTGTAATTTCCCCATTAATTACACCTTCAATAGTAATGTCATCTAATCTCTTACCACTTTTACTTTTTAAGGATAAATTATTCTTTGATAATGGATATTTCATAATTTAATCCTCCACTATTATTTCTATAGATTTACCATCTTTAATTACTTTTTCTGTATCTTTTATATGAAAAAGAGCTGCTTTTACTTGATATTTAGGCCTAATCATAGAATCATTTTTTACTGTTATTGGAATTGGATTCTCCTTTTTTCCATACTTAGCTGCATTTTTACCTATATTTCTATAAGTCTTTAAATCTATAAGGGGAGCTTGAGGAAATAACTCTAAATTACTTAAGGGATATAGATCTCTATGGTGAATTAATGCTGTTCCTTTAGATTGAAGCCCTATCCCTATTCCTGATCCACTTATATTTGCTGCTTCCTTACCAATAAAAGCTACATCAGCAGTTTTATACACTTTAATAATTCTAGCTGTGAATCCTTCTTCTTCAATTCCTGCTATAATTTCTCTTATAACTTCATTATGTTTTAATCCATTTAATGTTATTTTCACTTCACTATTAAAGGTTGGACCAACACCTATAACGATTTCATTTTCTTTATTTTTATTTCTTTTATTTTCTTCTAAAATATTTTCAATTTTTTCTAAAACTTTTTTAGTTATTTCTTCAACTAATAATTTATCTTCCAAATACATTACCTCCTAGCTAAAAGGAGTCTTTATTTATAAGATTTCCTATATTTTTTATTCGATTCCAAGTTTCATTAGAAACCCTATATCCACTACCTGGTCCAAGATAATCATTTTTATTATTTATAGCAGATATTACATTAAATTCTTCATCTAAAATTGAGGATGTCTGAAGATAATCTCCTGATATTCTTTGTTTTAACATTTCTAAAACATCTTCCGCTACATCTTTATGACCTGTTTTTATTAAAGCCTTTACTATATCTACTCCTGTAATATCCTCTTTCATAATTTTATCAATAGCCTCAAAATCCTTTATTATATTTCTATCTAAAACATCTTTACTTCCATTTGCGTAAGTTACTTTTATGATTTCCTCATAGCTTATAGAAGAAAGTTCTAATTCATTAAATAAATCCTTTATAACTTTTGCTGCCTTATATCTAACCTTTATAACCTCTTCTTCTTTTACAGGTCTTAGCCCACCATCAATTTTTAAATCTCTTTGAAGGACATTATAATCATCAAAATCTTCTGCATCAAAATTAGAACCTGCAAACATATTGTCATAGTTTGGAGTCCCACTATATCCTGAAAAAATAAAATCTGTCCCTGGTAAAAACTGCATTAAAAGCCTAGCAGTTCTTCTGATATCACTATGGGAAAAACTCTGATCATTAGATGATGCCACTTCTAAATCTAATAAAGCAGCTATTAAATTTTCTCCTAAAACAGCTCTAATTCCTGATGGTACTGAAGAAGTTATTCCAATAGTTGAAACAGCTCCATTTTGTACACCTTGTGCACCTGCTCCTTTAGTAACCATAAGGCATCTAGTTTCTAAATATAACATAGACTTTTTTTCTGTACTTCCCATTAAAACTTCTGATCCAGTACCAGATGTGAATCTAGTTTTTAGTCCCCTTGATCCATAAGCTGCATTTAAAAAGGCTTTAGAATAAGGTGTATCATCTCCATCTATAAAAACATTCTCTGTTCCATAAACAGACATAGTTTCTGCATAGGTAGTAAATCCTCTCATAGCAAGTTCTAACTCAGTAGCTTCCTCAACAGCACATTGAGTTAAAACGCCCTTTCTACCTATTTGAGATCCTATTAAGAGTGCAATAGCATTAAATGGAGCATATCTTACAACTCCTACAGTAGTTTCTTCTTCCCTAAATCCTCTTAAAGCCCCCTCTGCTGCATCTGCTGCTATTAAAATAGGATTATCTTTTATATTAGTTATATGAGCTTGATTTGCAGGAATTTTTCTTGCCCTTAATTTTTGCATTGCCATCATCATTTCTACTACATTTAAATTATCTATTACTTCTATAATTTTAGCTGGAGTAAAACCTTTTGCAATTTCTATTAAAACATCTCTTGGTGTATTTATATCTACCATAAGCTTTGAAAATTCTAGGGAATTTATTTTCATTGCATCATCGCAGATTTTTTTATTTATGCTATGATCTGCAATAAAAAAGTCTATAAAATCGAAATCTTCTCTTTTTTTACCATCAATTTCAACTATTTTATCATCTATAATTTTTATAGAAGGTGATGGGTCATAAGGACTTTTCATTGCAATAAAGCCCTTTTCTGCCCACTCCTCCATAAATACATCTTTATTTATAGGTCTTTTAGAAAGAGCTTCAAATCTTTTAGATTTGATCATTTTAATTCACCTAAAACTCTTTTTGTTATTTCCCTTACCATAGTTTCTATTTCATTTTCTTTAATTAAATCTTTTTTATTATTAGATTTATCTAAGGAACAAAGTTCATCACTACAACGATGTCCAGGATGCTTTCCTATTACGTTCATATTTTTTCTTATATCTAAAAGCTTTTCTATTTGATTTTTATCTAAAATTTGTGGCTCTCCGATTTGACTTGAAAGATAAGTTAGTTTTGCATAAAATTCTAAGGATTCCATTTTAAAATAAGCACTCATTAAATCTGGCCCATAGGTTAATGCTCCATGATTTTCTAAAAGTACTGCATCATAATTGCTTAAATATTTTGATACAGCATCTGGAATTTCATCAGTAGAGGGAGTTCCGTATTCAGCAATAGGAACACAGCCTAAGGCAATAACAGCTTCTGGCATTATTGCCTTTGTTAAAGGTATTCCTGCTATAGCAAAACTTGTACCATAAGGTGGGTGTGCATGTACTACAGATTTAACATCTGATCTTTCCTTATAAACTCTTAAATGCATTTTGATTTCTGATGAAGGCTTATAATTTCCGTTAGAAGAGATTATCTTTCCATCTAAATCAACTTTACATATCATATCTGGAGTCATATATCCCTTTGAAATGCCTGTTGGTGTACAAAGAACCTCTTTATCATTTATTTTTACAGAAATATTACCATCATTAGCAGCTACAAAGCCCTTCATATATATTCTTTTTCCAATTTCACAGATTTGCTTTTTCACTTCATATTCTGAAAACATATACTTCCCCCTTTTATTTAATTTATTTGTATATTTATATTAATTTTACCATTTTATGGTTTTTGGGTCAACGAATTAAAGCTTTTATGCTTTTATTTTATTTATATAATTATTCACTATTATTATGCATAATACTTTTTATATTGTATTCCTTTATAAAGCCTATTTTGTATTTAAACTTTAAAATATAATTATTAGTTTTATATAATTTATATTTATATGTTATTTAATATTAATCTTAACAAGATTTTATACTTATATATAAAAAAATTATAATTTGCTAAAATTAGAAATAATATTATTTTAACCATCTAATAAAAAATGGCTAAAAGTTAAGTTTATTACTTACTTTTAGCCTTTTATTTTTAGAGATTTAGTTAGTATCTTTTAATCTATTTTTATTCTTCTATTTTATTTATATATTATCTTAAATATAAAAATTAAAAATATATCTTAAAATCAAAGGATTTACTAATAATTTTTCTACCTTCTTCTATTGATTTTATTTCTTTTAAAGCAATCATTTGCATTAAAACATTTCCTAAAACAGCAGCTTCTACTGGTCCTGTAACTACCTTTTTACAAGTATTTTTTGCTGTTAATTCACATAAAAAATCATCTTGTATTCCACCACCAACAACATTAATGCCTTCAATTTTATACCCTAAAATATCTTCTAATTCTTCTATCCCTTTTAAATATTCTTTTGATAATCCATTATATATAGCTATAGCTAATTCTCCTAAAGTTTTAGGCTCCCCTTGATTTCTCTTTATACAATATTTTTTAATAGACTCTATCATATTTTTAGAATTCATAAATTCCTTATCATTAGTATCTACCTGAAATTTAGTATTATTGGTCTTCCTAGCTGCTTTTATTATATCTTTAAAACCTATTTCTTCATAATTTTCACACCAGTTCTTTTTTAACTGTTGTATAAGCCATAAACCATTTATATTCTTTAATAACCTAATCTTATTTGCTACTCCTCCTTCATTTGTAAATCCATAATCATATGATTTTTCGTTTATTATAGGAGAATCTATCTCTTTTCCTAATAAAGACCAAGTTCCAGAACTTAAAAAGGCATAATTAGAATTTACAAAAGGTGTAGCTACTACTGCTGATGCAGTATCATGACCTCCAACAGCAATTACAGGTATTTTATAAAGATCAAGTTCTTCTATAAGACTATCACTTAGATATCCATAAAAATTTCCCGGTTCTATTATTTTTTGAAAAATATTTTTAGGTAGGTTTAAACTTTCAATTAATTTATAGTTCCACTGTCTAGTAGTTAAATCTAAAAGTCCAGATGTTGACGCTATGGTAAATTCTGTTCTTTTCTCTCCTGTTAAATAATATGCAAATAAATCTGGCATAAATAGCATTGCATTACTATTTTCTAATATTGATTTACGAAACTTTTTATCTGCCACTAATTGAAACACTGTATTAAAAGCCATTGAAGCTATTCCTGTTTTTTTATATAGATTTTTTATCGAAATAGATTTTTCAACTTCATCTATTCCAAAATAATTTCTCTCATCTCTATAGTGCATTGGAATTCCTATTAAATTATCTTCATTATCTAAAAGTCCATAATCTACTCCCCAAGTATCAATACCAATAGCTTGTATTTTTTCATCTAATAATGAGACTTTTTTTAAAGCTTTTTTCATTTCATTAAATAGCTTTTGAAAATCCCAAAGATATTTATTGTTTAAATATACAGGCTCATTAGAAAATCTGTGTATTTCCTTCATATCTATTTTTTCATTATTAACATTTACTATAATAGCTCTACCAGATGATGCTCCAAAATCAAAAGCTAAATATACCCCCATATAACACCTCTCTAATTGTAATTTTTTTCCTATACAAATATAATACAATATGCAAAAAATATAAACAATATTTAAAATTATTAAGTGTTACTGTTTCTTATTGACATGAAATATTATACAGTATAAACTTTAATCATATGGAAATTTTTTCTATTTTTTATATGGGAGGGTTTTAAATGAATAACTGTAATTTTCCTAAAGTTGGTATTAGACCTACTATTGACGGCAGAAGAAAAGGTGTTAGAGAATCTTTAGAAAAACAAACTATGCAAATGGCTATTTCTGTTAGTGAATTAATCTCTTCTTCTCTTAAATATTCTAATGGTGAAAATGTTCAATGTGTTATATCAGATACTACTATTGGGGGTGTAGCTGAAGCTTCAAGATGTGCCGATAAATTTAAAAAAGAAAATGTTGGCTTAACAATAACTGTTACTCCTTGTTGGTGCTATGGAAGTGAAACTATAGATATGGATCCTACTATGCCTAAAGCTATTTGGGGATTTAATGGAACTGAAAGACCTGGAGCAGTTTATTTAGCTGCAGCTCTTGCTGGCCATAGCCAATTAGGTTTACCTGCTTTCGGTATATATGGTAGAGATGTTCAAGAGGCTAACTGTACAGAAATCCCAGAAGATGTTAAAGAAAAACTTTTAAGATTTACTAAGGCTGGAATAGCTGCAGCTACTATGAGAGGAAAATCATATCTTTCTTTGGGCTCTGTATCTATGGGTATAGCTGGCTCTATTGTGGATCAAAAATTCTTCCAAAAATATTTAGGTATGAGAAATGAATATGTAGATATGACTGAAATACTTAGGAGAATGAATGAAGGTATTTATGACCCTAATGAATATGAAAAAGCTTTAAAATGGGTTAAGAAAAATTGTAAAGAAGGCTTTGATAGAAACTCGCCTAAAAATCAAAAAACTAGAGAAGAAAAAGATAAGCTTTGGGAAGATGTTGTTAAAATGACTTTAATTGCAAAAGATTTAATGATTGGTAATCCAAACCTTGAAAAATTAGGATATAAAGAAGAGTCTGAGGGGCACAATGCCATTGCTGCCGGATTCCAAGGACAACGTCATTGGACTGATCATCTTCCAAACGGAGACTTTATGGAAGCAATTCTCAACTCTTCTTTTGACTGGAATGGAATAAGAGAAGCCTTTGTTTTTGCTACAGAAAATGACTCCTTAAATGCAGTTCCTATGCTATTTGGTCATCTATTAACAAATACAGCTCAAATTTTTGCAGATGTTAGAACCTATTGGTCTCCTGATGCGATTAAAAATTTAACTAGAAAAAATTTACCTGAAAACTGTAAACATGGCTTTATTCATTTAATAAACTCTGGTGCTGCTACTTTAGATGCAACTGGAAGGCAAAAAGATGAAAATGGAAATCCTATTATGAAACCTTATTGGGATATTAATGAAAATGAAGTTAAAGATTGTTTAGATGCAACTCTTTGGTGCCCTGCAGTCAGTGAATATTTTAGAGGTGGTGGCTATTCATCAAAATTCATATCAAAAGCGGATATGCCTTTAACAATGTCAAGAATATGTATAGTAGATGGAATTGGTCCAGTATTACAAATTGCTGAAGGTTACTCTATAGAGTTAGATGAAGAAACTACAAAATTAATTGATAATAGAACCGACTCATCTTGGCCAACTACTTGGTTTGTTCCAAATTTAACTGGAGAAGGTTCATTTAAAGATGTATACTCTGTTATGAATAATTGGGGTGCAAATCATGGTGCTATATCCTATGGCCATATTGGAGCAGATTTAATAACCTTAGCCTCAATTTTAAGAATTCCTGTAAGTATGCATAATGTTTCAGAGGAGAAAATATTTAGACCAAGTGCTTGGTCCATGTTTGGAACAAAGGATTTAGAAGGTTCTGATTTTAGAGCTTGTAAAAACTTTGGTCCTTTATATAAGTAATTTATAAAAATATTTCTTAAAACTTAAAATAAATACTTTAAAGAAATATTAAAAATTTTAAAAATAAGGATGTATTTTTAATATAAATCTATAATTAAAGATACATCCTTATAAATCACATTTTATTTTCAATAATTATATTCTTATTTTTAAATATAATTATTATTTAAATTTTTCTTTTTTAAATTTTTTATATACATAACTATTTTCATAAAAAAGAGTGAACCATAAAAAATTGATAAAGAAAATATAATATAGAGCATTTCCCGCTGTATATCCCTTAATTCCAATAAGAGATAATAATCCTAATAATCCCCAATATTTATGTTTGTCATATTCCATATAAACCATCTCCCATTTATACTCTTTATTAAATTATATGACAAAATAAATACTTTTTGTATTATTATGGATGACTCTTCTTTAATTACTATTAATAGTTAATATTAACAGTATATTTATACTCTGGTCTTCCTACATTACCATATTGAGATGTTACGTTGACTTTTTTTATTTTTTCTAAATAATCCATATATTTTTTTATACTAACATTACTAATACCTAAATCTGCTGCTATTTCTCTTATAGTCCATTGTCTTAACTTATCTGTTTCAATCAAACTTATAACCTTTCGTAAGGTTTTTTCACTTAATCCTTTTGGTATTTCTATAAATTCTTCCTTTTTATTTTTTCTTGAAATAATATCCAATTCTTTTTGATCTAGTTTTTTTTCTTTAGTTAATATACTATTTTTAACTAAATATTTATCTATAGCCTCTTTAAACCTATCGAATTCAAAGGGTTTAATTAAATAATCTATAACCCCATAGGCAAAAGCTTTTTTAATCTCTTCAACTTTATTAGCTGCGGTTATCATAATTATATCTACTAAATAACCCTTATCTCTTAAATTTTTTAAAATTTCAATTCCACTTTCCTTTGGAAGATATACATCCAATAATATTAAATCAATTTTTTCTTTATCTAATAAAGAAATTATCTTTTTTTCAGTATCAACAGTTGCTAAAACTTTAAAACCTTCAATAAGCTCAACATATTTTCTATTTATTAAAGCTACCATTGGATCGTCTTCTACTATTAATACGTTTTTCATAATTACTCTCCCTTATAAATAGTTATATTAAATATCTTTTCATCATCAGTATTTTTAATATCAATATTCCCCTGATAAAGATCGATTTTATTTTTAATAATAGATAATCCTACACCTCTTCCTTCTCCTTTTGAGGATACTCCATTTTTAAATATAATCTCCTTTATTTCCTCTTTTATAGGTACTCCATTATCTTTTACAGATATTTTTATTAAAGATTTATCCTCATATAATGACACTTCTACTATTTTATTATTTTTTTCGCTATTAGAACAAGCCTCAAAAGCATTTTCTATTAAATTTCCAATTATAGTTATTAAGTCTTCTGAATTAATATATTTATGTTCTTCGTATAAGAAAGAATTCTTTGTTAACTTTAAATTTATTTTTTTTTCATTAGCCATAAGTTCTCGGCTTATTAACATTCCTCTAACATAATAGTCTCCTATACTAGAAAACTTTTGGGAGTTAGCCTCTTGAGATTTTTGAATTGATAATATATATTTTTTAGCTTCTTCATATTCTTCTAACTTTATAAGTCCTAATATAACATGAAGCTTATTTTTAAATTCATGAACTGTAGCTCTTAAATTTTTTACTGTTTGATCTACCCCAGTAATTTCTTTAGCTATCTTATTAATATCTTTTCTATCTATTATAGTTATAACTGCACCTATATATTTATTATTTTTATTTATCTGCATTAAATTTAATGTAACAAAAGTCTTTTTCCCAAGAAGTATAAATTCTTTCATCTCAAAATTTTCTCTTCTTTCTATATAGGGTTTTAATTTTTCAATTATCTTATCTGATGAAAAATCATTAAATATCTTATAGCAACTTTCATTAATCTGAATCACTTGGTTTTTTTCATTTAATGCAATTACACCTTCATTTATTGTATTAATTATTATATTTTTTTCCATATAAACTCTTGCTATCTCTTCCGGTTCCATTCCTAAAATTTCTTTTTTTATTTTTTTTGCGAAACATTTTGACGTAATTATTGTTATTATTACTACTATAAAAAATAATCCTAAGTAAACTGCTACTGTTTTGTAATTTAAAAGTTCTAAATCTTTGTAATATCTTCCTACCATTACAAAACCTACTTGTTTTCCATTATAGAATATAGGCTCAAACCACCTTAAAGTTTTTCCCATAGATCCTTTCATTAATGAATAATATCCTGTTCCTTCTTTTAAAACCTTTGCCTTATCTTCATTAATAAAAACTTGGCCTATTTGCTTTGTATCTAAATGAGAGTATTTAACCCCCCTCATATCTGCTACGACAATAATATCTACATTACTTAAATGGTTAACTAGACCATTAGTATAATCTTGGATTCTATTATTCATTTTTCTTTCATCTAATTGAAGCTTAATAAAAGGAGTATTACTTACTATATACGCTGTTTCTTTTAATTCCCTCCTTATATCACTATCCATGGATTCTAATTTAAAATTTAAAGAAACTATATAAGAAACTAATAGCGGAATTAAAGCTATTAATATAGTTAATCTAGTTATTTTCTTTTCAAAATTCCTTTTCATAAAATCACCAATGTAATTATATCATAATAAAACATTATTTTATAATTTCCTACCTTTATCAATATATTTTCTTAATGAATATTTAATATAATATTAGTTTGATTAACATTTCATAATATTATTTAAACTAATATTATATTTCCTAAAAAAATAAAGCACCCTTAAAAATTAAGGGTGCTTTATATCTATAAAATTAGGCTATTTGATTTTTACATTTTCCTTCTTTTAAAAATTCATCCATATTTTCATATGATATACTTATCATATTAGTTAAAGCTTCATCAGTGTATGATCCCATATGTGGAGTTATTAAAACTCTTGGATACATATTTATTAGTTTTTCAACTACTTTATTCTCTATCTCTTGTCCATTTAAATCTTTGAAAAATACTGCTGATTCTCCCTCAATTACATCTGTTGCAAATCCACCAAGTTTATTGCTCTCAATAGCTTTTGCTACAGCTTCTATATCTTGAAGTTCTCCTCTTGCTGTATTTACTATAATAGCTCCATCTTTCATCTTGCTAATAAACTCTTCATTTATTAGATGATAGTTTTCTCCCTTTATATATGGCATATGTACAGATATTACATCTGATACCTTTAAAACTTCATCAAGATCCATAAACTCAACAACTTCTTTAGCTGCATCACTTTGGAATACATCATAAGCTACTACTTTAGCCCCTAATCCCTTAAATAATTTAGCAGTTGTTAATCCTATTCTTCCTGCACCAAGTATTCCTACTGTACAGTTTCTTATTTCTTTACTAAACATATTTGCATCAACTATAAAGTTTTTATCTTTAGTTCTATTAACTGTATATGCAGTATGTCTTAGAAGCATCATAGCTAATGTTACTGCTAATTCTGATATAGCATTTGGTGAATAACCTGGAACTCTTGCGACCTTTAATTCTAAATCTTTAGCTGCATTTAAATCTACGTGATCAAATCCTACAGTTCTAGTTAAAACAAACTTTAATCCACTTTTCTTTAATAATTCTAGGTTTCTTCTATCTGCTTTACAGTTTCCTCTAACCATTATAGCATCAGCACCTTCTGCCTCTACTACATTTTCATAATTAAGATTACCTTTAATTAATTTTAAATCATAATTAAAAGTATTTAATTTATTAAAATATTCAACCTCAGTGTCTCTAACACCATAACAAACTAATTTTAACAAAACCCTTCGCCTCCAAAATTACTTATTATTAAACAAATAAATGTAATTGTTTTATTATTTCAAGAATTATTATCCAAATTGGCATTGCAACTACAGCAAATATTGTTGATAATAATGAACAGTTTGATGTTAATAATGCCTCTTTATCAAAGCTTATAGCATAAGCTGCAGCAACAGTAGCTGTTGGAGCTGCCATCATTATTACAGTTGTTGCCATACCTACAAAGGATACTGGTAATATTCCTGTTATATTTAATACAAATAATATAACTATATTTATTGCAGGTACTAAAACTATTTTTATAGCACTATATATCCATGAATCTTTTGATGACATTGCATCTTTAAATGAAATCTCTGCAAGTTTTGCACCTATTGATAACCAAGCAAGAGGTGAACAAATCTTTGATAAGTAAGTAAGTGGTGTATATAACCATGGAACTGTATGGTCTATTCTTAAAAATGCATAATTTTTTATTCCATCTTTAGTAGCTACTCCAACCTGTGGTAGATGACTTTGGAATAACCATATAAATAATCCTAAGAATGTAGCTATTATTACTGGATTTAAGAACATTTTTTTAATATTCTTTTTATCCATTTTAACTCCAGACATTTTTATATATCCATAAGAATATAAGAAAACTCTATATGCTATATTAAATATTGAAGAATACATTACTCCAACTGCTCCATAAACAGCTTGTACTATTGGAGTTCCAAAAAATGTTGTTGATCCAAATATAGTAAGTACTCTTAATACATCTTGTTTTTCGCCTTTATATTTTGCAAATATTAATTTAGTTAATACTATAAGTAATATATAAATTACAAATCCCCAAATAAGAAGATTTAGTCCTTCCTTTAAGCTCTTTTCATTTATATCTTTCATAAATGATGTAAAAGCTAATGCTGGAATGGCAATTGAAAGTACTATTGTACTTAATGTTTTAGAAGCAGTTTCATTTATTATATTTTTCTTTCTTAAATAAAATCCTAATCCTATTATTGCAAGTGATGAAATTATTGCTCCTATTATTGCATTATCAGTTAATGTTTTTAAAATTATTTCACCGATACTCAAAATATTTCCTCCTCATTTTTTCTTTTATTTTGTATTTTTTTTAACATTGCTAGGGGAACTTGTCCTCTTAACTACTTGTTTAATTTATAACAATATTAAATTTATAACAATATTATTGAATTATCTAAATAATTAATTAAGTTATTTAACCTAAAATTTCATATGTAAAGGTTAAGCAAATTAAAAAATCGCCTATTTTTATAAATTTTTTTCATATTATTACTATAAAATCAATGTAATAATATGTCTTAAATTTAATAAAATAAACGATTTAATGTTTTTATTAATATTTTTTAGCACCTATAATATTTATAATAAAAAGTTCATTTATATTTTCATCATAAATTTTTACAAAGTTTATTTTAGCATCAAAGGGCATATATTCTTCTAAAGGATCTATAAAATACGAAAAATCCTGAACCTTTAAATAATCCTTTATAAAAATTCCTATTATAAATTCATTACAATATTGAAATTCTTTAAATTCATTTAACACCTTTATTACGGCTCTTCCAATAGAATTTTCATCTTTTATTTTTATGGTATAAATATTTAGTATATCCTTAGATTTTAAGCTATTATATATCTGTCTTTTATCAATAATAAGTTTTATTATTATTTTTAAGGTACAATCTATACTTAAATTCACTAACTCTTTATCATCTTTATCCTTAATAAAAAATATATTTTTCTTTGTATTTTTTAACAAATTTACGTAATTTAAACTGGCATAAGCTATTATAACTAAATCTTTTTCATAAAAAAAAGATTTTATTACAGAGAAAATTTTATTAAATTCTTCCTTATTTGTTATTTTTACTACAAAGATTAATATATTATTGCTATTACTATTATTTATCTTAAAAAAATCTTCATACTCATATATATTTTTTAAGTTAATTGTATCTATTATAAAGTTATTATAAAGGAAAAATTTATCTATATAATATTTTATACACTTATTTTTTTTAATAATTATATATTTTTTCCTTTTAAAAATATCTTTATAATTCCCATATTGATCTAACCAAATATTATTAAAATCAACAATTCTAATTTTATTAAATTCTCCCATTTTTAATACTCCTTACCCTATTCCCTAAATAAAAAAATACCTATTTTTATAAACTTAATTATACCATCTTAATAATTTTATATTTATAAAGTACTAGTAATTTTTAACAAAGGTATAAATTACATATAAAGTTCTATCATCAATTCCTATTAATTTTTTAAGAATTTCTATATATTATTTTAAATATAATTTAAAATTAACTATTTTTATTTTAAAAATAGAAATAGTTTAGAGTAATACTCTAAACTATTTCTAATAACTTATTTATATATCATTAAATTAAAATTTTAAATTTCCCTTAATCTAAAGAAAAATCTTTTTCCAAAATTATATAGTACATATAATATAACATAAGTACCTACAATTATTTGAATGTCTCCAATTATTTTAAAGATTTCACTAAATACAAATCCAGTAGTTCTTGCATAATTATACATCTTATACATAGCTAAAATACTAATAGCTAATGGAAATGTTAATGCTGCATGTCCTGGTATAAATTCTTTCTTTAATAAATTTGGCAATTTACTATAAACAATACATATATTAAAAATTGATGTTAATGTTAAAAATATAATTATAACACTGTTATAACTTTGAAAAGCTGTTAAATAAGCTACTAAGCAAAGACTTGCTGGCGCACCCATTATACCTATAGAAGTTAATTGATTATCATTTAAAGGATACTTTATAATTCTATATAACATTAGTGGCCACATTACTGTATACCAAAAAAATCCAAAATAAAACAGTGCTTTTGCTATGTTAGGGAATCCCATGCCAGTACTACTTACAGTTCCTACTGCTACCCCTATGAAAACTACAAACCAACTTGGAACCATATCTTTAAAGTTAAAATCCTTACTTCTAAGATAAATAAATAGAATAAATATAATTCCATGAAAAATAATACAACTTAACCATAATATCTTAGCAAAAGTAGGTGTACTTTTTAATAAACTAGCTGCAATTAAAAAAACTACCATATCTATTGTAGGATAAAGACTACCTAAAATAGGATCCTTAAGCTCTGACCATATAGTCTCATGATGAGATATAATTCTCAATATCTTTACTAGCACAGCTATAATTGCAACAATTAATGCTAAAGGCTTTAAAAAACTTATACCATTTATGCTCCAACAATTTGATAAAGTAATAAATGCTAATGATGCTCCACATATTCCTACTGGATATGTTTCTAACTTTTGTATAAAACTTGCCATATAAAAATACCGCCTTTCAAAATATATGAAATAAATTTTAAATTATTTTATTTAATTAAATCTGTTACATTTTTATATTAACATCTTTTATATATAAATAAAAATATATTATTTATATTATATATATAATATTTTACTTATATAGATATGAAATTTAATTATATACCTATTGATTATATTTTGTTACTAAATTAAAGGAAAGGCGAATTAAAAACTTTAATTCACCTTTCCTTCATTAAAAGATAGTATTTACTTTTTATTTTTTCCCAAAAGGATATAATAATTTTTGTATAGACTCATCATTCATGTTGTCCTTTGATACATAAGTTGCACCAGTATCAATTCTTTTATCTATTGATTTTCCTTCTAATATATCAAAAGCACTCTTAACTCCTAAATAACCCATATTATAAGGATTTTGTACAACGAATCCTGTTATAACCTCTTCTTCTAAAAACTTAATTTCTTGATCTGATGAATCAAATCCTACTAATTTAAGATCTCCAGTTTTTCCTTTTTCTTTTACTGCAGTAGCAACACCTATTGCAGCACCTTCATTAGTAGCATATAGTCCTTTAAGATTTGGATTAGAAGTCATTATATCTGTTGCCTTTGCAAGAGCCTTTGCATGATCTCCATCTGAATATTGAATTGAAACTATTTTAATATCCTTATAATTTTTTTCTATTTCTTCCTTAAATCCATCTCTTCTATCTTGAGCAGTTGAAGTTCCTTCATTATGAGCAACTATAGCAACTTCCCCTTCTTTACCTATTAATTCAGCCATTTCCTTTGCTGCTATTGCACCTGCTGCCTTATTATCAGTTGCTATAAAACTTTTTTGAATATCTGAGTCTAAATCTGAGTCGAAAGTTAATACTTCTATTCCTTTTTCCTTAGCTTTTTCAACTACAGGAATTAACGCCTTACTATCAAGAGGAGCTAAAAGTATAGCATTAGCTTTTTTAGTTATAGCATTTTCTACCATTTCTATTTGTTTATCTACCATTGTTTCATTATCTGGTCCTTCAAATGTTACTTTTATTCCACACTCTTCTCCAGCTTTTTTTGCCCCTGATTCTACAGTTTTCCAAAATTCATGTTGGTATCCCTTTGAAATAACAGCTACATATTTTTCACCTTTTTCAGAAGGTTCTCCTCCTTTTCCTTCTTCAGCACCACCACTTTTACCACATCCAAAAAGAATTGCTGGTACTAGCAAAGCCCCTGCTACTATAGTAGTTAACTTTCTTAATCTCATAATTAATCCTCCTATAAATTTATCAATTTTATTTATAAAATTTAAATAATTAAATAAAAAATTTAATTATTTTTTAGCTTTTCTTAATTTATCAAGATATACAGCTCCTATAACAACTATTCCCATAGCAACCATTTGCCAGTTTTGTGATACATTCATAAGATTTAATCCATTTTTTAAAACACCCATTATAAAAGCTCCTAAAAATGTTCCAACTACAGATCCCTCTCCTCCACTTAATGATGTACCTCCAATTACAACTGCTGCTATAGCATCAAGTTCATAACCTTGTCCTGCTGTAGGTTGTCCAGAGTTTATTCTTGCAGCCATTATTATTCCTGATACGGCACAAAGTAATCCGCAATACATATATACAAACATTTTCGTTTTAAAGATATTTACTCCTGAAAGTCTTGCTGCCTCTTCATTACTTCCTATAGCATAGGTATATCTTCCTATTAATGTTTTCTTTAATATAAAAGCTGAAATAACAGATATTACTATAAGGTAAATTACTGGATAAGGTATTGTACCAAATAATTTTCCTTGAGATATATTTTTAAAAGCTGGTGCAATATCAAAATATACTGGCTTTGCATCTGTTAATACTAATGTTATTCCTCTTGCAAGCATCATAGAACCTAAAGTAGCTATAAATGGTGGTAATTTTAGTTTTCCTATTAAAAAACCGTTTATAGCTCCAAAAATCATACCAACTAATAATGCCAAAATTATAGATAAAACAAGATTAATTCCATTATTTATAAATATTCCTGCTGAAACACCACTCAATGCAATAATTGCCCCTAAAGAAAGATCTATACCTGATGTTACTATTACAAAAGTAACACCTATTGCCATTATTCCAATTACTGATGTTTGAAGAGCAATAGTAATAATATTATCAAAATCTAAAAAATATGGAGTTGCAAAGGAAAAAAATATGCACATAACTAGAAGGCTTAATCCTGCTGCTAACTTTTGTATTATGTCTTTATTATTTTTTAATAAACTTTTCTTTTTCGTATTATTATTTACCTTTATTTCTTCCATTTTCCTCTCTCCTTAAAAATTAATTAATTCCACCAGAAGCTAATTGCATAATACTCTCTTGTGTTGCCTCTTCAATATCTAACTCCCCAGTCTTTTTTCCTTCATGCATTACTAATATTCTGTCACTCATACCTAAAATTTCTGGAAGTTCTGAGGATATCATTATTATAGCTACTCCTCTTTCAGCTAAATCCTTAATTAATGTATAGACTTCAAACTTTGCACCTACATCTATTCCTCTTGTTGGTTCATCAAATATTAAAATTTTAGTATCTCTACAAAGCCATCTTCCTATTAAAACTTTTTGTTGATTACCTCCACTTAAAAATTTTGTTTTTTGTTTAATTGAAGGAGTTTTAATTTTTAAATCATTAACTTTTTCATTAGTTATATTTCTACATCTGTCATCGTTTACAACATTTAACTTTGAATACTCCTTTATGTTTGCTAATACAGTATTAGCTTCTACATCTAAATTTAATAAGAGACCATCTCTTTTTCTATCCTCTGATAAATAAACTATTCCCTTATCAATAGCATCTCCTGGAGATTTTATATTTAGCTTTTCACCTTCTAAGTAAAATTCCCCAGATTCTATTTTATCTGCTCCAAATATTGCCCTTGCAAGTTCTGTTCTTCCTGCTCCCATAAGACCTGCAAAGCCTAATATTTCTCCTTTTCTTAATGAAAAACTTACATCCTTTATATATTTTCCACGATTTATATTTTTAGCTTCAAATATAACATTTCCTATTTTAGGATTTCTTTTGGGATACTTATCTTTTAAGTCCCTTCCTACCATCATTTTTATTATTTCATCTATAGTTGTTTCCTTCCAAACTCTGGTCCCTACATAAGTACCGTCTCTAAGTATAGTAACTCTATCTGCTATTTCATTAAATTCTTCCATTCTATGAGATATATAGATTATTCCTACTCCCTCACTTCTTAATCTTTTAATTATTTTAAATAAATCTTCTATTTCACTTTGTGTAAGGGCAGAAGTTGGTTCATCTAAAACTAATATTTCTGATTTCACTAAGAGAGCTTTGGCTATTTCAACCATTTGCTGTTGGGCAACAGTTAAGTTTTTTACTAAAGTATTAGGATTAACCTTTAAATTTAATAATTTTAATAATTTTTCTGTACCTTCTATCATCTTTTTATCATCTATCAATAATCCACCTAATTTTTTAGGTTCTCTACCTATATAAATATTTTGGGCTACTGTTAAATGAGGAATTAAATTAAATTCTTGATGAATTATACATACTCCTTTATCCTCTGCTTCCTTAGTATTAGAGGCTAAAAACTTTTTACCCTTTAATACTATATTTCCACTATCTTTTGTATAAACACCGGTTAATATCTTCATTAATGTTGATTTGCCTGCTCCATTTTCTCCAATTAAAACATGAACTTCTCCACTTAAAACTTCAAGAGATACATTCTTTAGAGCTTGAACACCAGAAAAACTTTTACTTATTCCTTCCATTCTTAATAGAATTTTATTTTTCATCTCCTTACCCTCACTTTATATGCTTATATTTTCTTTTCTATTTTTCTTTTATTATTTTTATTTTATTTTCATTTTATTAAATTTATGTTTTATTTATAAATTTTTTTATATTTATAATAATTATGTTATTTTTTTATATCAGACAAAATATATTGTTATATGTATTTTTAATATTTTAATATAAGTATTGTTTAGAGAAAGGATAGGTTATATATGTTAAAAAACATTCCTTCTATTATTTCACCAGAACTTTTAAAAATTTTAATGGAAATGGGACATGGAGATGAGATAGTTATTGGAGATGGTAACTTTCCCTCTGCTTCTTGTAGTAGAAACTTAATTCGTGCTGATGGGCATAACATACCAGATCTTTTAAATGCAATATTATCTTTAATGCCTTTAGATACTTACTGTGATAGTCCTGTAACTTTAATGAAAGTTGTAGATGACGATTCTATAAATCCAATAATTTGGAATGACTATAGAAAAATAATTAAAGAAAACTTCCCTAGTTTTAAAGATTTTTATGAAATAGAAAGATTTGATTTTTATGAAAAAGCAAAAAAATGTTATGCAGTTATAGCTACCTCTGAAAAAGCTTTATATGGTAATATAATCTTAAAAAAAGGAGTAGTTTAGTGCTTTTAGCACTAAACTACTCCTTTTTATTATATAAATTTATATTTACGAATTTAAAAAATTATATGCAGCTCCTATTAACCCAGAATCATTTCTATGCTTACATTTTTCAATCTTAGCTTCTATAAAATGCCAACATTCTATTTTATTTAACTGGATTTCTAAATTAGATACTAAATCTTCTCTTGCACTAATTCCCCCACCAATTAAAACTTTTTCTGGATTTAAAACTGAAGATATATTATATATTAATCTTGCTAAATTGCTATACCATTTATCTATTATATACCTTACATTTTCATCAAATTCAGCTTCTTTAAAAATATCATATCCAGAAATCTCTTTATTTATACCCTTATAATCTTTATACATATTTATTAATGCCATCATAGATGAATTTTCATTTGCTCTTTCATATCCCTTTTCTTCTCTAGTTATCATATAGCAGAATTCTCCACCTTTAAAAGTTTTTCCTGAAACTAATTTATTATTTATATATATGCCTCCACCTATTCCTGTACCAACTGTTATACATACAAAATCACTACAGTTTATTGCATTTCCATTAAATTTCTCTGCTAAGGCAACACAATTAGCATCATTCTCCAACTTTACTGGCAAATTAATTTTTTCTTCTAATATATCCTTTATTCTTATATTCTCAATAAATCTTAGATTACTGCATACTAAAGGAATTCCTTTCTTAGAATCTATAAACCCTGGGATACTAATTCCAACGCCTATAATATTTTCTTCTTTTTTATATTCTTTTATAATATTTGTTAAAAAATCAATAAAATCTTTAATATCTTTTTTAGGAGTTTCCTTCTTATCCTTTTTCAATATATTTCCTGATTTATCTAATATTCCATATTTAATATAAGTACCACCTATATCAATTCCAATTAAATTCTCCATAATATTCACTTTTTAATAAGCTATTTCAACCATTTGATGTCCATTTATCTTAGGAACAACAAATTTTATTGTATTATTTTCTATATCAAATTTTAATTCTTCATTCTGTGGTACTAGTTTAATTGATTTAGGTTCTTTATTTAAAGCTACTGATAAATCTATATTGTATAAAGGAATCACATCCTCTATTACATCAATTTTTTCACATCTTCTCTCTGGAATATAGTGAAGCATATGAAGCACATATCTTTTTAATGGTTTTTGTTCATTTAAAGTTGTAATTAAGGTGCTTGGACCATTATGCCTAATTAATCTTTTATCTAAAAGCATATCTATAGCATTTAATAATAATTTTTTACACCATATAGATCCATAACTTTGATACTGAGAGAATATTTTATGAGAAAAATAAATTGCATTTTCACCTTTCACAATAGCTGGGCCATAAATATTCCCACTACTTGGAGCATGCTGATGAGAACAATAATGTTCTTTTGTTCTATTAAAATATGGGGATTTTGAACTACTAAGTATCTCTCCATCTTCTTTTTCTATAATTTTTGTTGAATCTAAATACATTGTATATTCTGTATTATATAAATCCTTTGAAATCTCGCCTTCTGGAACTATAAAGGTTGGTGAATATTCTCCTAGTCCTTCATATTTTACCTTTAAGAAGGAAAGATTAAAATCTTTTTTATTCTCATCTAATCCAGATTCATATACTGCGATTACCTTTCCTCCATTATTTACATAATCCTCTAATTTTCTTTTAAGTTTATCATTAATTAATATTTTTTCTGGTAAAATTAATAATTTATATGATTTAAAATCAAATTCACTATCTATAATATCAAACTGTAAAGATGCCTCTTGAAGCATTCTTGTTACTCCTATAATACAAGGCTGAAGTTTAAAGGGATTTTCATTATTATAATCAATAAATTCTTCTGGATTAAATACTCCTATTTCGCAAACTGCTTTTCCACCTTCACACCAAGGTTCCTTTTCTTCTACTTCGCTATAAACTTTTCCAATTAAATCATATACTTCTTTAGAAATTTTACCATTTGGTTCTAATTGATCTCCTATGGAACATTTTGCATTTTGTGCTAACATATGAAAACATTCATATTGGAGAGCAGCTAAATTCTTAAATGAATGAAAGTCCCCCCAATAAGTATGAAATTTACCAGTCATTCCGAGACAATCTCTATCTAAGTTTCTAGCATACCTAACAGTTATAGGAAAGTGCATATATCCCCATCCACCACTTGGTAGAGACTCAATCTCTAAATGGGTGTAAGCCTCTGCTGAATCTTTAACGTCTGGAGATATATGAGATCCATTATAAAAAATAGATATCTTAGGGTTAAGTTCCTTTATAAATTTAGTCATTTCTTCTTTAAATTCATTTAACATAATTACCGAATATCTTAATCTTTCACCTTCGGATTTATAATCTATTCCTCTATTTTTCATATTTTCTACACAGTATTTGCAAGCACAAGGATGTGGAATTAAAATATCAAAAAATAATCCATCCATATTTTGAAAAGTATCTATTAATTCCTTTATATGCTCTTTTAAAAACTTTCTATAAGGAGTATTCACACATAAAAATTCATAGAATCCTTCTTTACCGCCTTGTCCATTTATAAAATTCCCATCTATATCTACTGACGCCCATTCTGGATGTTCATCAAAAGTATATCTATCCCATTGTACTGTAGTATAAACAGGAACATTAATATCTCTTTTATGACAAGCTTCTATTTGTTCTTTTAATAAATTAATATTCTTAAGATTAGGATGGATTCTCTCTTTATTTATTTTAGAATCATAATATAAATATCCATGATGACATCTTGCAAAGCAAGTTACAGAATTAACCTTTGCCTTATTTAATGTTTCTGCAAATTCTTCTTTATTAAATTTTTCCCCAATACCATCTATTAAAGGACTAGTGTGAAAATCCATATGAATTTGTCTACTTCTAACTTTATACTTCATAATTACCTCCTTAAAAAGCAAAATTTTCTATCCCTTTGTAGCACCTGCTGTAATACCTTTTTCTACATGCTCTTGACATAAAACATAAATTATAATTATTGGGAGTATAAACATACATATTGCTGCAAATATAGCGCCTTTATCTGATGAATATCTTCCTGTTAAACTCATAAGTGATACTGATATAGTGTGTTTACTCTTATCAGTTAAGAATAATAATGCAAAGATAAGTTCATTATATACGCCTAAAAATGTTACTATGGCTGCTGTTGCTGCTGCTGGTTTGCATAATGGAAATAAAACTTGAAATAGCAATCTTAAAGGACCACATCCATCTATTGTAGCTGCCTCATCTATTTCTTTGCTAATTCCTTTCATATATCCTGTTATTATAAAAATTGTAAAAGGTAAATTAAAAGTTGCATATAAGAAAATTAATGGTATGAATTTATTTCTTAAATTATATCTATTTATAAGATCTGCCAATGGAATTAACGTAGTGTGCATTGGGATTGTTAATCCCATTAAAAAATATAGTAAAGTTATATTTTTGAATCTATATTTTGTTCTTGTTATAGCAAAAGAAACTAAGGACGCTAGTAAAATAACTAATAATGTTGATGTTATAGCTAAGAAGAAAGAGTTAGCTACTGCTCTTCCTATATTTGCTTTTTCCATTGCATTTATATAATTTGTAAACTCCCAACTTTTTGGTAAGGCAAATGCTTGTCCGTATATTTCATTTGTAGATTTAAAGGATGATATTACAGAAAACACTAAAGGTGCAAGACTAACTATTGCCCAAATTATAGCACAAATATATAGAAAAATTTTAAGTGACTTTTTCTTTTTCATATACTTATTCTCTCCTTTCTATTCTCCTTTAGTATTTAATATTTTATTAAGTATTACTGTTGATATTAATGCTGCCATTAATATAAAAATTCCTATAGAGCTACCATATCCAAAATTATTAAATCTAAAGGCCTGATCATAAAGCATAGTTGCTGGAACATCTGTAGCTCCACCTGGTCCTCCACCAGTCATTACATAAATAATATCAAATACTTTAAATGATCCTGCTACAGCAAGTACGGCAAATATTTTAAAGCTTTCCTTCATTAATGGTAATACAATATAAATTTGCGCTTTGAATCCTGTTGCTCCATCTACCTTTGCAGCTTCTACTATTTCTTCTGGAATATTAGTTAGTCCAGCAACAAAAATTAACATATTATACCCTATAAAAACCCATGCATTTACTAAAGCTACTGTGAAAATAGCTATTTTAGGATCTCCAAGCCAATCTTGAGTTAAAGATCCTAACCCTAAAACCTCTAAGAAAGCATTTAATGCTCCTCCAGATTTATATAAAATCAATGTCCATAATAATCCTGTAGCAGCAGTTGGTAATATTGCTGGAATAAAATAAGATGTTTTAAAAAATCTTATTCCTCTAATTTTACTACTAACTAATAATGCTAATAAGTATGCAATTGGCATTATAATAACAAAGCTAACTACAATAAAAACACTAACATTGAATAAAGCTTTATAAAAAGCTGGATCTTTAAAAAACTTAATAAAATTATCAAATCCAATAAATTTCTTTTCTACATTAGGTATTCCATTCCATTTTACAAGTGATAAATAAACAGATTTTATAACAGGATTTATAAAGAAAAATGTGTATAAAATAAAGGCTGGAATTATAAAAAGAATAGGTCCTCCATTATCTTTAAAGAACTTCTTATTAAAATTCAGCCTCGGTGAATTCTTTTTTATTTTTTTTGTTGAAACCTCCATACTATACCCCCTTTAAATTTATGTAATTAGATGGAAGTTTCCTTCCATCTAATACTTTCCTATTTATTGCCTGAATCAACAACCTTTTGAATTCTATTTAAAGTATCTTCTACACTTGTTCCTGCAAACATACCTTGTATAGCATCTCTAATTTCTTCTCTTAACTGAGGATTTCTTCCATATTCTCCTGGTTCAAGTTTAGTATCTTTAACGTCTACGAAAGCCGCTTTAAAGTCTTTACCTACAGGAGTTAATTTATCATATTGCTTCATTGAAGTTACTGGATAAATTCCACCATTAGCTAATTCTTGAATCTCATTATAAGCCTCATCATCAGTTAAATATTTTAATAGTTTAATTGATGCTTCTTGTTCCTCTTTAGTATTATTGGCAGATAAACTTATTCCTTCTGATGAACCAGCATGCCAATTATCTTTAAACTGTGAATAATCTTCATAATAAGGGAATGGTATAAATCCTGCTTTCTCACCAAGATCACTATCATTTATCTGATTCATAAACCATGATCCATTTAAGTGCATCGCAGTTTCTCCATTTAAAAACATTGACTGTTCTGCTGTACCTTCCATAGTTGTAACATTTTCTCCAAAGTAACCTTTCTTTTGCCAATCTGACATAAGTTCAAATATTTCTTTAACTATAGGATCATCCCATTTAGTTTTTCCCTCTACAAGATCCATTGTATATTTAAAATCTGCTCTTTTTAGTATTAAATTTGCAAATAAGTGAGCCCCTTTAAAATTATCTTTATCTCCTAAAGCCATAGGTATAATTCCCTTTGATTTTAAAGACTTGGAAACATCATCATATTCCTTTACTGTTTTTGGTGGTGTAAGGCCATTTTTCTCAAAAATTTCTTTATTATAATATAATCCTGTTGCAAAACAAGCCATTGGAACACCATATACTCCTTCTGTTCCTTCAAATCTCCAAGCATCTAGCATTGTAGGAATATATTTATCTCCCCATTCTTTATCTTCATCCATAACCTTTTGTAAATCTAAAAATAATCCACTCTCAACATAATCTTGAAATTGTGCTCCTCCATAATTTACAAATACATCTGGAGTATCTCCTGTAGCTATAGCGGTCTTAAACATATTATTATATGTAGATTCATCTCCTATAGCTTCATGAACTACTTTAATATCTGGATTTTCCTCCATAAACTTTTCTATTCTTTGATTTATAACTCTATCATCCGGTCCTTGATCACTACTATATCTTGATAATACGTTTATGGTTACTTGTCCACCATTTTCCGAGGCTTTATCTTTATTCCCACATCCACTTAAAGTAGCCACTGTAGCAACTGCTAATAAACTAGCTAATAATTTTTTCTTCATAAATACCTCCTACACTTTTAAATTTGTTAATTTTATGATAACATTTCCATTATAACCATTAAATGGATTTTATTTGGAATCATTGTATTATTTTTGGAGGTTTTATGAAATCAAAAAAACTATTTAATAAAATTATTATTAATTTTAAAAAGTTAATTTTTAAATTAAAGTCTATTCCTAAATTTAAATCTATAGAAAATAAATTTTTTTACTTTTCCTTCTTAATTTGCTTTATAATTATAATTTTTATAACAACCTCAACTTATTTTGTATC
>NZ_FQVM01000032.1 GCF_900129365.1 Clostridium fallax
TTTAAAAAGTTTAATCTTTACTCATATAAAAGAATTGCTGGTTTAAAAAAATCTTAAAAGATTTTGTAAGTTTCTCTCTGTTTAATTTTCAAAGATCTCATCGCCTTGTGACGACAAAAAATATAATATCATAATAAATAATATATTGTCAACATTTTTTTTATTTTTTACAAAAAAAATCTTAAATTATCTTTATATAAACTTTTTCTATTAACATCTTTGAATTATATGTATTATTGTTATAGAATATAAGGTGTTATGGCATAATTTTACTTTTTATATGATAAGGGGACTATTTAAATGCTTAAGACTAATTTTTTTAAAATAAACAAAATAAAACTTAAATCTTTTTCTATTTTTATACTATTTGTAATAATTTTATTTTTTAAAGATTTACTATTTTCTTGTATTGTTAATAATAAAGACTTCATTAGACCTAGTCTTTATAACTTACTATATACAATAACTAATAATAAAGTTATGCTTTTATTTCATAATTTACCTTTAATTTTAATACTTTCTTTTGGCCTTTTAATAAATAAAAAACCATATATTTATTACATAGTTATAGACTTTTTATTTTCTTCATTACTGCTATTAGATTTATGGGCAATAAGAAGTCACGGAAATTTTTTAACTTTTAATTTTATTACAAAAGATTATAAAGTAATACAAAATTCAATATCATCTACAACATTTATTAAAGGTTCTGATATATTCTTTGTTTTAGATTTTTTAATAATAATTTTTATATTTATTTTTATTAAATATAAAAATATAAAGCCTAATTTTACTAATTGTAAATTAACTATGGTTATTATTGTTATTGTATCATCTTTATCTCTTTTAAAAATAATTGATATGGATAAAAATAAAAAATTGTCTTTTCAGATAAACGGTTCTTATTGGGAACCTTATAGTATTGTATATGAAACATCACCTTTAGTTTTTCATATAATAGATATTAAAAATAAAATAACTACACCTAAAAGACAGTTGTCGGTAAATAATGATGAAATAATAACTAACTGGTTAATAAAGAACAAAGAAAATATTGTAGATAACCAATTTAAAGGAATATTTTTAAATAAAAATTTAATAATAATGCAAATAGAAGCTTTTGAAAGTTTTCCTATAGGTCAAAAAATAGGAAACGAAGAAATTACTCCAAATATTAATAAATTACTTGGAGAAAGTTTTAATTTCCCAAATATATATGACCAAACTAATGGTGGAGTTAGCTCTGATGCAGATTTACTTATAAATACATCAATATTTCCCATAAGGCATAAATCAACTTTTATAGACTATGGAGATACAACTTATAATTCATTACCTAAACTTCTTGAGAATTTAGATTATGAAACATTAATGTTACATGGAGAGCATGGTGGAAACTGGCACTTTAAAGTTTCTGATAGTTATATAGGCTTTGATAAGGTTCTTGATTTAAACAGCTTTGAAATACCACCTAACTTTACTAGCTATTATGGAAATACTACTGATAGTTTAATACTGAATACTTTTATATCAAAAATTAAAACAATGTCACAACCTTTTTTTGGACATGTTGTTACACTAGATTCACATGCTCATTTTCAATATATACCTGCTGAAGAATATAAATTAAATCTTCCAGAGGATTTGGCACAATCTTATTTAGGTAGTTATCTACAATGTATAAACTACGTGGATACGCAAATAGGTGAATTTATAAAGAGTCTTAAAGAAAATAATCTTTATGATAACTCTGTATTAGTTATAACGGGAGATCATGGTGGATATAAGAAGTATTGTTCTGATGAATTAGCATATCGTCTTGAACAATATCCATGGATACAAGATGATATACATCCAAAAGTTCCATTTGTAATACATTCTAAAGGATTAAAAGGCCAAACTTTTGATGTAATAGGTGGACAAATTGATATAATGCCAACATTAGCCTACCTATTTGGTGTTGATAAAGATAAATTTAACACCACGGCTATAGGAAAGATTTTAGTAAATACTAATAGAAACTTTGCCTTACTTAATGGTGGTATTATTATAGGATCTGGAAATGAAGAGGTTATATCTCATTATAAAGAAGCCTTTAATATTAGCGATTTAATAATTAAAACTAATTACTTTAAAAATCGAAAATATGTAAGAGATATTAATTAACATATAATATATAGTATAAAAACAAAAATAAGCTATATTAAATTTAATATAGCTTATTTTTATTGAAAATTAAAAACTATAGAGTAAAAATTGTAAATTTTACTCTATAGTTTTTAATTTATAATAAACTTCCCATTACTGTGATTAATGGTAGGTTATAAACTATGCTATAATTTCAGTGAGGTGGTTTTATGGAAATTCAAGATTTAAAAAAAATAATTAAAGAAAATAATAATATAGTTTTCTTTGGTGGTGCCGGCGTTTCAACAGAATCAAATATTCCAGATTTCCGTTCAGCCAATGGATTATATAATAAAAAAAGTGGTATAAAATATTCTCCTGAAGAAATGCTAAGCCATAGTTTTTATTTATCTCATATGGAGGATTTTTATAAGTTCTATAGAAAAAATATGATATATACAGAAGCTAAACCTAATGCAGCTCATTTTGCTCTGAGTAAACTAGAGAAATTAGGAAAATTAAAAGCTATAATAACTCAAAATATTGATGGCTTACATCAGCTAGCTGGTAGTAAGAATGTTCTTGAATTACATGGATCTATACATAGAAACTATTGTACAAAATGCGGTGCATTTTATCCTTTAGAATATATAACTTCCTCCAAAACCAATATACCTTATTGCGAGAAATGTGGTGGAGTTGTAAAGCCTGATGTTGTTTTATACGAGGAAGGCCTAAATGAAAAGGTAATTGGTTCTTCATTAAAATACATTTCAGAAGCACATATTTTAATTGTAGGTGGAACATCTTTAGTTGTATACCCTGCTGCTGGTATGATTAGATACTTTAGAGGTAAAAAACTAGTCTTAATAAATAAATCTAAAACCCAATATGATGATATGGCTGATTTAGTTATTAATGACTCTATAGGTACCATATTATCAGAATGTGTTAAAGATTTATAACTGATGTTTTTATTTACATATTAATTTCTTTATAAAATATATAATTATAAAAAAGGTTTTTCTCAAAACTGAGAAAAACCTTTTTACATACAGACTATATATAAATTAAAATATAGTAAAAGTCTTTATTATTATATTACTTTTTCTTTTTCTTATTGCTTTTCTTCTTTACCTTGCTTTTATCAAAATCATTTTCATGATTCTTATAAAACTTTTTAAAAGAAAATATACCATAAAATAACCCTATAATAATACCAACAAATATACCTGCAAAAATATCTAAAACAAGTTCTGAAATTTTCTTATTGTATATGTTAGCTAAACTTAATACACTTATTAAATTTACAACTATAGATACCCAAATAACTCCATTTAAAATATAAAAGAATTTAAATTTCTTTTTATTTACTTCTTCATCTGAATATAGCATAAAATTTAAGTTTTTTTCTATTGTGCAATTACAATAAGTTAAGATTGCTGATAAAATCAACGGTATCAATAAATCATAAATCAAATGCTTTGGAACTGATACTTTTAAACTATGATTTATATCTGTAACAATATTAAAAAATGCGGCTATAAAAATAAAAAATATAGAAAATTTAATAAAATTACTCATATAATATTGAGAAAATGACTGTTTTTTTATTTCTCTCCATTTTTCAATATTTATCATTAAAAACATATATACACCTACTTTGAAGTTATTATCTTTTAGAATTTCATAAGATAAAATAAATTCTAAAAATGCAATAAGTACATTTTATCATATATAAAATTGTAATTATATATCTATAAAATTATTATTTAAAACTTTCTCACTATTTACAATAACACCATCTTTTAAGAATAATATATCTGTTCCGTAATCTGCAGATTCTCTAGAGTGGGTTACATTAACTATAGTCATAGATTCTTCTTTATTGATTCTTTGAAATAATTTCATAATTTCTGTTCCTGTTTTAGAATCTAAATTACCAATAGGCTCATCAGCAAAAATAATATCTGGATTATTAATTAAAGCTCTTGCAATAGCTACTCTTTGCTGTTGTCCTCCTGATAATTCTCTTGGTGTAGATTTTCTTTTATGAGAAAGCTCTATTATATCTAATATTTTATTTAAATCTTCTTTATGATGCCTTGGATTACCTCCATCTAATAAAATAGGAAGTAATATATTATCTTCTACTGTTAGATTTTGCACAAGATTATAAAATTGAAATACAAAACCCATTTCTCTTCTTCTAAGTTTACTTATATTTTTATCACTAAGGGTGCTTATATTTTTCCCAAGAAGAAGTATTTCCCCCTTTGTTGGAGAATCTAATCCTCCCATAAGATATAACAAAGTGCTTTTTCCACACCCCGATGGCCCCATTATAGATAAAAATTGTCCTCTTAAAACCTCTAAAGATATATTATTTAAAACTGTAACCTCTTCACTACCTGCTTTAAAACTTTTATATAAATTTTTAACCTCAATTATTTTATCAATATTATCCATAAAATTCTCACACCTTATTCATATTTAATTTCTTTAACTACTGAAATCTTAGATGATTTAAACATAGGCACAAAAGATGCTATAACAACAAGAATTACTCCTAATATAAAGAGCATAAGCATTTGTTCCTTTGGAATTTTTATTTTTAAATAGGTATCTAAAGATAATGTTATCTCTGGTACAAATGATGTAACTCCAATACCAGATAAAACTCCAATTAAACTTCCTACAATTCCTATAGTAAATCCTTCTACAAATATCATTTTCATTCTTTGAGTTTTACTCATCCCGATAGATGCAAGTACTGCCATTTCTCTTTTTCTTTGAATAAAACTTACCATAAGATTATTCATTATACCCAAACCACCAATTACTAAAGCCATAATTGAAAAACTTTCAAGAGATTTCATAAGCCCCACATTGTTTTCAATTTCCGCTTTCTCAATTTGACTTTTTTGTTTTACAACTACAGGATAGTCCTCAAAATCATTTCTTAAATATTTAGCTAATTCATCTTCAGATAAATTGTTTCCCTTTACTAATATTTCTGTAGGTACTGATTTTCCAAAATCCTTTTTAAAATTTTCTTCTGATATTATACAGTTTCTTTTATTAGCACTTATAGGTGATGATAAAAAACCTATTATTTCATAAGGATAATAATTATCATCAATATCTATATTTACTTTATCTCCTACTTTATATTTATACTTTTTTTGAAAAATATCTGCCATAATTATATAATTACCTTTATTTAATTTTCCTAATATTTCTTTTGAGTTTATAGAAGAAGATTCTTTATCATAAATTTCTTCATCAGAAAAAAACTTAAGATATTTATTACCATCTACTCCTTCAAGTATTCCAATTTCCATAGGAATATTATCAATCTTTATATTATAACTTATATAATCATTAGTAAAATCAGATATTTCTTTTCCCTTTAAATCTTCTAATTTATTATCTATATATTTTTTATCAAAAGAACTAATAGAAGTTATTGCTACATCATAATTAGCTCCACTATAAGATTTTACAATTATATTTTTAACACTATAAGAAGCTATATAAATTGCAGCAACTGCTGCTAAAGCACAGCATAAAAGTACTCCATTATTAGCTAAACTTTTAGAGCTCCCTACATTTTCTAACCCTAAGACACCTTCATTACCAAATAATATTCTATAAAATCCTTTTAAAACTTTAGATAATATCTTTAAAATAGATGGAACTATAATAGCTATACCTATTAAAAATAAAAATGCACAAAGTAAAGTTAAAATAAAGCTTCCTGAATTTTTGAAAACTCCTATATAATAAAAAGGAAAAATAATAAATGCTATTCCAATAATCCATAAAATAGGGTGCTGCTTTCCACTAGATTTATACTCTCCAAGTATAATTTCTTTTACTGGAACTTTACTAACTTCTATTATTGGTATTATAGAGCTTACTAAACATAATATTATAGCTATCACCATAGCTAATATCATATTTGTTAAACTAAAATTAATTGCTGTTTTTATGCCTAAATCTTTAAATTGATTTGAAGAATCACTTAAAAGATAAAGCATTGGCACTCCTAAAAATCCCCCTATTATAGATCCTATAATTCCATAAATTAAACTCTCTAACATTAATAGTCCATCTGTTGAAAACTTAGTAGCACCTATACTTCTAAAAGTTCCTATTACTCCCATTCTCTCAATAACTATCACCTTAAAAGATGAATATATTATAAAAGCAGCCATAAGCACAACAACAGCTAGCATAATATAAAATGGAATAGTAAATTGTTTAACCATATCATCTAAGGTTTCATCATTTATGGTTTCCTTAACAGAATAATCTTTTAAATAAGTTTCTCCTATATCTTCTATTTCCTTTTTATTACCTTCTGTATTTATTAAATAAGATGTAATTAAAGGTTTCCTTGAAAGTTCTTCTGATAATCCTTCATTACTCATAACTAAAGTTATTTCTCCTGGTTTTTCACCAAAGAATCCTTTTGGTATAGCAATAGCTTCTATTTTTAAAGGAATATCCTTTCCTTCTATTTTTATATTAAAAGTATCTCCTCTTTTAAAATTAAATTCCTCTGAAAAACTTTTAGAAACTATAACTTTATTACCATTAATATTATTAAAATCAAAATTCTTACTATTGTTCTCTAAATATATTGGATTTATATCATTAATTTTTTCAACATCAGATGCTATAATATTAACTTTTTTAATATTATTGTCATCTTTAAATACTCCACTGCCGTTAAATATAGCCACTTTATTTTTAGAAGAAATAAATTTATCTATTTTTTCAGAATCTATAAATGAATCTTTTGAATCTTCTTTAGCACTTATAATTAAGTCTCCATTTCCAAATTCCATTCTATTTTTTTCTATAACCATATTTTTAAAATTATCTGAAGTTCCTAAAGATGCGAAAGTCATAGCTGTAGCAATTGCTATTGCTAATATTATCAAAATACTTCTTAATTTCTTTTCTAAAATATTTTTAAATAAAAAAGTAAATAATATCCTCATTAAATAATTACACCTCCTTAGTAATTATTAAAGTTGCTAATAAATATACTATAAATATATAAAATATTAGGAGTGATCTCTTTGACTTTATTTTTATTTATTATAATTTTATTGTTACTATTTATAGGTGCTTCCCTATATCTATATTTTGATAAAAAATTAGCTTCAACAAGACAACAACTACTATTTACCTCTCGTAAATATAAAGATTTAAATGATAAATTTAATAGTGATAGTAAATCTCAAAATAACATCTATATAAAATACAGTAATCCTACTAGCGAAACTGGAATAACAAATGATAATGTTTTAGTATTATTGGCACCATTTCATAAAGCTCCATTAGTGAATGAAATAAAAAAAAGTTTAGAAGTTATAATCTTAGATCAAGCCGATGTTAATAACCAAAGTTGGTATTATATTGCCCTACCTATCCATACTAATATTAATTCTAAAGGTTGGATAAAAAAAACTGATTTTAATATAATATTAGATAATAGTTCTTCTATTATAAGAAAATAAATTTAATACTAAAAATAATATAATTTATTATCTTAACTATATAATAAATTATAATATACAAAATTTATTTTAAATATAAGGATACTATACTTTAAATAAATTTTACATATAGATAAGATAAATATATACTTATAAATTAAGGATATATTGTAAGGAAGTGGTTTTATGCAATTAAATAACTTAAAAGAAGTAGACTCTTTTATTAACTCTAATAAAATATGCTTTTTATATTTTAATAAAGAAAACTCTGGATGCTGTGTTTGTAACGTTCTTTACACTAAATTATTAGATCTTCAAAAGACAAACAAAGATGTAAAAGTAGGTCTTATTTTAGATAAACCAGATATTTTTAATTATTTCAATGTTTATTCAACACCTTTTACTATAATGTTTGTAGAAGGAAAAGAGGTTTTAAAAGAAGGTGCTTATCTTAGCATAGATGAAGTAAAGTCTATTTTAGAAAGGCTTACTTCATTGATGTAAATATTAGCTATACTTTGAAAAATACCTTTTCAATTTTAATGTTAAATTTATCTTTTTATATTAAGTCTATAAATTTTACCTAATTTTAATTAAAGGTATTGATATAGTAAAAAAATAATTTATAATTAAAATTAATAAGAGATCTTTTATTTTAAAATATCAAAATATTACTTAAGATTTTTAGAAGTAATTTTTGATATTATTTTTTTATCATCCTATTAAACGTTTACAAAGAATCTAGAGGAGCTGATTTACTATGATAATTAAAAATATTTTTTCAATATGTTTTACTATAATAGGGATTATAACCTTACTTTATAGCTTAAAAAATAGATCCACTATACATCTTATTTGCAAATCTGATTTTATAATAAGCAACGAAAAAGCTCTTATTAAAATTCAAAATATAACCTCCTATTTAATCTCATCATTTATAATTACCTTAGGTCTCTTAGATTCATTATTTAAAATAAAAGTTTATTTTTTATCTATAATTATAATATTTATATATTTTATTGGATTATTAGCTGCTCAAAAATGTATAATAAAAAAATGTTAAAGTATTTAAAATCATTTATAAAAAACGAGCTGCTTAAAATAAAAACTTAATTTCTATTTTAAGACAGCTCATATTTATTTTATAATTAAATTATATAAAATATTTCCTTATGCAATGCTTGAATCTTTATCTTCATTATTACTTTCTTCACTATAATCTAAATCTATTTCATCTAATTTTAATATTTTAGTTTTATTTTTTATTTTATATCCAAAATATAATATTAAAAATAATGGTAATCCTATATAAGCTGCAATCATGCCTTTCCAGTCTACTCCATTATCATTAATATATCCATAGCCTTGTCCTAATATAATAATAGCACACATTAATAAAGCTATTATTGGTCCTATTGGGAAAAACTTAGCTTTATATTTTATATTCTTTAAATCTCTTCCTTGAGCTACATATGCCTTTCTAAATCTATAATGACATATTGCAATTCCTACCCAAGCAATAAATCCAGCAAGTCCTGATGCTGCTACTAGCCAAACATAAACTGTACTTTCTGCAAATATTCCTGTTAAAAAACAAGCTGAAGCTATGATCGTAGTTAGTATAACTGCATTAATTGGAACACCTCTTGAATTTAATTTACCAAAAACTTTAGGTGCCATTCCTTCTTTGGCCATTGAATATAACATTCTACTTGAAGCATACATACCTGAGTTACCAGCTGATAAAACAGATGTAAGTATAACAACATTCATAAGAGAAGCTGCTGTTGCTATCCCTGCCTTTTCAAAAACCATTGTAAAAGCACTTTCATTTACTCCTGCCTCTGCAAAAGGTATAACTGCACCAATAACTATAATTGTACCTATATAAAATATTAATATTCTCCAAAATATAGTATTTATAGCTTTTGGAATTGTTTTTTCTGGATTTTCACTTTCTCCAGCTGCAATTCCTACAAGTTCAGTACCTTGGAATGAAAAACCTGCTATTAAAAAGATGGCAAATATTGATTTCATACCCCCAATAAATGGTCCACCATTACTATGAAAGTTTTTAAATCCTAACTTTTCTCCTCCCATAATACCAAGTATTGTAGCTACACCTATTAATAAAAATACAATAACTGTTATAACCTTTATACTTGCAAACCAGTACTCTGATTCTCCATAAGCCTTTGATGATAAAATATTTAATCCTATTATTATTGCTAAAAATAATATACTCCAAAATATTGATTTAACATCTGGAAACCAATATTTCATAATTAACGCTCCAGCAACCATCTCTGCTGCTATTGTAATAGCCCAGTTGTACCAATAGTTCCATCCAAGAGCAAATCCTAAAGCTGGATCTACAAACTTTGTAGCATATGTACCAAATGAACCTGATACAGGCATGTAAGTTGCCATTTCTCCTAAACTTGTAATTAAAAAGTATACCATAACTCCAATTAATCCATAAGCAACTAAAGCTCCTCCAGGACCAGCTTGATGTATGGTATCTCCCATAGCTAGAAATATTCCAGTACCTATGGCACCTCCCATGGCAATCATATTTAGATGCCTTGCCTTTAGACCTCTTTTTAGTTGTTGATTTTCACTATCACTCATCTTTTTTCCTCCTTATGGGCACTTTATTATTTTTAATAAAGACGCTCGAAATAATATTTCCCATAAGCAACTAACCAAGATATTAAAAATAATATAATTTATATTACTTTTATATTTTTAATAAAGCTATAAATTTAAAATCTGATTTATATAATAAAACTTTATTATTATTATTTGCAGATTGTAAGATTTTATAAGTATTTTAAAATAAAAAAAAGTGCTATGGAGCTTCATCCATAACACAGAAGAGTATTAACAAGGTTAACACGTTTCTTACATACTGAATAATAGCCCTCCATAGGTATAAAACCTATGACAGTATTACACATATTTTGCGTAATCCCAGCAAATAGTATTAAAGCATTTACTATAAGCTTCGGCAAAATTTCCTTTCATATTACTTCACTGTGCTTAACTCTGTAATATTACTCTTAAATTTCGCGCCTCTATCTTAGTTATTTACTTTTTACACTGTTAATTATTTACTAAAATTTTAAAATAGTCAATATGTTTACGAAAATTTTTATTATTAATTTTAAATTTATTTACAATTTATTAACCTTTTGTAGAAATTTATATTAAATAAAAACAAAATGTCGTAAAGACAAATAAAAAGCACGCTAAATTTAGCGTGCTTTTTCTCAATGAACTGTTCATAGTTAGTGAAGTGCTTTAACAGTTAAATATAATAACACATATTTATGAATTTTGGTAGGGTGTTTTTATATTTATTATTATTTTTCTTTATCTACCTAATATTTTTAACTTAATCTTTAGCATAATATCTATTTCTATCAATTGAATATACTAAATGTTCCATTTCCTTATTATCATATATTCTTATATATTTATATATTACCTGGAGATTTAATCTTTCGACTACCTTCTGAGAGCTTTTGTTGCAAGTTCTTATCTGTGCAATTACACTCTTGGCATTTAAATTCTTAAATGTATAGTCTATACAACCTTTAACTCCTTCAGTTGCATATCCCTTACCCCAAAAATTTTTATTTAATATATATGCTACTCCTATAAAAGATTTATTATTTATTATCTCGATTAAAGGTCCCATCACACCAACTACTTCATTATATTTCTTATCTATAGCTAAAAAATAACTATATCCATCTCTTTTATATCCTTTTAAATTTTCTTCAATCCAATTGCTAACCTCTTCATCAGAAAAAGTTTTCTCCCAAGCATACATTACTTCACTATCTTGAAGAATATTTGCAATATCTAAATAATCATCATTAGAAATCTTTCTTAAAATTAACCTCTCTGTTTCTATAATTATATTATTCATAATACCCCCAGCTATATTAAAATAAAATCATAGTAAATTTATAAAAATAGTTCTAAATTTTAAATGCATATAGAAATATAAAGTATATTTCTATATGCATTAGTACTTTTATCTTAATTTCTATTATTAGTTTTACAAATTAATTATATCAAAAAGTATTTAATTTCATATAAATATTTTAATATTTCCACCATTATTTATATTATCTAAAACCATATAGTTATTTATATTCAAATTCTTTAATTGCTTTTTATGTTCATCCCTTAAAGAATAATCATATTTATTTAGCATTATACTTGTCCTATATGATTCTATCAAAAAAGTCACATCTATTTTTTTTATTTAATAATGAAAAAAGTTAGCTGTTACACTAACTCTTTTTCTATAAATGTACTCTATACAATTTATTTATCTACCTTTAATATATTATGAGAATTTATTATATAGACATTTTCTTTCTAACTTTTAATTCAGCAAATGCAGGATAAAATCCAGCTCCTATAGCAACTCTTTGTGAAATTATATGAGATTCTATAGTGCCATAAAAAGGTATTATACCTCTTTTTAATATTTCCTCTTTTAAAACTCTAACAATATTTTTGCCAACACCTCTTCCCTCTGCCACTGGTAAAACATTAATTCCAATTTGCCACATTGTTTCACAATCCTTACTTGCTCCAGCTATAGCAATGATATCATTATTGTCATCCAAAGCAGCAACTGCTAATATATCTGGATAATTACTATTAAAAGCAAAAGCTTCATCAAATCTATCATCACCATTAAATTGCTTAATATCCTCTTTCTCATACAATCTTATATTATTATTTATTTCTATATTTTCTTTATTTTCATTTGGTAAATAATAATGGTGTGTATTATCTATTTCATATCCAAATTCATTTAACTTATTATCAATTTTCCTTAATACAGAATATAAATACATCCATTCTCCTGGTATATCGCTTAAATTTTCAATACACCACTTTTTAATACTTTCATCAGCACATATTATAGTCTTCCCACCAAATATAAGAATTTTTAAAAATTCTTTTTCATCACTATATCTTCTGCTTCCTTCTATTAATTTTATATCTGTAACTAAATTATTTTTACAATCGAAATCTTTAACATTACAATTATAATCCTTAGATAATTGTTCTTTTACCTTAACCAACATATCTCTTATAATAATATCTCATTCCCCTCTAATATATACTTTTAATAATTATATATAAATAATTTAATATATGAAACAAAATATTATTTTTTAAATAAGTTATATATCTATTCAATATATTTTTTTAAAGAGTCTATTAATTCAATTTTATAATTATAAATATCAGTTATTGAATTAATGTAATATCGTATACCTAGTTTATTTTCATCAGATATTATAATAGATTTTTTTACAGCATTAAAACACAATCTACAAATCCACTTCCTAGTATTATTTTTATATAAAACTCCACAATATCTTTCAACATCCTTAATGGTAATATCCTCTGGGTCTATAACTTCACTTAATATACTTCTGACTATATTAAAACCTTCTAATTCCTCTTCTGTAGTAACTATATTATTTTCAACGTTTTCATTCGAATCTGATTCATTTTCTTCAGAAGATAAATCTTCTTTTTCTTTCTCTAGTTCCTCATTGTTATTTAATATTGACTTTAACTTTTCATTCATAAAATCACTTATAAATTGTTGAAATGATTTTTTTACAATAGGTCTAAATTTCTCTATAACATTTTGAGTTTTAATTCCTTGATAAAAATCATTAATTAAAAATCTAACAAAATCATCTGTTGGATTATTTAATTGATTATTAAGTTGGCTTTTTACTAAATTGCTATATTTTAGTTCTGATGCAGTATTAAATATAGTATCTATATCAAAGGTATCTTTTGAAAATTTCTTTAATTCTTGAACTTGAATATCATTTAAGTCATATATATTTATTTCTAAAAATGGAGTATCATCCATTTTATTACTTTCCTCTAAATCAGTAAAAAATTTATAAATAATACCATTAGTTAAAATTGCAAACCTAGATTCAGTTACTGAAAAATATCTAAATAACTGAGCATCATGTTTAGTAAGTGTATCATTTACACCTTTACACTCAACTAATATTATAGGCTTACCATCTTTCATTATTGCATAGTCAACTTTTTCTCCTTTCTTTATACCAAAATCAGCAGTAAATTCAGGTACAAATTCCATAGGATTAAATACATCATAGCCTAATAAAGAAAAGAACGGCATTATTAAAGCGGTCTTTGTTGCCTCTTCAGTTAATAAAGTACTTTTTATTATTTCTGCTCTTTTAGAAAATTGTTTTAGTTTATCACAAAAATCCATTTTAACCTCCAACACTTAATTACACTTAATTCTAATATATATTATTCAATAATTATTTAAATATGAAAAAAAACAAATTACTGCTATTCTATTTATTTTAATAAATAATATTAAATATCATTTGATTTATATCAATCTTATTATTTCTTAATATATTATAGTTTTTTCTTATTATTATTTTTAAATAATAAAATGAGCTATCACACATAGAAATACTACTCCTATTATGAGACAG
This sequence comes from Clostridium fallax, assembly GCF_900129365.1. Lineage (GTDB taxonomy): Bacteria > Bacillota > Clostridia > Clostridiales > Clostridiaceae > Clostridium_AH > Clostridium_AH fallax. The sequence goes on from NZ_FQVM01000032.1 coordinate 14,180, forward strand.
CTTATTTTTATAGAAATATTTATTATTTCATTTTATTCATCATCTTCTATAAATTCAAATACTTCCTCTACTGATTTTCCAAAAATTTTAGCAATATCCATTCCTAATTTTAAAGAAGGATTATAACGTTCATTTTCTAAATGCACTATAGTTTCTCTTCTTACACCTACTAACTTTGCCAGTTGTTCTTGTTTCATATTAGATTCTCTACGTAATTCTCGAACTTTAGTTTTTAATTTTGACATATTAAGCACCAGCTTTTTCATAAAAAATAAAGAAAATAAACTCAAAAATATTAACTCCACCTAATACAAAAGGCAATATTATTCTTAAATTAACTAGCCATTCACTTTTTACAATGGCTACTAATGTTAAAATAGAAATTCCTAAAGATAAAATTCTATACGCTGTTGATCTAGCTTTAATCTTATTGTATTCTGACATTTCATCATCTGGTTCTGATTTTATTAAATAAGGAATAAAAATTGAAGCTGCACCAACTAGTAATATAGCACTTGCTAGTATTAATAAAGTTTTATTAGGTGTAAAAAGCTGCACAATTCCCATACCAATCCAAATTAGTCCAAATAATCCATTATCAAATATGGATTTTTCTCTTAAAGTTAATTCTCTTTTCATATAACTACTCTCCGTTATGTATTTATAATATTTGTTATGTATTTATAACTTATGTTATAATTATATAACATTATTATTTGTTTATCAATGATTGTTTTGTAAATACTTTATACACTGGAAAAATATTTATATAGTATTATTAAGATAAATTATCTTATAGACTTAATAATTTTTTTCTTTGCATCAAATTCTTCTGTTAATACACTCATATCCAATAATTGTTTATATTTAAATAACTCATCTGCAACCTATGTATTATTTATTACCTTAGTTACCTTAATATTCTTAGCTTACTTATATGATTCTTTTCTTTATTAACTGTATTAACAAAGAAACTTACCGTTGTTTTAGATATATTTTCTATTGTTCTTGTAGTTGCTCCATGTGTAATAGATATCTTTTCAAGCAACATTACAATTGGATGATATATACTGTTAATTTTATCTAATGGAATATCTATTAATTTTAATCCGTAAATCATGCCTTTGTCTAACATTAAAACACGCTTATTCGTGCAGACTATGAGCCAAGTATTCCTATCTATTAAACCACTTGTCATAGCTTTAATTTTTTCATCTACTCCAAGCACATTTGGTAATTCTAAAATTTCTTTTATAGTTCCCCAATCATCTTTACATAGTAAAGAATCTATTTCATTCTGAATATCGCTAACACTTTTTCTGCTAACTTTTTATTCTTTTACACTATAATTCTCCTGTAAATATGCTAAAGCTTTTTCACCATTTTTTAATTTATTGTTATATACTAAGTTTATAACTTTATTACCTACAAAATTTGTATTACTACATTCGTTATACATGTAGATCTACAAAATAATTTCACTGCTTGTATATCAGTCAGTAATATTTTTTTATCTTCATATATAACTTTATCTTCTAATAGAGTCCAATGTTTTTGCAATATAGCTTTAAAATCTAAATTCATATTGTTTCACTCTTATGTTAAAAATACTTATTTATATAAAATTAATTTTATTATAAATTTATCATTTTTCCATCTTATAGATAAAAAAGAGTATCAACAATAATTCTAATTATTGATACTCTTTTAAAAGCATTATTTAATTAATTTATTATATGGATTACACTATCTTAGTTGTCCATTCCTCACAATTCCAAACATCTGTTACAACATCTCTATAGAATTCTGGTTCGTGGCAAACTAAAAGTATTGTTCCTTTGTATTCTTTTAATGCTCTTTTTAATTCATCTTTAGCATCTACATCTAAGTGGTTTGTAGGCTCATCAAGAATTAGTATATTAGTATCTTTATTTATAAGCTTACATAATCTTACCTTAGCCTGTTCTCCTCCACTTAATACGCAAATTTTGCTTTCTATTAGCTTAGTTGTTAATCCACATTTAGCTAAAGCTGATCTTACTTCATATTGAGTGTATGAAGGGAACTCTTCCCATACCTCTTCAATACAGCTTTTATAGTTGGCTTCTTTTATTTCTTGCTCAAAGTAACCCATTTCTAAATAGTCACCTAGCTCAACTTCTCCACTTATTGGTTTTATTTGTCCAAGTAAGCTTTTTAAAAGTGTTGATTTACCAAGACCATTTGCTCCAACTAAAGCTATTTTTTGTCCTCTTTCCATTCTTAAGTTAAGAGGTTTTGAAAGTGGAGAATCATATCCTATAACTAAATCTCTAGTTTCAAAAATCATCTTTCCTGATGTTCTACCTTGCTTAAAGTTAAAAGTTGGCTTTGGCTTTTCTGCTGCAAGTTCTATTATATCCATCTTATCTAATTTCTTTTGTCTAGCTCTTGCCATACCTGTTGTTGCAACTCTTGCTTTATTTCTAGCAATAAAGTCTTCTAACTTTGCAATTTCTTGCTGTTGTCTTTCATAAGCAGCTTGAACTTGCTTTTTATTTGCTTCATATATTCTCATGAAGTTATCATAATCTCCTACGTATCTTGTAAGAGTTCTATTTTCTACGTGATAAATTAAGTTTATAACACTATTTAAAAATGGTATATCGTGAGATATTAATATAAATGCATTTTCATAGTTTTGTAAGTATCTTTTTAACCATTCTATATGCTCTTCATCTAAGTAGTTTGTAGGCTCATCTAATAAAAGTATATCAGGATTTTCTAGAAGTAATTTTGCTAATAATACCTTTGTTCTTTGTCCTCCACTTAGGTCAGTAACATCTTTATCTAGTCCAATATCTCTTAATCCTAATCCACCAGCAACTTCTTCTACCTTTGCATCTATCATATAGAATCCATTGTTATCTAATAAATCTTGTATAGTTCCCATGTCTTCTAATAATTTTTCAAGCTCTTCTGGTGATGCATCAGCCATTTTATCAGTTATTTCAAGCATTTCTTTCTCTAAATCAAATAAATATTTAAAAGCATCTCTTAAAACATCTCTTATAGTTTGACCTTTAGTAAGCTCTGCATGCTGATCCATATATCCAACTCTTACTCTATTACTCCATTGAATGCTACCTTCATCTGGCATAAGTTTTCCTGTTATTATGTTCATAAAAGTAGACTTACCTTCACCATTAGCACCAATAAGACCTACGTGCTCTCCTTTTAACAATCTAAAGGATACATCTTCAAATATGGCCCTATCTCCAAAGCCATGATTCATATTTTTAACTGTTAGTATACTCATTTTTCATCTCCCTTTGTAAGATTAATTTATTATTTTAAAGCTATTATTTATTTCGTATATAAAAATTTTTCAAATAAATTTATTATAAATTATACTTTAAAGTTACACAATATAATAAAATATGGTTTTAAAAAATTTATTAAATTATATTTTATTTTAAAATTGCTTTTAATTTAGTTCTTAAAATTGTTTTTATTTTATAAAAAAATTACAATAATCACTGCACAATGATTATTGTAATTTAAATAACTAGTAGCTGTCAAAAATAAATAGTAAATATTTTTATATTATATAATTTCTGTTTAAAACTTATATAAAAATTGTCATATAAAGAAAATAAACTATTATAGATAGTATAAATGAAATATCAAAAATTCTATCTTTTACATTTTCCTCTTCTCTATAATAAGTATCTACTACCCCTCTTTTATTAGCTAATTTTTTTAGTTTCTTAATTGCTATAAATATAAAGAAAGTAAATAAAATAGCAATTACTGCCCAAAAAGCTCCAATTCCAACTTTCATCCAAATAGGAAAATTTAATATAGTATTTGATGCTTCAATAATACTATCTGTTGATACTGTTCCTGATAATTTTTGTATCGTAACTTGAAGTCCATTAATAGTAAAGTGAGCTATTGATGCAACAAATATACTATTACTTGTCCTTACCATATAAGCAAATACTCCACCTAATAGGGCAGTATATAAGAATTGACTTGTTGTTAAATGAAACATTCCAAACATAAACCCAATAACTATCGCTGCTTTTATTTTACTTTTCTTATCATAACCTTTTAAGATTATTCCTCTTAAAGTTATTTCTTCTGTTATAGCAGGCATTACAGCTACAGCTAAAAGAAGTATTATATAAGGAGCAGAACTCATCTCATTCATAACTATAGCTGTATCATTTCTAAAGAAAAAAGATGTTATAGTTGATAAAAATATTAAAATTGGTTGACTTAATATACCTATAAGTACAGCTAAAGCTCCTTCGTTAAAGCTTATAGGATTTAATCTTAAAGTATCTTTTACAGATTCTTTGGTAACTATAAAATATATAATTGCTGGAATTATAAAAATAATTATATGATTTAAAACTAATGCTCCAATAAGCGGTAATTTTAAGTTTAAAAATATAGGAGCTAAAATCATTGGTCCTAAAATTTCTAATAATAATATTATTAGAAAGTAGGTATTTGCCCTAAGAACTTTATTCATTATATCCCTCCTTTTATTTAAGTTTAAAATTTTTATCTATATAAATATAATTACATAAATAATTAAAATAAAATACCAATAATAGATTTAATTTTGAATAAAGATTTTTTTATTGGTAATAATAAAAATAGAAGGTAAAACTTCTTACGAAATCGCCTCTCCCCCATTTTATTTATATATAAAAGAATCCTCTTATGGTGTGATTTTATTCATACTATAAGAGGATTTGCTTTTTTATAATCATTTTAAATCTCTCTTCTTAGCCAATCTAAAATATTCATAACAGTTCTTATTCTTATTTTTTGTCTATCACCTTGAAGGTTAAGCTTTTTAACCCTTACTTCTCCATTTATAGATAATCCAATATACACTAATCCTACTGGTTTTTCTTTTGTTCCTCCATCAGGTCCGGCTAAGCCAGTAGTTGAAAGACCTATATTAGTTTCTGATGTTTTGGCAATTCCTAAAGCCATCTCCCTTGCAGTTTCTTCACTTACTGCACCATATTTATCTAAAGTTTCTTTCTTTACACCTAACCTTTTAATCTTAGCTTCATTAGAATAAGTTACTGCACCTTCTAAAAAAACTTTAGATATTCCTGGGTAATTTATAAGAGTAGATGCTAACATACCACCAGTACAGGATTCTGCTGTAGATATAGTTAAGTTTTTAGAAATTAACTTTTTAGCTACAACCTCTTCTAAAGTGGTATCTTCTCCTTCTCCATATATATTATCTCCAAGTCTTTCTCTTATTTCTTTTTCCACTGGTTCAATTATTTTTAAGGCAGTATTTTTATCCTTTGCCTTTGCTGTTATTCTTAATGTTACATCCTTATCTTTAGCATAAGGAGCTATAGTTGGATTACTTTGATTATCTATTAAGTCTTCTATCTTTTCTGCCATATACCCTTCTCCAATGCCAAAAATTCTTAATACCTTTGATACTAAAACCTCATTAGTAAACTTATTTAAATATGGCATAACATAATTTTTAAACATAGGTTTCATTTCCCTTGGAGGTCCAGGTAAAATTATTATTATTTTGTTTTCTTCTTCTATTATGGCTCCTGGTGCTGTTCCATTAGGGTTAGGTAAAACTATAGATCCTTTTGGAAAATACGCTTGCTTTTTATTGCCACCTTTTAATTCTCTACCATTTTTCTTAAAATAACTTTCTATGTACTTTAAAGATTCTTCATCTAAAATTAATTCTCTATTAAAATATTTAGAAGCCATTTCCTTGGTTAAATCATCTTTCGTTGGCCCAAGGCCTCCTGTAGTTATTATAATGTCTGCTCTCTTAAAGCCTTCTTTAAAAGCCTCTAAAACTCTTTCCTCATTATCTCCTATAACAGATTGGTGATACACATCTATACCATTATCAGCTAACTGCTTTGATAAATATTGTGCATTAGTATTTACAATATCTCCTAATAGGATTTCTGTTCCTATTGCAATTATTTCTGCTTTCATACTACCACTCCTAATAATTTATCTTAATATATATTTTAACATAAATATACAATATTGCTTTAAATTAAAACTTTACATTTTATTTTAAATTAATATTTTAATTTATGTTATATTGTTACATAAAAAAATTTTATAATACTTATTGAAATTTTTAATTATAGTACTTTAATTTTATAAAATAAAAAATATTTTTATTTTATAATTTTTCTTTAAGATTAATTTATCTATAAAATCAAACTGCCTACTAAAAATAAGGACTTCCTTATTAATAGTAGGCATATGTAAAAAATTCTTATGTTTCAACTTATTTTATACCTTTTTTAAGGTGGGTTAGTATAAAATAATTATTATGTTAAAACAAAAGAATTGTTAACTAAAGTATTAATCTCAAATAAATTATTTATTCATAAGTTTATCTTGATTAATATCTCTCGTCCTCGCTAATTATTGTATGTTGTTTAGCATTAATTTATTCCTATAAATAAATTTAAATTTATTATTTTTTATAATGTGAAGTATCATTAACAGACATAAGCTTAATCTTATTATCATCTAACTTTACATGTGTTAAACTAGCTTGTCCAAAAATTACATCTTCATACTCCATTTTTGCTTTCTTCGCAAAGTATGCCATTACGAATTTTAATGTCATTCCATGAGTTACAATTAATATATCCTTATATTTATTATTTTGTATAATCTCATCTAATATATTATGTACTCTTTCAGAAACGTTATTTATTGTTTCTCCACCAAAAGGTTTATATTCTACAGGATTATTATATAAATTATATATCTCATCTTTATATTCTGGATGACTTTCTATTTCTTCTAAAGTCATACCTTCCCAGTTTCCAAAACCCATCTCTCTTAAATCATCTGATTTTATTATTTCTATGTTTTTACTGCCTTTTATAATATTTGCTGTATCATAAGCTCTTTTAAGAGGACTAGCATAAATCACATCAAGATTTATATCTTGTAATCTATCTCTTAATGCTTCTGCTTGCTTTAAACCAAGCTCTGTAAGGTTTGAATTTCTCCACCCTTGCATTCTTTTTTCTGTATTCCATTCTGTTTCTCCATGTCTTGTTATATAAATATTCATAAAAATCCTCCATAATATTTAAAATTATTTTAAGTAATTCTATATTAAATATTATCATTTATTCTTAAATATAAAAATAAAAATTAAGCTATCTCTAAAAGAGATAGCTTAATTTTTATACAAATCCTAAAATTCTATTCTTCACTTTCCATTATTGCTAATGCAACAGCTCCTATAACTCCTGCATCTGTTCCTAATCCAGCAGGTAATATTTTGCAGTTTTCTGCCATTGTTTTGAAGCATCTTGTATTTACAACTTCTCTTACTTTTTCGAAAACTATTTCTCCTGCTTTTGAAACTCCACCACCAATTATTACAGCTTCTGGATCAAAAGTTACTACTGCATTGCTAACACCTATTCCTAGATAATTTAAAGCTTTATCTACTATATCTTTTGCAACCTTATCTCCAGCAGCAGCTTCAACAAAAACTTCATATGATGTTATGTTATCATATTTTTTTAATGAAGTCTCAACATTACTTTCAGCAGCTTCTATTCCTCTTTTACCTATTGCTGTACCTGATGAAAGTGCTTCTAAACAACCAATATTTCCACAATTACATCTTGGTCCATCTGGTAATATTGTTGTATGACCTATTTCTAAAGCGTTGCAAGTAGCTCCTCTATAGATTTTACCATCTAAGATAGCTCCTCCACCAACACCAGTGCTTACTGTAAAGTAAACCATATTTTTACAGCCCTTTCCTGCTCCAAACATAAACTCTCCAATAGCTGCAACATTTGCATCATTATCAAGATAAACAGGTATATCAAATTTTTCTGATAACGGTTTAACTAGGTTAAAGTTTTTGAATGGTAAATTAGGAGTGGAAATTATAACACCTTCTTTTGCATCTAAAGGTCCTGGTGATCCTATTCCTATTGCTTTCACATCATTTAATGTAACTTTTCCCTCTGCAATTACAGTTTCTACAGTTTGAATTATTCTATTTAATACTGGTAATTCTCCCTCTTTGGCTTGTGTAGGTACAGTTGTTTGACTTACAACATTACCCTCTAAATCAGCAAGAACTGTATTTATTTTAGTACCTCCAAGGTCTACTCCTATTACGTAATTTTTCATAGTTTTCCCCCCACATAGTATAACATTTTATAGGATAATCTTCGTACTCTTATAAAATACAGCTTAATTATAGCATAAAAACACCCTTCTAACTATATGGTAATCTTCTAGAAAAACTTACTTATTTTTATATGCATTAATAAAATATTTTCCATTAGAATCATAACCCTCATTTATTATATTAAATCCACTATCCTTTAACATCGAAGAAACTATACTAATATTCTCATTGGAAGAATTATTCATAGATAAATGAAAAGAATCAGTATTGTCAACTATTCCGATATAATCATATATGTTACTATAATCACTTAATCCAATTTCTCCTGTAATCTCCATTTTATAGTCTGACATATAATATACCCCCTAACTTAGAGTTAGAAATTGAAAATTTTATTAGATTTAAATTTTATTAATATTAATTTATCCAAAATATATATCAACTATACGAAAAATATGTATTACAGTAGCTCTTATTTTATATAACACTAATCCTTATATTATATTTATAATTTATTGACATGAATATTGTATTTATAATTTTTTATAATTAATACTGTATTTCTTAATAATTTAATTAAAAATTTATAAAAAAAAAGCTATGAATTTTTAAAAATTAAAACTTTTATATTCATAGCTTTTTATTAAATTTATTTAGGTACTTTTATAAATTAACATTTTATGCATCATGTTTAAGCTCTCTTAAAAGTCTTGTATTCTCTATGATTTTATCTACCTCAGTTAAAGGTACCTCCTCATACCTTACAAAGTCCATAGAGAATTCTCCTCTTGCTTGAGTTAAAGAACGTAAATCTGTGGCATATTTAAATAGTTCTGCTAATGGAGCTTCTGCAATTACCTTTTGAATTCCATCTCCTATAGGTTCCATTCCAATAACTCTTCCACGTCTTTTATTTAAGTCTCCCATTATATCTCCAGTATACTCATCAGGAATTATTATTTCTATATGCATAACTGGTTCTAAAATTATAGGATTTGCTTGACCTAATCCTTTTTTATATGCCAATGATGCTGCAATTTTAAATGCCATTTCTGAAGAATCTACCGGATGATAAGAACCATCATATAAAGTTGCCCTTAATCCTATAACTGGATATCCTGCTAAAACACCCTTATGCATACATTCTTTTAAACCCTTTTCAACTGCCGGTATAAAGTTTCTTGGAACAGCCCCTCCAACTACTCTATCAACAAATTCTAATTCCTCTTCTCCATCACTTCTTGGTTCAAATTTAATCTTAACATCACCATATTGTCCATGCCCTCCAGTTTGTTTCTTATGCTTTCCTTGAACATCTGCACTTCCTTTTATTGTTTCCCTATAAGGTATCTTTGGATCTTTTAGTAAAACATCTGCTCCGAACTTACTTTTTAATTTACTAGCAACTATTTCTAAATGAGTTTCTCCTACTCCAGAAACTATAGTTTCAGCATTTTCTATATCTCTTGAAATTGTAAAAGTAGGATCCTCCTCTAATAATTTATTTAATGCTGATGATATCTTTTCTTCATCACCTTTACTTTTTGGAATTACAGCCATAGATATTACTGGCTTTGGAAAATCTATTGGTAAATATACTATTTCTTTATTAACATCACATAAAGTATCTCCTGTATTAGTATATTGAAGCTTTGCTACAGCTCCTATATCACCTGCTATTATATTTTTAGTTTGTATCTGATGTTTTCCCCTTAAAAAACATAATCCACTTAATTTTTCAGGCTTATTTTTAGATGAATTTATTATAGAAATCTCCGGAGTAAGTTTTCCTGTAACAACTCTAAATATAGATAATTTACCTACAAAAGGATCTGCTATTGTTTTAAAAACAAAAGCTGAAAATTTATCTTTTTCATTTATTTTAACTTCTATTTCTTCTCCTGAAGGCAATTCCTTAGCTCTTTCAGGAATACCATCTGAAGGAGATGGCAAACAATTTATTATATTATCTAATAGAGAATTAATACCAATTAATTCAGTAGAGCTTCCACACATAACTGGAGCTATGTCTCCACTAGCACACCCCTTTATTAATCCACTATATATTTCTTCATCACTTAATTTACCTTCATTGAAATATTTATCTAAAAGATTTTCATCAGTTTCAGCTACTGATTCCATTATCATCTGTTTACATTCTTCTATTTTACTTTCTAAATGAGGTGGTACTTCTATAACTTCTACACGATGGGCCTTCTTATTATAAACAGTTGCTTTTCTAGTAATAATATTTATTACCCCTTTAAAGTTATCTTCACTTCCTATAGGGTATTGTAATGGAACTACACTAATACCAAATCTTGATTTTAAATCACTTAAAACCTTATCAAAATTGGCATTTTCTCTATCAAGTTTATTTACAAAAAAGCATCTTGGTAATTTAATATCACTACAATAATTCCAAGCCTTCTCTGTTCCTACTTGAGATCCTGCTGCTCCACATACTACTATCATAGCTACATCTACTGCACGTAACCCCTGCATCTGTTCTCCTACAAAATCAAAATAGCCTGGCATATCTACAATATTTATCTTATGATCTTTCCATTCAACAGGAGCTATTGCTGTTGACAAGGATATTCTTCTTCTTTTTTCTTCCTGATCAAAGTCTGTTATTGTATTGCCTTCTTCTACTCTTCCTAATCTGTCTGTGGTATTTGTGACATATAATAAAGCTTCTGTTAAAGCTGTTTTTCCACACGAACTATGCCCTATAATACCTATATTTCTTAGACTATTCATTTTGTATTCTTTCATAATTATTGCCATCACTTAAAATAATTAATATTTATAAGCTATGGCTTTCACCCACCTTTCTTTATAAATTAACTTTTAAGCATCATTTTCACTGAACTTAATCAGTTAAAGTCCCCAAATTGATATTTAAGACATTATTTAAAACATCCTAAAATGCTAAAGTCATTATTAATAAGTTTATTCATGGTAAGTAAATATTATTATATGTATATATTTATATTCTCTAATTTAAAGTAAATTCCCTTCTAATTTTATTAAATATTCTGAATATTTTATTATTTAAAAGAAATTTCACTAAATAAATTCTCTAATATTGTAATATTATCAGGTAATTATTAGATATAATAAAGAAATTTATTTAAATAACCCACATAAATTATATTTTTTTAAAGATTTTTGTTGATAAAATTTTATAACTGTTGATTATTTATATAGTATAGGAATGCTAGGCAAGCTTTTAATGAATAGTATTTTTTATTTATAGACAATAAAAAAACACTAGGTAAATCCTAGTGTAATATACAAATGGCTCCGCAGAGAGGATTCGAACCTCCAACCTATCGGTTAACAGCCGAGTGCTCCACCATTGAGCTACTGCGGAATATGTACCTCTTAAAAACTTAAGAGGTTACCTGGCAACCATCTACTCTCCCACTCAGTCGCCCAAGCAGTACCATCGACCGTTTAAATCTTAACCTTCGTGTTCGGTATGGGAACGGGTGTAA
>NZ_FQVM01000049.1 GCF_900129365.1 Clostridium fallax
TAATTACATGACTCCAGATCAATGTGAATTATTAGCTAGAAGTACAGCATGAAAAAGTTTGACTTTTTGTGTCCAAAATATTGACATAAGACCACTTTAGCAAATGCTAAAGGGTTTTTTATTTTATTTATTTTTTTTAAATAAATATTATAGATTTAGTATAAAGTTATTATAAAGTTAGTTTAATATAAATATAAATATAGTATAGATATATTAAAAATAAAGTTTATAAAACAATTATTATATTTTACATTTAATTGGTAATTATTATACAATAATATTATAAATAAGGATGTAAAGGTGTAAAATTATGAAAAGAATAATTCATGATTCAGTAATAATAAAATCATTCAACAATAATATTGTTTTGATACAAAAAGATAATAAGGAAAAATTACTTTTTGCAAAAGGTATTGGATTTGGTAAAAGACCTGGAGATATAATACCTTCTGGCACATTAGTAGAAAAAGTTTTTGTTATTGAAGATGAACAAAATCTTAAGAATTTTAACAATTTAATTAATGCTAATAATGAAAACTTTATAATTTTATGTGAAGAAATAATATATAAAATATCAGAAGAATTTGGAGAAGATTTAAATGAAAATATTCATATTTCTTTAACTAATCATTTAGCGTTTGCATTGCAGAGATTAAAAGATGGACAAGAAATAGAGAATCCTTTTCTGGTAGAGATAGAAACATTATATAATAGTGAATTTAAACTCGCTCAAGAAATTGCAAAAAAAATAAAAAATGAAACAAATATAATTATACCTGATGGTGAAGCGGCCTTTATAGCTTTGCATATACATTCAGCTAGGAATAATGGAAAGTTATCTAATACTATTAAATATAGTTTTTTAGCAAGTAAAATTGTAGAATATGTAGAAGATGAAATAGGTATATCTGTAAATAGAAAATCATTAGATTATGCAAGGTTTTTAACTCATATTAGATTTGCAGTGGAAAGAATAATGAATAATAAGTGTAATAAGAATGATTTGAAAGAAACTATTAAAAGAATTTATAAAAAGTCTTATAAAATTGCTATAGGCGTAGGAAAAATAATTGAAGATGAATTAGATATAGAGGTTGATGAAGATGAGATAGCTTATTTAGCTATGCATATAGAGAGATTAAGAATTGCGGTTTTATAATGTATTAATGTATTATCATCCAATATATAAATTATATTAAGTTGCATTTTATATAAAAGGAAGGCTACATCACAAAGCTTTAAAATATATAATATATATTTTAAATTAAAAGGTTATTATGATGTAGTCTTCTTTAAAATATTTATTTTATTGGTTAATAATAAATAAAGAGTCGATTTTTTTTAAAATTAATTATTGATATTATTTAACTTTATAAGTTAATATAGTATCTTTCCCAGCTGCAACATTTTTTTCTAGGTTGCATTCCATATCTTTTATTATATCAGGATTTGTAATTAAAACTGGAGTTATAAGAGATATATTTTTACTAGTTATAAAATCTCTATTTATTTTTATTATAGGAGTACCAGCTTTAACAGTTACACCTGGTTCTATTAATCTTTCGAAGCCTTCGCCATCAAGGGAAACTGTATCTATTCCAATGTGTACTAAAAGTTCTATATCATTTGATAATTTCATTGCAAAAGCATGATTAGTTTTAAAAATTAGTGATAATTCTCCATCGGCAGGAGCAACTATTGTATCACCAGTTGAATCTATGGCAATGCCATCTCCAGCCATTTTTTGAGCAAACACTTCATCAGGTACTTTAGATAAAGGTATTGTATTTCCATCTATTGGTGAAACTAATTTTAATTGTTTTTTAAAAAATCCAAACATATTTATCGTCCTTTCACATAAATCAATTTATATTAGAATAAAATATAACAATTTACAATAAAAATAGGCATAAGTAATGAAACTTATGCCTGCATAATCAGTAACACTTTCTATTTAATTATATATATAGATATTTATTTTTGTCAAATATTTTTATCTATGTAATTATTTAAATAAACTGAAATTTCAAAAACATTTAATTGTTAACTATTGACATTTATTTTATCTGATAGTATAATATATATGTAATAATAAAATAATTATTTTGGCGTGTAACCATAAAATTGGGCATTAGCCGAAAGGGAATAAAACTATTTAAGTTTAACTATTCCTTTTCGGCTTTTTTTATTCTTTATTTTAAATAAAGAATAAAGTAAAAAAATAAAATGGAGGGGTAAAAATGTCATTTGGTAAAAAAGTTTTAGGAAATCTTCAAAGACTAGGTAAAGCTCTTATGACTCCAATTGCTGTTATGCCTGCTGCAGCCTTATTATTAAGATTAGGTCAGGCAGATGTATGGCAGTGGACTGGTAATGCATATTTAATGCAAAATGGTATACCACCAATGGCGGCAGCTGGATCAGCAATTATTGATAACTTAGCTATATTATTTGCTATTGGTATTGCTGTAGGACTTGCAGAAGATAATAATGGAGTAGCTGGAATATCTGCTACTGTAGGATATCTTGTTCTTACATTGGTTGCAAAAAGCTTTAATGCCGATATTAATATGGGCGTATTAGGTGGAATCGTAGTTGGTGTTATAGCTGCTATTCTTTATAACAAGTATAAAGATATTCAGGTACCTCAGGTATTAGGTTTCTTTGGAGGAAAAAGGTTTGTACCTATTGTAACGTCATTAGTTTGTTTAGGGCTAGGCATAATAGCTGGCTTTGGATGGATAAGAATTCAATGGGGATTAGATTCATTTGGTAATACTTTGGCTCATGCAGGAGCTTTAGGAGCTTTTGCTTTTGGATTCTTTAATAGATTATTAATACCATTTGGATTACATCATGTATTAAATTCATTATTTTGGTTCCAATTTGGAACATATAATGGAGCAACAGGGGATATAGCTAGATTCTTTGCAGGAGATCCAACTGCGGGAACATATATGACTGGATTCTTCCCGATAATGATGTTTGCATTACCAGCAGCTTGTTTAGCTATGATAACAACTGCTAAAAAAGAAAATAGAAAGAAAGTTACTGGTTTATTACTTAGTATGGCTGTAACATCTTTCTTAACTGGAGTAACAGAACCTATAGAATTTTCATTTATGTTCTTAGCACCGGTATTATATGTAATTCATGCATTATTAACTGGAGCTTCTCTTGCTATAACAAACTTTTTAGGGATGAGAGATGGTTTTGGATTCTCAGCAGGACTTACAGATTATCTATTAAACTTTAATATAGCAACAAATCCATTAGGAATAGCTTTAGTTGGATTAATTTTTGCGGCTTTATATTATGTTATATTTGTTTTTTGTATAAAGAAATTTAACTTAAAAACTCCAGGTAGAGAAGAAGAATATTTTGATGATGAATCTGAACTAGAAAAATCAGTACCTATAACAGCTTCATCACCACTAGATGAAAAGGCAGCAGTTATATTAGAGGCTTTAGGTGGAAAAGAAAATATTGATAATTTAGATGCTTGTGTTACAAGAATAAGAGTAACAGTTAAAGATGCTTCTAAAGTTAACGAATCTGCATTTAAAAAGGTTGGCGCTAACGGAATGATTAAAGTTGGAGAGAATAATTTACAAATAGTTATGGGAGCTCAAGCAGATCCAATAGTAACAAGAATGAAAAGAATGATTTAAGTAAAATTATATATTTTAAAAAGAGTTATCTTAAATTTAAGATAACTCTTTTTTATTTAAAATAATTTATTAAGGGGCAATAAACCAAATATTATTTTTCAATTGAATCTTTAAAATTTAAAATAATATTTATATTAAATAATATTTTAAATCAGAATTTTATTATTATAAAGTAATTATTTCTAAATTTATAAATTAAGTTAATGAAAAAGTTTTAGTTTTAATAGTGTAAATATATTTTTAAATTGATATTAATATTTTAATATGATTAATATGTGATAAGTGTATCTTGATATATAAAAAATTTTTTTGTATTAAGCATTAATAAAAAGGAGCTTATTTAAAATATAAGTTTAATAAGTAAATTAGAGAATAAGATATATATTTAGATATAATCTTATTATTTTATTAATAAAAAACTATTAATATAAGTATTAAAATAAATATAAATATTAAGTTATTTTATTATAAATAAAAAAAAGTTTTAAAAAGTATTGACATAAATTTAAATGGATGATAAACTAAGGAAGTCGTCAAGAGATGGCGATGAAACAACACAAGTTGTTCTTTGAAAATTAAACAGAGAGAAACTTACAAAATCTTTTAAGATTTTTTAAACCAGCAATTCTTTTATATGAGTAAAGATTAAACTTTTTAAATTGAGAGTTTGATCCTGGCTCAGGACGAACGCTGGCGGCGTGCTT
>NZ_FQVM01000044.1 GCF_900129365.1 Clostridium fallax
AAGCACGCCGCCAGCGTTCGTCCTGAGCCAGGATCAAACTCTCAATTTAAAAAGCTTAATCTTTACTCATATAAAAGAATTGCTGGTTTAAAAAATCTTAAAAGATTTTGTAAGTTTCTCTCTGTTTAATTTTCAAAGACCAAGTTTTTGTTTTCTTGTCACATCTTGGCGACTTCTTTATCTTATCACCAAGTTTTTTTCTTGTCAATACTTTTTTGAATTTGCTGAAAAACTCAATTAATTGACATTTTGTTGTTTTCTTTGGTGACTTGCACCGAACAACGAAATCTATAATATCATGATTATTATATTACCCTTTCATAAACACACATATATATACTAAAATATCTATTATTTTTATTATTTTTCTTTATTTTTCTTAAAATTTCTTATAAAGATACGCTAGGATTAGTTTATTTTTAAATACTATAGATAATATTAAATTTATAGCATTTATTGAATACTTTATATAAAATTCTCTAGTAAAAAACCTATAATTATTAAACTATACCCTTATATTAATTTTCCTATTTATAAATACTACACTTCTTATAATAACTAATATATTTTTTATATTTTTAACTTTTCTCTATATCATTATTTAAAGTAAATCCTTATTATGGTTAGTTCATAAATAATTATAAAATATTAATTTAATAGTTTATAAAACTAATATTTATATACATATTAAAAATAATAATATTTAAATTTATATAAAGAGCTATAAGTTATTAAGAATATAATATAAAACTTAAAAATTTCTCTTAATTTCATAATATAAATATTAAATATAAGTTCTCTATTCATTATGATATTATTTTATTCCACATAATATATACTTTTAAAATTCTCTTTTCAAAATAATTTTTTGAAAAACTTATATAATTTTACTTATTAATACTTTTTATTATTATAAATCTAAATCTTTTTATACTTTAATTATTTTTATAAATCATATTTTAATACTTATTATGTTTCTCTAAAAAAATAACCAATTTTAGGATATATTGACCTTTTCTATAAAGAATAATTGATATTTTGTATAACTTTATGATATGATTTTTTATGTTAAAATTCATATATTGAAAAATGAAAAGGTGGTTATTATGGCAGAAATCAGTACCTTAGGGGCCATTATTGGATTAATATTTGCTATATTTCTTATTTTTAAGAAAGTGAATCCTGTTTACGCTATGATTGGCGGTGCCTTAGCTGGTGGAGTTTTAGGGGGAGTGCCTCTACCAACAACGGTTAATATATTAATTCAAGGTGCCCAGAGCATAGTACCTGCAGTAATTAGAGTTTTAGCTGCTGGTATTTTTGCAGGAGTAATAATAGAAACTGGAGCAGCTGATAAAATTGCTGATACGATTATGAAAGCATTAGGTGAAAAGCTATCAATATTAGCAATAATATTATCTTCAGCTATAATTTGCGGAGTTGGTGTAGCACTACCTGTTGCTGTTATTACCGTAGCTCCTATAGCATTAATATTAGGAGAAAAGGCTAATCTCTCCAAAGCATCTGTATTACTTGCTATTCTTGGTGGAGGAAAATCTGGAAACATAATGTCTCCAAATCCAAACACAATAGCAATAGCTGATGGTTTTCACTTAAGTTTATCTACTGTTATGATAAATGCTGGTGTTCCAGCATTATTTGGGGTCATAGCTACATATTTTATTGCTAGTTTCCTAAAAAATAAAGGACAAGTTATTAGGCTAGAGCATTCACTACAACAAGAAAAATCAATGCCTTCCTTTCATCTTGCTATTTTAGGGCCTCTAGTTGTAGTTGGATTATTAATATTAAATTCAATTTTTAAATTAAGCTTAGATTCTATGGTAATTCTTCCATTAGGAGGAATAGCTGCAACTATTGCTATGAAAAAGAAGAATCATTTTCTTGACTATTGTACTAGTGGTTTAAACAAAATGACTGGAGCCGCTATTCTTTTATTAGGAACTGGTACATTAGCTGGTGTAATATCTCATTCGTCTTTGAGCAATACTATAATTAACTTATTAGGTAGCTTTGGAATACCTGGAATATTACTTTCATCTATATCAGGTATTTTAATGGGAGGTGCATCTGCATCAATCACAGGAGGTTCTGTTATAACTAGTACAGTATTTAGCCAACCAATACTTAATATGGGTATTAATCCTATAGGCGCTGCTGAAATGGTTCATACCGGTGTTTCTGTAATAGATGATTTACCCCACGGTAATCTATTCCATATAAGTGCTTCAAGTGTAAATTATAATATTAAACAAAGAATGAAACTTATTCCTTTTGAATTACTTATAGGCTTAACTATGAATATAGTTGCCACAATATTATTTGGATTTTATTTAGCTTAAAAAATCATATATTAAGCAAAGATTTTAAAGGGCATTAAGTTTATAGTTGCCCTTTTTTATTTTTTAAATTTATACAATTTATATTTAAATTATTTTTTTCTGCTAAATCTTTGTATAAATCAATAAATTTCATATTATCAAAAAATATAGGAAATTTCATATTATAATTTCCCCATAATGTACAAGGAAACTTTGTAAAATATATTGTTGAAAAGAATAATTCTCTTGTATTTAATTTAACTATAAAAGGAATTAAATTATAGTCTAATTGAAAATATATATTTTTTTTATCTATAAAATCTATCTGGTCTTTTAATATTTCTTTATCTCCTTCTTCTAATAAAGAATATAAATTTTTTATCTCCTCTTCATTTAATTTATTTAAATAAAAATCTATTATTACTTTATCACAATCATTTAAAATGCATGCTTCTTCTATAAATCTTATAAAGTTCTTTTCTATATTTTCTTTAGATTGAAATTCTCTATTATTTTCTAAAATTCCATTTGTAAAATTATTAAATCCTACATCTATATTAGAAAATTTTATCTTTACTATATTGTTAAATTCATCACTAGATACAGCCTTTAAAATCTTAGAATATTTATTATCCAATATTACCACCTTCATCTTTTAAATAATAAAGGATATTAATAGTTTTGTTCTATTAATATCCTTTTATAATACTATAAACTATATTATTATAGAAAATCTATAATTAATAGAAAATATCATGGATTAACTTCATATATTTACTTATTTTAAATATATAGAGTTAGATTCACTTAATACTTTATCATACTTACCTATCTGACCAACTCTTATACTTTTTATATTGGATATTTTATTTGCTGCTATTAAGGTATTTTCATCTTTAAATTCTGTATCTAAAATTTTACCATTAATTATTATCTTACTGGAATTTGTGAAATTTTGTCCATTAATTATAATATTTTCACCTTCTATTATATAGTTATCTATTTTTATTTCATCTAATCCTAATTTTAAATCGCTTTTACTATAGATATTTTTACCATCTACAATATATTTATCTCCAAAAAGAATATCATATTGTAATTTTTCAAATCTATCTTGATAGTCATCTTTATCCACATATATATCATGGAATGTAGGTACTATTCCACCTCTAAATCCAATAGAATTTAAAATTTTATACCCTAATTGATATGCTTCAATATCTCTTTCCTCTTTACTTAATCCTATATTATCCCATATAAAATATTCACTTTTATACATTTCCTTACCCTTTATAGGTGAATCTTCTCTATTTAAAATATCTAAAGATGGTAAATGATCAGAAAACATTGCAACTACTGTTGGCTCGTCTATACTTTTTATATGATTTATTAACTCATTAATATATTTATCAACACCTTTTAATTTTTCTATATAAAACTGTATCTGATTTTTATCTTCTAAAGATATATCTCCATCTATTATATAGTCTTCTCCCTTATATTCTTTATCATAGCCTCCATGACTTTCTACAGTTATATTATATATGAATTGAGGTTCATTTTGTAATAAAAGCTTTTTTATAGAATCCATATTTAATAGATCTTCTGGATAATAAATAGAAAGATCATTTTTAGGTTTATCCATGTACTCCATAGAAATATAATTATTAAATCCTAAATTAGAAAATATAATATCTCTGTCATAAAAATTTCCTTCATAATTATGAACTACAGTATTGTTATATCCTTTATCCCCTAATATATAAGCAAGACTTTCTACCGGTTCTTTCTTTAAAATATTATTATTGGGAATTTCTCCTACAGCTAAAAAATCAGTATTTAATCCTGTTAAAACCTCAAATTCACTTCTAACAGTTCCCCCACCAAAGGTTGGTACATCTAAATAACCATGAGTTGATGTGTTGTAAAGATACCTAAAATTAGGTATAGGGTCACTTTTAAAATTTACTCCCTTAAGCCTACAAGGATCAAAAAATGATTCTAATTGAACTATTATTATATTAGGCTTTATTATATTTATATTATTATCTTCTTTACTATCACTTAACTTAGCTAATCCATTTGTTTCTATCATTTTATCTTTTATTTCTTGAATATACTCTTTATTATAGTTTTCTGGCTCTTTTATTTTAAATCCACTGGCAGTATATAAAAATGAATATAAAAATCCATTTTCTTTATAAGTACTTGGCATATCCCATCTATATATCTTTAGATTTTCAGTGTTTTTATTATAAATAAGTGTAAAACTTGTTATAAAGATAACAGGTATTATAATTATTAAATATTTAAAATTCACAATTTTTCCTGGTTTATTATCAACCTTCCATAAAAAGATACTAATTACAAATATAATTAGAAGAAAAATTATAATTGCAATAATAGATTTTAAATTAACATAATTTCCTACTATAGCTATTCCATCTTTAAAAGAATATAAGTCTGCCCATGTTAAAGGAGTTCCCCTTAATTTTTTTAAAATCATACTTATTATATATAATGATCCTAATATAATTGATATAATTCCATAAAAAAATCTTCTTTTTTTAAATATAAATATTATAGATGTAGCTGTTAAAATCATAAAATAATTTAAAAGGAATACTGAAAATCTATCTTTAATAAACCTAATTGTTTCATATATTGAAGCTCTAGTTATAGATTCTAAAATAAATGTAAGTAAAAATCCTAAAATTAACCAAGTAATAATTTCCTTAATATTATAATCATCAATAATTTTTTTCTTTTTCTCTATCACTTACTACCTCCAATAATTTAATTGTTTCATTATTTTATCATAAATAAAAAAATTTTGTTAGAATTTATTATTTTTTTATATTTATTATCATAATAAAATATTTTCTTTTATAAATTTAAAAATCTCTTAATATAATAAAATATATATTAATGTAATGATCCCTATAATAAATTTATAGATAATTATATAAAAATTAAGACCATATAATAAATTTATATAAAAATAACTCTATAAAATATGTAAGTTAAAATCAATTTTATAGTTTTCTTTTTATTTTAAACTTATTATACAGTCTTTTACCTTTAAAAATATACTTTAAATCTAAAAATTTATCTTAAAAAATTTTATAGTTCTTCTCCTCTTGTTTCAATTATCTTTTTATACCAATGAAATGATAGTTTCTTTTTTCTATTTAAATTATTCTTATGATCTACATATATAAATCCATATTGCTTTTTAAATCCATTAAGCCAACTTAATAAATCTATAACTGACCAAGCAAAGTATCCTTTTAAATTTATTCCTTCTTTTATCGCTTCTTTAACAACTTTTAAATGAGCTTCTATATATTTAATTCTTGGAACATCTACTATAACATCATCAATAATAGGGTCTTCATCTCCTAAACCATTCTCCGTTATATATAGTTTTATATCACCATATCTTTCTTTTAACATTCTTAATCCATCTAAAAATCCTTCCGGTGATATTTCCCATCCCCATTTAGTGTATGTTTTATCTTCCATCATTACTGTTTTGTATACACTATCAAAGGATATATTACCCGGTCTACCTGTTGATTTTTCTCTATCCATTTCTATTATCTTTACAACTTCAGTATTATTCTCTACCCTCTGAGGTTGATAATAATTTAATCCAATAAAATCATTTTTTTCTGCATTATCTTTTAATAGTTGCAACTCATCATCAGTCCAATATGGAGTAAGCCCTTTGTTTTTTAAATCATTAACTACGTATTCTGGATATTCTCCTTTTAATATAGGATCATAATACCAAAAAGTCTCATAATAATTTGCATGACTTGCAGCTATTAAGTTTTCTTCTTTATCATCAACGCTAAAAGCTGGATTAAAAACATGAGTTATTCCTATTTCACCATATTGCTTTAACTCCTTATATTTTTTAACTGCTTTAGCATGAGCTACAAATACATTATGAGTTGCATCAAAATATTCTTTTTGCGCATTTATTTTACCTGGTGGATGAGCTCCAGTTATGTAACCTAATTTACAAAACATTATAGTCTCATTAAAAGTTATCCAATGCTTAACTCTATCACCAAAAGCCTTGAAACAAACTTCTGCATAATTTACAAAGGCTTCAATAGTTTCTTTATTTGTCCATCCACCTTTCTCTTCTAAGCTTTGAGGTAAATCCCAATGATATAATGTAACGAAAGGGACTATTCCATATTTTAAGCACTCATCTATTAATCCATTATAAAAATCTATTCCCATCTCATTTATTTTACCATTACCATCAGGTATAATTCTCGGCCAGGAAATAGAAAATCTATATGATTCTAATCCCATTTCTGCCATTAATTTAACATCTTCTTTATATCTATTATAATGATCTACTGCAATATCACCATTTGTACCCTCAAAAGTTTTACCAGGAATTTTAGAAAAAATATCCCAATTACTTAATCCTTTTCCATCCTTATCCCAAGCACCTTCTACTTGATATGCTGCTGATGCTGCTCCAAATAAAAAATCTTTTGGAAACTTCATATTCTTCCTCCTAAAAACAATATAACCTTTACATTAAATAAAGATTTAAAACTTTGCAATTTGATAATAAGTATTTATTTCTATACCATATTAATATATTACAATATATTATAGTTTTTCTAAAGTAGTTTTATTATATTTTTCTTTAAATTGCTACTTAATAATTAAGTCTACTAAATTTAGGAAAACCTTTACACATTTCTGTTATTATTATATAATTATAAGGCAACCCTTTATGATAATTATAAATATAAATTACTTAATATTATATAATGAAAGGTTTAGGTGATAACTTATGATAAATGAAAAATTATTAATAGAAAAAGCTTTTGAAGCTCAAAAATTTTCTTACGCACCATATTCTGGCTTCAATGTAGGCGCTGCCCTACTTGGAACAAATGGTAAAATATATGAAGGTTGTAATATAGAAAATGCATCTTTTACTCCAACTAACTGTGCTGAAAGAACAGCATTTTTTAAAGCGGTTTCAGAAGGACAACTTGAATTTTCAGCTATTGTTATAGTAGGAAATAAAAGCGGAGTAAAACAAGGAGAAGGCGAATATTGTGCCCCTTGTGGAGTATGTAGACAAGTAATGTCAGAATTCTGCGATCCTGATACTTTTAAAATCTATTTAGCTAAAAGTGTAGATGATTATAAAGTATATACCTTAAAAGAAATTCTTCCATTAGGATTTACTTCAAAAGATTTGAAATAATTAATAGGAGGCTTCAAATAATGAATTTCATTATTTGAAGCCTCTTATACTTCATAATATCTTTACATTTTCCTACTAAATTTAATCTTAAATAAATAGAATTCTATAAATTTATATAAAACTCTTAAATCTTCTTTAATTTTATAAATAGAAGCTTAAAATACCCTATTTATAAATATCTTAATTTAGAATTGAATAATATAATAAATTTACTAAGTATATTATAAAACTTCTTCTATTTAGAATTATGAATTTAATCGTCAGTAAAAGCACTCTGAATATGTTACCTCTATGTTATCAAATTTTAAAACTTATTTAATTTGAATTTTTATCTATATATGTATAATGGAATTAAATTTACAAAAGGAGTGTTTGAAATGAAAAAATTAATATTATCTTTCTTGATAATTATAAGTTCTTCTTCAATACTTTTAGGATGCAATAATTTAACCAAAGATAAAAATAATAATTTAACTCCAAAGAAAAATACTTCTTCAAATGAAAAATCTAAAAATACTAAAGCAAATACTAAAAATGACCTAAAAAATACAACCGATAAATATAACTCTGATAATAATATATCTTCCTCTAGAAAAGAAAATTTAGATAATAATTCAATAGCATTATTAAATAATATAAAATCTTCTGCAAATAAAGGTCAGATTATTAACTCAAGTTTCAAAATAGGTGAATCAATAGATAGCGTTACTTCAAAATTAGGCAGTCCAACTAGTGAAACCTATGTCCCAAATGCTAAAGGTGATTATTTCACTTTTAAATCTTATAATATAGCCCTTGGTTGTAATAAAGGAAATCAAATATTTGAAATCCGTTCCTTTGATAAACAATTAAAAGAATTAAATTCTACTATAGTTAAAATTTTTTTTGGAACATCAGATTATAATGCAACTACAAAAGAAAATGAAAAAATTTTAGGTTATAAAACAAATAAAAATTATAAAATTTTATTTGTTTTCGATTTAAATACTAATAAATTGAAACATTACTCTGTTTTAAACACTGAATTAACTAAAAACTCTATGTCTGGTGATTTAGGACGTAGTTGGTAATATTATAATCTCATTAAAATATAAATATACTTATTTTTACTATATGTTTTCTTTATATATTATAAGAATTAATTATTAATTACCTTATTACGTCTATAAAGTAATACTTTTTATTTATAAATACATATATAAATTTATACAAAAATAAGAGTTACAAGATTTTTGTAACTCTTGAAATTGGTACACCCAACAGGAGTCGAACCTGCGACCTTTGGATTCGATTAGTATAAATTTAAGTTAGTTTGATATAACCTTCTAAGTCTAG
>NZ_FQVM01000060.1 GCF_900129365.1 Clostridium fallax
TATTTAAATATATTGAAGGTTGGTATAACAGAAAAAGGATACACTCTTCTATTAATTACATGACTCCAGATCAATGTGAATTATTAGCTAGAAGTGCAGCATGAAAAAGTTTGACTTTTTGTGTCCAAAATATTGACATAAGACCAATTTTAGTATTAACTCCTTTTCAAAGGATTGCTGTTATTGATTTTAATAGATGGAAATATGGATATAAATACGAAGAGTTTTATAAGATACAAAGTTTTAATGTTTAAGTTAATAATTCTTTTTCTATTGGTAAAATTCATGGATATTTTGATGGTGAACCTTCTTTAGAATTTTGGAATATTCTTGCTATATATGTGGCATATACATCTTTAGATTCAATAGTATGGGCTGAAAAGTTTGGAGATAATGAAATAAATGGAATGAAAAAACGCTGCATTAATGCTTTTAATGATTATAATAAATTTAAAACAATAATACCTAATTGGTATAAAACCAATAGTAATAAATATATTAATATAAATTAGAAATAAATTTATATTTAAGAAATATACTTAATTAGGTTGATGAAATCTATGAAGAAAGATTTGAAAGAAAAGTATCATTTAACAGTAAAATAATTTAGTTTTGAAATTTCTATAAAATTTTCAAGTAACGTATTTATAAGATTTCGAGTCTAAATTAAATAATCAATAAGAAGAGGATAAATTATAAATCAAATTACATCCTAATAAATTCATCATAACCAATATGAGTATCTTTTCTATATAGTTCTTTAACTTTAAATCTTGCCTTTTTATAATATTTAATTCTACTCTTATTAAAAAACTTCTCCTTAAAACAACCTCTTATTTTTATGTTTAATTATAATTTTAAATTAGTAATATATATAGCTAAATTTTATTGAATTTTATTTATAAGAGTATAAAAATGATAAAATATTGATTTTTATGGTAATATAGTTATATATTATTAAATTAATCTTAAAAGAAAATTTTCTAATAATATATAAAGGAGGTTAAATGGAAAAAAAAATATTAATATTAAAGATTTATTTTATAATTATTTTTATTATATTTTCTACACTATTATTGGGATATAAGAACATATTTAAAATTTGTACGATGATTGTACCAGGTTATTCTATAGCTAATATTACAGAAAATATTACTATGGGAAAAGTAAATCCTAAATATGGTATAGATAATTACTCAATAGTTGAATTAGGTGATATTGCTAAATCAAGTAAATTTGATATTCAAATTATTAGTTCAGAAGAAAGAAATGAAATAAAAGCTAATAAAAATTTATATAAGTTAAACAACAATAAATTTATAATACTTAAATTAAAAATTAGAAATTCAGAATCTATATCTTATAAAATAAATATTAATGATTTCTCATTAGAAAATGTTACTTCTAAAAAATCATATGTAAGTGATAGATTAAGCTTTATTATTATAAGTAATATTTGTGATGAAAAAAACAATAAAAATTTTGCGTTTTTTGATGATATAGATCCGAAAGCAATAAAATATCAATATCTAATATTTCAAATACCAAAAGAAGAAAAAATTAATGATTTAATGTTACTTCATTATCATACATATTTTAAAATAACATAAAAACAAATATTTTGTTCATAATATTTAAGTAAAAATTAATACATATACCAAAAAGGAAGATAAAATGAAAAAAATAATATTAAATTTTTCTTTAGTATTTATCCCAATTGGATTTTTTATAACTTTATTTGTGGTCTTATGTCAATATTTTGGACACAAAAAGTCAAACTTTTTCATGCTGCACTTCTAGCTAATAATTCACATTGATCTGGAGTCATGTAATTAATAGAAGAGTGTATCCTTTTTCTGTTATACCAACCTTCAATATATTTAAATATAGCTATATTAGCTTCTTCGAAGGTACGGTATGTATTTCTATATATTTCTTCCTTCTTGGTGTTAGTATAAAGTAGTGGACACATTAAGTCGAACTAAGTAAAATAATATTTAGTTAAGAAAGGATGTGTCCATTATGAGTAAGGGCAGAAG
>NZ_FQVM01000038.1 GCF_900129365.1 Clostridium fallax
AACAAAAAATTAATTATTTATAAGAAAAATTATAAAATTAATTTAAGTATAGGTTTACAAAAAATTGAAAAAAGCATATAATTTGATTAAAATACAAATTTATTAATTTACATTTAAGGGGGTATCTTAATGTCTAAAAATAAAATAATGGCTTTAGTTACAGCTGCTTTTATGTTTGCATCTAATACAATTGTATTTGCTAAACCAATACAAAATAAAAATATAAAAGCAGAAAATACTTATGTAGAAAGTAGTTTAAAAAAGGATTCTAAAGTAGAAAATTATGTTACCATTTTAGAAGCTAAAGATAAGGCCAAAGGGGAAGAGGTAAATCTTAAAGGAACAATTACAAGTAGAATTGGTAATAGTTTTTTCCTTCAAGATGATACAGCAGGAATATATGTATATATGGGTGCTAAGAACCTAGATGAATTAAAATTAGGCAATGTGGTAACGTTTACTGGAATCTTAGATGAATATTATGGAGTAAAACAAATAAAAAACATAAATAATCTGAAGGTAGTTTCAGAAAATAATAATCTTCCAAAAGCCAAAGTATTAAAGGCTGAAGAAGTTTCTAATGATAAATTTCTTGGAGATTTAATAACAGTAGAAAATATTACTATAACAACTGTAGGTAAAGGCAAAAAGGGATATAATGTAATAGCTACAGATGGTACATATAATGTGAATTTAAGAATAGATAAGTGGGTAAATCCATATATAGATAGTAAGGAATTTAAGGTAGGAACAAAAATAAATGTTACAGCTCCACTTACAAAGCATACAGATTTTAATGGTGAAACTAAGTATCAATTAATGATAAGTAGTTTAAATAATATAAAACTTTCTAATAATCAAGATGCACAAAAAGTAGAGGTTAAAAAAATTCCAGAAATACAAGGAAGAGCTCATAGATCTCCTTTGGAAAATCAAAATGTTTCAGGAGTAGAAGGAATAGTTACTACTGTTTCTAGTAAGGACAAGTATCAAAGGGGTTTTTACATTCAAAGTGAAGTGCCAGATAATGATCCTGCAACTTCAGAAGGAATATTTGTAGAAACAAAAGATACTAAAAAAGTTAAAGTAGGAGATAAGGTAAAGGTTGATGGTACAGTAAAAGAATTAATTCATGACTATTCTCCAAAGACTTCTACAGGATTAACAGAAACAGCAATTAAGGCTACTGATTTTGAGGTAGAATCTTCTGATAATAAATTACCAGAACCTATAAATATTAATTTAGAAGGTAATTTATTAAAAAATATAGATAATGATGGATTAAAGGATTTTGAGCCAGAAGACGATGCAATAGATTACTATGAAAGCTTAGAAGGAATGCTTGTTAATGTTAAAGATCCATTAATAGTTGGTGCAGATGAACGTTATGGAGAATTAGCTGTTTTAGCTAGTAATGGTAAAAACTCTAAGGATAGTTTAACTCCTAATAATGGTATAAAAGCTAGTGAAGGAGATTTTAATCCTGAAATTATTACAATAGATGATGTTATAATTCCTATAAGCAATAAAGGTGGATTTATAGATAAAAATATGAAGGTAAAAGTTGGAGACAAGCTAGATGGTGATGTAAAGGGAATTATGAGCTATGGTTTTGGGAAATATAAAGTTTTAAATAGCGAAAAATTACCTAATATAATACCAGGAAATACAAAAAGAGAAGTAACCACTATAGAAGAAAAAAAGGATAAGTTAACTATAGCAAGTTATAATATAGAAAACTTTAATAATAGTGATAAGAATAAAGTTAATGGAATAGCTAGGGATATAATAGAAAATTTAAAATGTCCAGATATTATAGGATTAGTAGAAGTTCAAGATAATAGTGGTGATTTAGATGATGGAACTACTGATGCATCAGAAAACTTTAAATCACTAATAAAAGCAATAAAAGATCAAAGCAAAGTTGAATATGATTTTGTAGAAATAGCTCCTAATAATAATGAAGATGGTGGAAAACCAGGCGGAAATATAAGACAAGGTTATTTATATAGAATACATAGAGTTTGCTTAAGTAATAATAAAAAAGGAGATGCAGTAACTCCAGTAAAAGTTTCTGCTAATGATAATTCAAGACCTTTCAATGAAAATGGACTTTCTATAAATCCTGGAAGAATAGATCCAATGAATGAAGCCTTTAAGCATAGTAGAAAACCTTTAGTATGTGAATTTATGTTTAATGGAGAAAAGGTAGTTGTAATAGCAAATCACTTAGGATCTAAAAGAGGAGATCAATATTTATTTGGAAGTATACAACCACCACAAATGAAAAGTGAAGTATCAAGAATAAAACAAGCAAAGGTAATAAATGATTTTATTAAAGAAATAAAAGAAGTTAATCCAAAATCTAATATAGTAGTACTTGGAGATATGAATGACTTTGAATTTTCTGATACAATAAAAACTTTAGAAGGAAATGAAATGACAGATATGATAAATACTCTTCCAGTAAATGAGAGATTTACATATGTACATAATGGTAATTCACAAGTTTTAGACCATATATTAGTATCTAATAACCTAAAGGATCAAGCTAAATTTGATATAGTAAATATAAATTCACAATTTACTAAAGGATATGGAAGATTAAGTGACCACGATCCTATTTTAGTTCAATTAGATTTAGAAGCTAATAAAAATCAAGATAACAATCAAAATAATGAACAAAACAATGAACAAAGTAAAGAGGGATGGAAGTCTATAGATGGACACTGGTATTATTTAAATAGTGATGGAACATTTAAAACTGGATGGGAATTTTTAAATGGAGATTGGTACTATTTTAGTAATACTGGGGTTATGAGAACAAATTGGTTTAATGATGGATTTAACTGGTATTACCTAAGAGAAGGTGCTATGAAAAATGGATGGCAATTTATAGATAATAACTGGTATTATCTAAATAGCGATGGCACTTTAAAAACAGGATGGGTTTATAGCTGTAATAAATGGTATTTTCTTAACTCTAATGGAGCAATGGAAAAAGGATGGCAATCTATAAATGGTAGATGGTATTATTTAGGTGATAATGGAGTTATGGCGACTGGATGGAATTTTGTAAGTGGAAGTTGGTACTATCTTAGCCGTAATGGAGATATGCTTATTAATGGTATAATAGATGGATGGACTATCCAAGGAAATGGAATAGCAAGCTTACTATAAATAAATTAAAGTGATACTAATAAAATTTTCTAATGATTTATATGAATAAATTTATCTCGAAGATAATCTAGACATAGAAATTCAAATATATAAAAATCAATATTAATATTAAAAAAGTAGGTGTATAAAATGATTTTTTAATTATTTTATACACCTTTGTTTTATAAAATTATATATTTTAAAGAGGTACTATGTATTTATAAATTGTATATTTATTTAAAATAAGTACAAAGTATATATAATCATAATTTATTAGTTTTTTTAATCAGCTTTTTATTTCTTATAATAGCTATAATTATTAGAATGATTATAATAATAATTAATATGGTAGAGTATTTTTTTATTACTAGATTTAAAGCTTTTTTATTTTTGGTAAAAATAGTTCCTAATTTTATTAGAATGAAATTCCAAAGACTCATACCTAATGCAGAAAAAAATAAGAATCTATCTAATTTCATATTTATTATTCCTGCAATGATAGAGGTAAAAGTTCTAGCAAAAGGAAAGGTTCTAGATAAAAATACTCCGATATATCTATATTTTCTTAATATTTTTTCTGATTTTTCTATAGATAATTTAAATTTAGGATTATTTTTTTTTAGTTTACAAAGAAAATTATTTCCTATATATTTTCCAAATAGAAACATTATTAATGATCCTAAGGACCCTCCAAGTATAGATACTATAGTTATAAGTAAAATATTTTGATGATTACTTTTCGCAACTGCACCAATAAATGGTAGTGCAATTTCGCTTGGTATTGGTATACATAAATATTCAAGTAAACTTGTAACAAATACACTAATGATTCCATATTTAAGTATAAACATTTTTGTTATGGTTACTAAATTCATATTAATTACTTCCTATCTTTTAACTCTATAAGAGAATTATAGCAATAATAGATTTTTAAGATAATGGATAATATATTAATTTATATTTAAATATAGGTTAATCAATTTATAAAAAATTCTTTATTTTTTATAGGAACTTTTTATCCATTCACTATACAAAATTTATACATTGATTTTATTAAAAATTTAATAGTTAAAATTATAATTAATTATGAAATGTAACTTATATAAATAACTTTTAAAATGTTTTTTCATTTAAAGTATATCTTATTTTAAAATTTTAGATATAATAAGTTTTTGAAAATTAAATTATAATATTTGTACAAATTATATAATAAATTTGAAAAAGTTAATTTATATAAAGTAAAAATATATAGATGTATTTAAATACATCTATATATTTTTTTCTCCTAAAATAAAATACATTTCTTTATTATCTATAATTTTATTTATTATAAAATATTTTTTCATTACATTTGAAGTTGTTTCAGCAGAATCTAATAGGTGATTCTTTACTTCAGATTTACTTTTATGTATATTATTAATTTTTTCTTTACTTTCAGAATGAGCTATAATTATTTTGCCATTATTTTTTAATAAACTATAAATATGTTTAAAAAGTTTTTCTTTATCTTCAAAATGAGGATATACAGAATATAAAAATATGTAATCAAAAAGTTTTCCATTAAAATTTAATATATCTTCTCTTATAAAGGAAACCCTTTCATCTTTATATTTCTTTCTAGCAATATTAAGCATATTTTCTGCTATATCTATAGCTAAAATAGATTTAGGATTAGTTTTTAAAAGATATTGTATTAAAACACCAGTACCTGTTCCAACATCTAGTATTTGGCTATTTTCTTTTATTTTAGATAAGTTTATTATTTTCCTTAGCTTTTTAGGATCATGATAGCAAATTTCATCCCAATTTGAAGCTATTTTATTAAAAAATTCCCTGTTATTCATTTAAAAATATACTTTCTTTATGATTTCCTAAAGCTTTAACAATTATAGGAATTAATATGAGTTGAATTATTATTCCCATAAAAGGTTTAATGAAAGAACTTGCCACAAAAATAGATAAAGTATATTTATTACCTTGTGCAGATAAAAGGCAATAATATAAAATACCAGATACTAATCGACCTAAAATCATTGAAATTATTAAGGAAATAAAAATATTAAATTTTTTATTTTTATAAAGATATCCTGAAAAGAAACCGTATACAGATAATTCAAAAGCCATAATAATAGCTACAGGAAATAATGGGGGCATGCCTGAAATAAATGAATTTAAAAGAGGGGTTATAAAACCAACTATAAATCCATATTCTTTACCTAGAATAAATCCACAAAGTAAAACAGGAATATGCATAGGTAAAAATATTTTTCCAGGGATATTAGTTAAATGAAAAAATAGTGGAATTACTATGCCTAAGGCTAGAAAAAGAGCAGCTTTTACTAATTTGTTTGTTGAAAAATTCATTTTAAAACCTCCTAATATTTATAGATTTTTAAAGAAAATATTTTAAATAGAATTTATTACCATAATATAAATTATACCATGAAAGGTAAGTTTTTTATATTTTAAAGTGATGAAATATTAAAAATTGATGTATAATTTTAATAAAGAACATAATTAAAAAACTTATATTTATATAATGTATAATAAATATTAATGATATTTTTATTTAAAGGGGAGAAATAATATGAATAAAGTTATTTTATTAAGTGGAAGTCCAAAGGAAGATGGAAATTGTATGGATGTTCTTAAAGAATGTGCAAAAGTTATTGAAGAAAATAATTTAAAAGCAGAAATAGTATCTATAGCAGGTATGGATTTAAAGGATTGTATGAATGAGAGTTATGATGATGGTTTTCATGAAATTATTGAAAAAATTAAAGATGCAAAAGGACTTATAGTGGCATCACCAGTTTATTGGGGAACAGCTAGAGGAGAGGTTATGGTAGCTCTTCAAAGAATTGCAATGGCATCTAAAAAAGAAGGAAACTTTTTATCAAGAATGGTAGGAGGACCTATTGCAGTAGCAAGACGTGGAGGACAAACATCTACTATTCAAGAGATGTTAATGTTTTATTTTATAAATGATATGATAGTACCAGGTTCTACATACTGGAATATAGTATTTGGTAAAGAACCTGGAGATGCTTTAAAAGATGAAGAAGGAATAAAAACAGTAAAGAGATTTTCAGAAAATGTAGCTTATTTAATTAAAAAAATGTATTAAATTATATTCAATGTAGAGATATAAATTTATTTTTAAGTTTATATCTCTTTATTTTATATATGTCTTTTAAAATAAGTTATTATTATAAAAATATTAAAGATAATACATAAAATAGATAATTTATTAAATAAATAACAATTTTATACGAATAAATAAATTATAAAAGGTCTTAAAATAAAGATTAATCTTTAGAAGAGGGGGTATTTAACTATGACAATTATTTCAAATTTAGATGATAATGAATTAATGAAATCTTTTAATAATCTTATAGAATATTTACCATACTACTTTGATGATGAAGTTGCATTTACAATGTCTAATACTGAGTATTTTTTAAAGGGAGTAGATAGTCCTAATATAAAGCTTGGAGTTAAAAAGGGAGATAAGATTCCTAAAGGTTGTGGTGCAGATGAATGCTTAAAGGCTAAGAAACCTATATCTATTATAGTTCCTAAAGATGTATATGGAGTGTCAATAAGAGCAATTGGAATTCCAGTTAAAGAAAACGGAGAAATTGTGGGGACAATAGTAATTGCCAGGAGTTTAGAAAGAAAAAAACATATGGTAGAACTTACTGAGACTCTCTCAACATCTTTAGAAGAAATTACAGAATCTCTTCATGTTATAAATGAAGGTGTTTGCAATGTTTTAGAATTAAATACAAAAATAAAAAATAACATGGATAATACTTATGATGAAACAAAAAATACTAATGAGGTATTAAAGTTTATTCAAAATATAGCAAGACAAACTAATTTATTAGGTCTTAATGCAGCTATAGAATCTTCGAGAGCTGGAGAGTTTGGAAAGGGTTTTAATGTTGTAGCAAATGAAATAAGGAAATTGTCAATATCAAGTAGTGAATCTATTAAGAAGATTAATGAAGTATTAAATAAAATACAAGGATCTGTAGGAGAGATTTCAAAGGATGTTACAGAATCTAATAATGTATTTGAAGAGCAAGTATCTTCTATAGAGAGGATAACAGAAGTTATAGATAATTTAAATGAATCAGCTCAAAGACTTAAAATAATAACAGAAAAAATATAAATATATTGTATAAGAAGTCATACAAACTAGAATAGATTGTATGACTTCTTATATTTAAAAAAATTTTTTTATATGTTATATTATTATGGGGTGATTTAAAATGAAAAACATAAATGGAATTATATTTTTTGATGTAGATGGAACATTAATAGATTGCAGAAAAGGAATATGTGACCCTACAGAAAAAACTAAAGAAGGGATAAAAAAATTACAAGAAGCTGGATATTTAACAATCTTAGCAACAGGAAGACCTAAAAGTTTTGTAACTAAAGGAATAGTAGATTTAGGCCTTGATGGATACATAACTTCAAATGGAACTTATATTGAGTTAGAAGACAAAGTTATATTAAATGATGAAATAGATAAAGAAAAGTTAAAAGAAATATTACATACTTGTGATAAAAATGATATAAAGTTTTTATTAGAAGGACAAGCTAAATCATATATGAAGGATTTAACTAAAGAATATTCTAAAAAGATAATAGATTCTTTTTCTCTCCCTAGAGAAAACATTACAGATAAATGGAGTTTTGATGATATATCAGTAAGTAAAATTGTAGTTGTTGATAATGGAGAAGAAGGCTTTAAAGAATTTATGGAAAAGTTTAGTGATGAATTTGTATTTATGCAACATCCAGGTCAAAATTCTTATGATATGTATAGAAAAAACTATACTAAGGCGTATGGAATAGAATATTTAATAGATAAATTAAAATTTGATAAAGAAAAGACCTATGCCTTTGGAGATGGGGAAAATGATATCGAAATGTTCCAGATGGTCAAATATGGTATAGCTATGGGAGATAGTCATGAAAGATTATTACCACATGCTTATAAAAATACTGAAAATGTAAATAATGATGGTATATATAAAGCTTTAATAGATTTAAATTTAATAAAATAATTAAATTTAAATAAAGTACAATTTAAAAATTATTTTAAAGTAGTTAAATTAATAAATAGAATGATTTATATTAAATTCTATATAATTTTAAAACTTATTTAGTTAATAAAATAGCTAAATAAGTTTTTTTATATTATTTTATAAAATTTATAATATAATCTTATAGAAATAGTTTTATTAAAAATTTTTAATCTCCTTATAATTTAATATTAAGGTTTATTTCATTTTAAATTAATTTTAAGTATTTATAATTAGATCATAGATTAATTGAAAGGAAGATATTATATGAAAAAGATTGATTATAATACTAAAGAAATTGCAAAAGAGGTTATAAAAAATACTAAGGATATTGGTTATAAGGGAATTAAAAAGATAAAAGAACATAAAAAGAAGATAATAAAAGCATTATCTTTAGCTTTAGGTATTATTTTAATAGGCGGTGGAAGTATAGGTGGATTTTTAATATATAGAATGAAAAGTAATATAGCTTATACTCAACAGCAGTTAGAAGAAATAGCTTTAAATAAAATTTCAGGAGAGATAGTTAAGGTTGAAAAAGATTTTAATTTAGAAGATGGAGATATAGAATTTGAATTTCAAATAAAAGATAAGGAAAATATGATAAGAGAAATAGAGTTAAGTGCTAGAACTGGTGGAATATTAAAAATAAAAGATAGAACTCATAATAAATACAAATATAAATATAATCATAGGGAAAAAAATAATTTAAAGAGTAATAATGAAAACATTGTAAATAAAAATCAAAATAATAGTAGCCTCTCTTAAAGTTATATATAATGAAATTATGTAAGGAAAAAATAGTGAGCTTTTAGCTCACTATTTTATTAGTAGAGGTGACAAAATGAAAAGAATTTTAATAATAGAGGATGAAGAAAATATAGAATCTTTTTTAGAGATGGAGTTAAAATATGAAGGATATTTAGTAGATATATGTGATGATGGAAAGGAAGGATTGAAAAAAGCTTTAAATCAAGATTTTGATTTAATACTTTTAGATTTAATGCTTCCTACATTAAATGGTTTAGAAGTTTGCCGCAGACTTAAAAAAGAAAAAAATACACCGGTAATAATGTTAAGTGCAAAAGATAGTGTTATGGATAAAGTAGCAGGACTTAATATAGGAGCAGATGACTATATATCAAAACCTTTTGCAATAGAAGAGCTTTTGGCTCGTATACAAGTAGTGTTTAGGAGAGAAGAAAATCAAAGCAAGAAATTTATAAATTTTAAAGATATATCTATAGATATAGAATCTCATATTGTAAAAATAGGAGATAAGGAATTAAATTTAACTAATAAGGAGTATGAACTTTTAATAACTTTAATAAAAAATAAAAATAAAGTAGTTACAAGGGATTTTTTATTAGAAAATATATGGGGTTATGATTATGAAGCTGAAACTAATGTGGTAGATGTTTATATAAGATATTTAAGAAGTAAATTAGATTTAAAAGATAAAGAAAGATATATTCAAACAATAAGATCAGTTGGGTATATAATGAGAGAATGATATGAAAAGAAAAAGAAAACTACCTATATTTTTAGAACTTACATTAGTATCTTCAAGTATAATCATAACAATACTTATAATATATACAGTTATTCAATTAATAAGCTTTAATTCTTTTACTATAGATTTTCAAAAGAATCAAGTTGAAAGTAGATACAATGAAATAAAATTCTTATTTACTAATTTAAATATTAACAATAAAAAGAAACTTATAGACCTTAAACTATTAAAAAAAGATCATGGAGAAATAAGAATTTATAACAAAGAAGAGGTTTTATTTGAAACTCCTTCTAAGCTATGGAATAAGATACAAATAAAAAATTATAATAAAGAAATTAAAATAAAATCTAGATTTATAGATTTTAAAAAATATGTAATTTTAAATGGCCCTATTGAAATAAATAATAAAAACTATAATGTTCAAATAATAGAAAGTATAGATATTTTTGAAGATTTTATAGAGAGGTATTTGCCTGTATTTTTAATTCTAATATTTTTAGGAGTAATTTTAAGTGTAATTGGAGCAATTTATGTATCAAAAAGATTTTTAAAGAGATTAAAAATGTTAAGCAGTACTATGAAAGAAATAAAGGAAGAAGATATTAAAACAAGAGTTCCTATATCAGAAAGCAATGATGAATTTGACAAGGTAAATATTATATTTAATTCTATGATGGATAACCTTGAAGAATCTATTAATAAACAAAAACAGTTTGTAGCAGATGCATCACATGAGCTAAGAACTCCACTAACTATTCTTAAAGGACATTTAAATATGCTGAAAAGATGGGGAAAAGATGATAAGAAAACATTAGAAAAGTCTATAAATATTTGTTTAGAAGAAGTTAATAGGCTTATAAAACTTGTAAATGAACTTTTGGTTCTTTCAAGAACTAATAATGATATTAAGGATATAAATATACAATCAATATATATTTATAATTTATTAATGGATACTGTAGATAGTTTTAAAATTTTAAATTCAGAAGTGGATTTTGAAATATATTCTAAAGAGGATATTAAATTTAATATAAGAGAAGAAGATTTTAAGCAGATTTTAATAATATTAATAGATAATGCTATAAAATATAATAATAAAAAAGATAAGAAAATTATTATAAATGTTTATAAAGAAAATAACAACTTATATTTATCTGTTAAGGATAATGGAATAGGAATTGAAAAAGTAGAAATTCCAAAGATTGTAGATAGATTTTATAAAGTGGATAAAGCAAGAAGTAATAATAAGAAGTCCTTTGGATTAGGTTTATCTATAGCAAAAAAAATTATAGATAATTATAATGGAAATATAGATATTAAAAGTAAACTAGGTGAAGGAACAGAAATAATTATTAAATTTTAAGTTTAATAATTATAAAACTTATATAAAATAAAAAATATATAAGTTATAAAGATTTATGGTATTAAAATAAATTAGCTATAGGATTACTTTTTGTCCTATAGCTAATTTTTAAGGTGTAATAGTAATTTAAAAAAATTTATTTGTAATTTAGTAATTTTACAGTAAGTATTTAATATATTGCTTAAATATTAAACAGCATATTTAGAAATTATTTCTTTTGCTAAATCCTCATTATTTTTTAACCAAGTTGAAAAGTCTAAATTTGATTTATCTACTTCTAAAGCAAATTTATATAAAAGTTCAGGAATTTTATTAGTAGGAATATCTCCATAAACTTTTGCTAAAGATGTACCTGGAATATTTAAGTGGCCACCTAAATGTAGCTCAAATATATCAAGTAATTCACCATCTACTCTTTTTTTCTTCCCTACAAGACCTATACCTGCTATTTCATGTGCACCGCAAGAATTTGGACATCCTGATATATGAATTGAAGGTAAAACATCTTTTTTAAAGTTTTTTTCTTTAAAATAATTAATTATTTTATTAAGTTCAGTTTGACTTTCTAAAACTCCCATTTGACAAATAGGAACTCCTATACAGCAAACACTTTGTTCAAGTGATGTTTCTCCACCTAAATTTTCAGTTATTCTTAAAAATTCTCTAGCTTCATTACCGTTAAGATTTAAGATGTAAAAACCTTCTTCCATAGTGGATCTTATCATTACATTAGAAACATTATCTATAAAATCTAAAACTTTTTTTAAATCTTTAAGATATAATATTCCCCCAATTGGTTTAATATAAACACTGTATAAACCTTCTTGTTTTTGTTTAAATAATCTTTTATGAGTTAAATCAAGATTTACACCTTGTTTTTCATAATTGATTTCTTCTATATGTAAATCTAGATCACCTTTTGCTTTTAACTCAGAAAGATATTTTTTATATTCAGATATAAATCCATCTTTGCCTAATTTTTCAGTTATATATCTTACACGAGCTTTACTTTTATTTTCATAATTACCTTCATGAATGAATAGTTGAGTTATAGCTTCTATGTGATATAAAACATCCTTTGGATCTATTAATTCTGGAAATTCAATAGACACAGCTGGATTTCTACCAAGTCCACCACCAAAGAATACTTTAAAATAGTTTTTATTATTTTCTTTTGTAGCAACAAATCCTAAATCCTGAACAGTACAATGAGCAGAATCATTATTATTATTTGAAAAAGATACTTTTAATTTTCTTGGTAACTTATAAGTGTATATTTTCTTTAAGAAATATTTATCGCAAGCAATTGCATAAGGAGTTACATCAAAAACTTCATTTTCATTTACTCCTGAAAGAGGAGATAAAGCAACATTTCTTGGGAAATCTCCACCACCACCACGAGTATATATACCTTCTAAAAGGGCCTCTTTCATAATGTTACATATGTTATCAATTGATAAACCATGAAGTTGAACTGCTTGACGGGTAGTTAAATGTATTTTGTCTAACTTATATTTAGATGCTAAATTATAAATTATATGAAGTTGTTTTTTTGAGATAACGCCACAAGAGGTTCTAAGTCTTATCATAAATTCTTTACCATCTCTATGAGCATAAACTCCAAATCTTCCGGATATACCTTTAAACTCCATTTTTGACATTTCATTATTGATAAATTTATTTCCGCATTCCTTAATATAAGGAATTTCATCAAGAAGTATTTTATCTAATTCTTTATTCATACAAAACCACTCTTTCCATATATAATACATATGTATTATTATATACATTAAAAAAAAGTTTTAAATGTAAAAAAAAACAAGAATTAAAAAAGTTAACAAAGTTCATAATTTCATTTTACATTTTTCTATTTTATATTTGTTATATAGAGTTATTATATTTATTATTATAGAGTTTTTTATTGTGAAAATTAAGAAAAATAAAACATTTTAGTTTTCTATTAAATAGACTAAATAATCTACGAATTTGTAAATTTTTTGTTATATAATCAAATACTTATTGACAATATTATA
The DNA here is from genome assembly GCF_900129365.1 of Clostridium fallax. Taxonomy (GTDB): domain Bacteria; phylum Bacillota; class Clostridia; order Clostridiales; family Clostridiaceae; genus Clostridium_AH; species Clostridium_AH fallax. Next base: position 13,168 of record NZ_FQVM01000038.1, read on the forward strand.
ATTTAATTATATAAAATCTTAAAATTTAAATTAGAGGATAATTTTTAGGTATTATGTTTACAATAAAGGCTAAGAAAGTTATAATTAAGTTGCTTTATTAATTAGTAAAAAATTAATATTAAATATAAAAAATAAATGATTTATATATTAAATTAATAAGAAAAGTAAAATTTAATATTTTAGGCTATGAAGGAGAAGAGTATATAGTAAATTAGTTTAAAGAGATCTAAGGATGGTGAAAACTTAGAAATTAATCCTATTGAAAGAAGCTCTGGAGCTATAAGTTAAGTTCTATAATTTTTATGGATTAATTAAAGATTAGAGAATAAGCTTGTGGGATTCTTACCTTAAAAAGAAGTAAGAGGATTAAGTATTGAATATTATTAGTTCTTAATCAATTTAGGTGGTAACGCGGAAGTAGCCTTTCGTCCTAAGGGTTTAGGTCGAGAGGTTTTTTATATTTATTTATAGAAAAGGCAAGGTGATAAAATGAGTTTTGAAAAATTAGCAGAATTAATATTTCCTGATGTGTCTAAAACACCAGAATATTATATGGAGAAATATCCAAAGAGAAACTTAAAAGAGGGAGCAAAGGTGGTAAGATATGCACCAAGTCCTACTGGCTTCCAACACATAGGTGGAGTTTTCGCAGCTTTAATAAATGAAAGATTAGCAAATCAAAGTGATGGAATATTTTATTTAAGAATAGAAGACACAGATCAAAAAAGAGAAGTTGAAGGTGCTATAGAAGATACTATAAAAACTATGCACAACTTTGGAATGGATTTTAGCGAAGGAATGACTGGAGAAGATTCAGAAAAAGGAGAATATGGTCCATATAGACAAAGTCAAAGAGGAGAAATATATAATACTTTTGCAAAAGATTTAATAAAAAAAGGATTAGCTTATCCATGTTTTTGCACTCCAGAAGAATTAAATGAATTAAGAGAAAAGCAAATAGCAGAAAAAATAACTCCTGGATATTATGGAAAATATGCTAAGTATAGAAATTTAACTCCAGAAGAAGCAATTGAGAAAATAAACAATGGAGAAAATTATATAATAAGAATGAAGTCTCCAGGAAACCCAGAAAAGAGAGTGGAATTTCATGATTTAATAAAGGGAGATGTATCATTTCCAGAAAATAATCAAGATATAGTAATAATAAAAGGTGATGGATTACCTACATATCATTTTGCACATGCTATAGATGATTCACTTATGGGAACAACTGATGTTATAAGAGGGGAGGAGTGGTTATCATCACTTCCAATTCATATTCAGTTATTTGAAGTTCTAGGATTAAAGGTACCAAACTATGCTCATATCCCAACAATTATGAAACAAGATGGTGGATCAAAAAGAAAACTTTCAAAGAGAAAAGATGCTGAAAGTGCTGTAAGCTATTATAGAGAAGAAGGATATCCAACAGTATCAGTTATAGAATACTTATTAAATATTATTAATTCTTCTTTTGAAGAGTGGAGAGCAGAGAATCCTAATGTAGATTATCATGAATTTAAAGTATCTTTAGATAAGATGAGTAAAAGTGGAGCTTTATTTGATATCATAAAATTAAATGATGTAAGTAAAGATGTAATATGTAAAATCAAAGCGGAAGATGTATATAATTATTATGTAGATTGGGCTAAAGAATTTGATAAAGAGATGTATGATTTAGTAACTAATAATGAAGCAATGGCAAAACAAATATTTAATATAGATAAAGAAGGCCCAAAACCAAGAAAAGATTTTGCAAAGTGGAGTGATGTAAAAGAAAAAATATTCTACTTCTTTGATGAATTATTTGATAAGGAAACAAAGGAGAATGTAGAACTTCCAAAAAATCTTGATTTAGAAGAAGCAAAGAGGGTTATAGAAGCTTATGCTAAAGCATATAACTTTAACACTGATAAAGATACTTGGTTTGAAGACTTAAAAAAGGTAGCTATAGATTTAGGATATGCTACAGATAGAAAAGCCTTTAAGAAAAATCCGGAACAATTCAAAGGTATGGTTTCAGATGTAGCAGGATCAGTAAGATCAGCTTTAGCTCATAGAAATAATACACCAGATCTTTATACTATAATGCAAATTATGGGAGAAGATAAAGTAAGAAATAGATTTAAAAAATTTATAGAACTTTAATTTATAGATAAAGATTTTAGTTCTAATATTTAAAGTTATTTTAAATTTATGTAATTTATAGTTAAAATAAAAGGATAGTTAGAATAATTATTTTTCATAATTACCTAGCTATCCTTTTTATTTATATTAAGAATTTTTTATTTTAATTTAAATGAACTCTTTAATGATACTATTCTATTTAAAACTAAATTATCTTTACTTGAATCTTTAGAATCAACAGTAAAGAAACCATTTCTTACTAATTGGAATTTGTCTTCAGCTTTAGCATCTTTTAATGCTGTTGGTTCAACAAAACCTTTAAGAACTTCTAATGAATTTGGATTTATTTGCTCTAAGAAGTTTTTGCCTTCATTTTCTTCTAAATTGTCTAGTATTAAAGGTTCATACAATCTAAATTCAGCTGGAACTGCATGTTTTGCATCAACCCAGTGAATAGTACTTTTAACTTTTCTTCCTGTAAATCCTGAACCACTCTTAGTTTCTGGATCATAAGTACAGTGAATTTCAGTTACATTACCATTCTCATCTTTAATAACTTCATTACATTTTACAAAATAAGCTCCCTTTAGTCTAACTTCGTTACCCGGGAATAATCTAAAGTATTTTTTAGGTGGAACTTCCATAAAGTCTTCTCTTTCTATATAAAGTTCTCTTGAGAATGGAACTTCTCTTTTACCTAAGCTTTCATCTTTTGCATTATTTTCAAGTTCTAACATTTCAACCTTATCCTCTGGATAGTTTGTTATTACAAGTTTTAATGGATTCATAACAGCCATTGCAAGAGGCGCTTTTGTTTGTAAATCTTCTCTTATGAAGTATTCAAGCATTTGACTATCAACTGTTGATGCAGCTTTTGAAACTCCAATTGCATGACAGAAGTTTCTTATAGATTCTGGAGTATAACCTCTTCTTCTAAGACCTGCTATAGTAGGCATTCTAGGATCATCCCAACCATCAACTATTTTCTCATCAACTAATAATTTAAGCTTTCTTTTACTCATTACAGTATTAGTTATATTTAATCTTGCAAATTCTATTTGTCTTGGATGAGATTCCATCTCACATTCTTCTACAAACCAGTTATATAAAGGTCTATGATCTTCAAACTCAAGAGTGCATATAGAATGAGTTATATGTTCTATAGCATCTTCAAGTGGATGAGCAAAATCATACATAGGATATATACACCATTTATCTCCTGTATTATGGTGCTCTGTATGAGCTATTCTATATATAATAGGGTCTCTCATATTTATGTTAGGAGAAGACATATCTATTTTTGCTCTTAAAACTTTTTCTCCATCTTTGAATTCACCGTTTCTCATTCTTTCAAATAATTCAAGATTTTCTTCTATAGTTCTATTTCTATAAGGACTTTCTTTACCAGGTTCAGTTAGAGTTCCTCTATATTCTTTCATTTCCTCAGCAGTTAAATCACAAACATAAGCCTTTCCTTTTTTTATTAAAAGTAGAGCTTTTTCATACATAGTATCAAAATAATTTGATGCAAAATGAAGTTCATCCCATTTATAACCTAACCATTTAACATCTTTTTCAATAGAATCCACATATTCAGTATCTTCTTTTATTGGGTTAGTATCATCAAATCTTAGGTTAGTTCTTCCGTTAAATTCATCACCTAATCCAAAGTTTAAAACTATAGATTTAGCGTGACCTATATGTAAATAACCATTTGGCTCTGGTGGAAAACGAGTTATTATCTTTTTGTGTTTTCCAGACTCTAAGTCTTCAACAACTATATTTCTTATAAAGTTAGATGAATTAATTTCGTTTGACATATTATTCTCTCCTGTACAAAAATTTTTTACACATTATATAATTATCGGTATGTTTTTATAATTCATAAATTTAATAAATAAGTTCGAATATATACCAATAAAATTTATTTAATTAATTATAAATATTTACTTTTATTATTAATTTTAATCCAATATTAGAAAAAAATAAAGGGATAGAGCTGTAAAAAATCATAATCTTTAGGAATATTAAAGTTTTAAAGTAATTAAATAGAAAAATAATGAAATAAATTTACTTTAAAAGTTTTATAAAATTATATTTAATAGTAGTATTATTTAACATTAAAGATATTTTAATGATTAATTCTTTATAAATAAAGATTAAAGTTCTATATAAAATTAGAATTTTTTATCAAAGTAAATATAAACTAATTTTTAACATTTTAAATTATAAAGTAAAAAAGAAAAATAGTGAGGATACTTAAATAAATATAATAATTTATTAATGAAAAATAGAATTTTCTGAGTAAAGTAAAGTATATTGGGATT